>CAZOYK010000008.1:18498-31787 GCA_964584065.1 uncultured Anaerolineaceae bacterium | reverse complement strand
GCCAGCGCCCGGGCGATGCCCACGCGCTGCTGCTGCCCGCCGGAAAGCTGCCCGGGGTAGTGGTCGGCGCGGTCTGCCAGGCCAACGCGGCTCAGCTCGCGCATGGCTTTTTCGGTGGCTTCTTCGTCGGACATTTTCTTGACCTTTGTCAGCCCCAATTTGACGTTGCCGAGGGCGGTGAGGTGGTTGAAGAGCAGGAAGTTTTGGAAGACCATGCCGATGTGCTGGCGAACCTGGTCCTCATCGGTGCCTTTGGCGGTGATCTCGAGGTCATCCAGCCAGATTTGCCCCTCATTGGGGCGGGTGAGCAGGTTGACGCAGCGCAGCAGCGTGCTCTTGCCGGTGCCGCTCGGACCGATGATCACGATCGTGTCGCCTTCGTTGACCGTCAGGTCAAGATGCTGGAAGATGACATTCTGCCCGTAAGTTTTGGTCAGGTTTTTGATGGTCAGGATCGGTTTAGGCATGGCGCACACTCCGCGGGCTAAGGGTTGGAAGGGATGCTGAGTTTATGTTCGAGCAGGCTCAACAGCCGGGTGCTTGCAAAGACCAGCAAGAAGTAGATGACGGCGGCGCTGAGATAGGCCAGCAGGTATTGCCGGGAACTGGCGCCGATCAGCTGCGCGCGCCGCAGGATCTCGGGAACGCCCAGGGCATAGACCAGGGAGGAGTCTTTGATGACGATGGCGGCTTCGTTGGACCAGGGCGGGATCGCCAGCCTGACCGCCTGGGGCAGCACCACGTAGCGGATGGCTTGCAGCCGGCTGAGCCCAACCGCGCGGGCAGCCATCAGCTGATCCCCGCTGACGGAAAGCAGCGCGCCGCGCACGATCTCCATCTGGTAGGCGCTGCTCACCACCCCGAGCGAAAGCGAGCCCGCCCAGAAGGCTGAGAGGTTGATGCCTTTTGATACGGCAAAAAACAGGATAAACAGCAAGACCACAGGCGGGATGCCTCTGAAGACCGTGCTGTAGAGGTTCATGATCCTGGCAGCTGTTTTGCCGCCGTAGACGTAGAGCAGCGCCAGAAGCGTGCCGATTAATAACCCCGAGGGCAGCGCGATGAGCGTCACACCAACGGTGAGGACCGTGCCCGAGCCAATGTAGGAAAGGAACTGACCGAAATCCAAAGGCTGCTCCCTTTTTTGCAGGGGCTGCTAAATTGGCAGCCCCTGAGGTAGTGATCTGTGAATAATGCGCGAGCGAGAGTGCTTACTCGCTGAAATACTTGACTGCCAGCTGATCGATGAAGCCCTCAGCCTGTAATTCCTTGATGATGCGGTCGACCTCGGCTTTGAGGGCTGCGTCGCCATCGGGCAGGACGATGTTGATCGGACCGGTGGAGAGTACACCGCGATAGACAATCTGAAGATCGGGATTCTGGGCAACCAATGCCTGCACCGGCACATAATCGCCCATCAGCACTTCGATACGTCCGTTTGCCAGATCCAGGGCTGCCTGGTCCACGCGTTCATAGCGCGAGAGGTTGGCTTCGGGCAGCAGCCCGGGGGTGACCAGGTTATCTGTCAGCCAGCCGTCCTGCACGGTGCCGGATTGCACGCCGACTTTGTAGTTGGCGGCATCTTCCGGCGCGGTGATCGTTCCAGCGAAAGCGCTGGTGACCACGAAAGCGTCTTCGGTGGTGTAGTAAGCTTCGGAGAAGTCGACGATCTCGTCGCGTTCCTCGTCGTAGTTGAAGCAGGAGATGGACATATCCAGCTTACCGCCGGCGACGGCAGCTACCAGGCTGTCGAAAGGCATGTCGACCCATTCGAGCTCGACGCCCATCCGTTTGGCGATCTCGGCCATCAGTTCGATGTCGAACCCGGTCTTGTTGCCGGCATCATCGAGATACTCGTAGGGCGGATAATCAGCGGAAGTTCCGACCGACACCTTTCCGGCTTTCTGGATCTTATCGAGGACGGACGTGGTTTCGGTTACACAGCCAACCAGCATGGCTCCTACCAGGATCAGGGCCACCGCTAACAGCAAATACTTTTTCATTTTTCCTCCATGAAAGAGTTGGGTTAATGGATTGTTAGTATCGATTATAAAGCATAACTCTCACAGGAAAGGAAAATGGGTAACATTGGAAATTTCTGCTGGAAAAAAGGATCGGAAGAGAAGGCAGATAGTGAAGATCTTTTGTAACCGTCCTGTTCCTTATGAGGAACAGGACGGTGGAAAGAACTAATTCGTCCTACTTTATGGTTATGGGTAAGTAGGAATCAAATGACCAACGCTCAGCGGTTTGCAGGTAAACGCCCCTCCACCCGGCGATCGCGTACATCACAGGTCCGATGCTGGCATGCCCAAAGGTACGCCTGCCCTCAATCATGATGGATGGGTGTGCTTGCCAAACCCCAGAGTAGCCCTGGGTGGTATCGTAGGACTCGCAGGTATCAAGGTAGGTATTCCAACCTCCACCGCAGGCGTAGAGAGTTGTTCCGATGCCGTAGATCCCTGCGCCACCTCTTGAAGCTGTCAGGTTGGACACAATATGCCAAGCACTGTCAGACGGATTATATACCTCAACACAAGTTGGGCAATAATTGCCGCCCAGAACGTATATTTTTCCGCCGATCGTCACAGCGCTCTGATAAGCATCGGCGGTGTTCAAAGAGGCAATAGTTGACCACCTCGAGCCGGCTGCTGCCATTGGGTCGTAAACATACGCAGACGCCTGGGCTACGTTGGAATTCACGCCACCGATCGCGTAGAGTTTATTATTTAACACGGCGCAAGCCGTTCCCGATAAGCCCACTGGCAATGGATCAGTTGTGATCACCGACCAGCTGTTGGTTGATGTGTGGAAAACCCGCAGGGTGTTTAGATAAGTTGATGAGGCACTATATCCACCAGGGATATAGATATCGGTGCCGATCACAGCCGCGCAGATGTTGCTGGCAGGGTCAGGCATTACTCCAGGCAGAGTTGTCCAGGTATTAGTGGAGGGATCATACCTTTCCACTGTGTCGGCTCTGCCACCGCTTGGCGGTATCTCACCGCCGAAGAGATATATGTGACGATTGACAACAGCTGCTGCGGGCCGCGAGCGACCGACACTGTTGATTGGAGAAATGCTCTTCCAAGAGAAACCTGTTGTGCCGCCAATGCTGAAGGCGATATCGTGTGATAGTGCACCGGACACATACCAGTCCATCCAATCTGCGCCGTAGCCATAGCCATTGGCAGGATTAATAAACTTACCTATCTCTCCATTAATTGTGTCAGATCCATGAAGCCCAAATTGCCCAAACGAAGTCAATTCGAGCGTCGGGTAAAACAGAAGCCAGTAATGCCCCGGATCTAATTTAATAGGAGTTGTCAGCTCCAGAAGCGTGTTGGAAAGGTATCCTGTGTGGCCAGTTGAAAGGGTCACGTTTGGACTTGTGGGAGTAAATGTGGCCGACCAAACAGGTAGAGAGCCACCATGCGGGTTACCGGCAGGGACGCCACCGTCATCGGCATAAATTTGCCAGGTAAGTGCAGTCGCGTTTAACAGCGAGGTGAAGCCATTCCAACCATCGCCTGGCACAAAGATTTTATCAATTTTCCAGATTTCATCGACCACAAAGTCATCCGAAAGAAAGGAACTATAAGCCGGCGAATCAGGAAACTCCTGGCTAGCATAGGCATAAGTATTAGTTGCACTCATGGGCTGATCCCAAAGCCACCCACTCATGCTTCCCTCAATAACAAAGGGCATGCCCTGTTGGGTTAGGGTGCCTGAATCATTGGCGGGTCCCCAGGAACTGCTTGATGGGGAATATTGCAGGGCGTTGCCGGTGGTGGCTTGACCAAGGATGGTAATAGGCGGTGAAAACGGTCCTGAGGTTAAAGAGCCTTCTGAGGCCCAAACCATCCAATACGTTCCTGGTTGGAGCGAGACATTAACTTCTGCAATGGCTGCCATGATGGGACGCTCAGAGTTGGTCAGGCCTGTATCCGACACACGGTAGATGTCGGTCCAATAGGTATCGATCAGACGGTTGGTAACGAGATCTCCAAAGAGGATCGAGCTGGCAGGGTCGTCCGGGGAACCGTCCCAGATTTGTAAATACAGACCGGTGGTGGTAGATGTTGGCGGGTCGCTATAAGTGCCAGGCTGATAAGAATAAAACGTTATGTTATCAATCGCCCAGCTGTTTCCTGGAGGTATGGTAAAGTCCTCTGCCAATTTGAAACCAGTGGCAGTCGAATTGCTGAATCCTAAAATACCCATTCCTAATGCGTTCTGAAGCGCGGAAGCATCGTTGCCGTTGTAACCAGCGCCGGGATGTGTGACAATCGGACCGTTGTCATGTAAGACCAATGCTTGGGTGCTGTTTCCACCCTGCACTGAATTCGACTGGACCCCATGGGGAATGGACCCAATCCAACTATCGGACTCAAGCAGGAAATCCCGGGAAGGAGTTGGGAGCCCTTCGATCTGGATCGGCACCTCGCCATCAGGTATGTATTCATCAGTTGGCGGCGCATCACCGTCTATGATGATCGGCACATCGGGAAGCGGTTCAGGTGGGGGATTTTCCCCCTGCGAATTCAAGGCAGGTGGATTTTGGGATTGGGCGACCGCGTTTTGCACGATCCCGGGACCGCTGAAAGCGATCAATATTGAAGTGAAAACTAGGAAAGCTGAAAAAAACTTGCTTTTGGTCATTTTTCTCCTTTTAAAAAATCGATATCGAGTTAGTTTCCTGAGTTGTAAAGGCGGATCAGAGGCACTGATTTTTTCAATAAGTAATCTAATCGTTAAATTGAACGACTGGTGACTTGAAAAAGTGAACGAAAACGAGTTTGTTCAAACGAATTAACTAACTATATCGGAAACAAAATTCAACTTCAACTTGAAACTATACTAACTATATACAAATTGTATGAAATACCATGGAACACTTGCATTCAACATTGATAATGCCTCTTTTGCAGTAGAAAAGATCACAAAATGGACGCTAAACAGGCACGATCCAGCCAAACAGATAGTTCCTGGAAGGGGAAAAGCGCTTTCAACCAATTTGTACGAGCCCGCCCCGGGAAATACAATCAGTGATATACTTCTGCAGTTCTCGCGTGAGAACTTTTATTTTGGGTGACCGTTTTGGACGTTCCAAAACAGATGTTTGGCTGGTAGTGTTTGGGAGTGCCGAGCCGCAAGGCAAAGCGCGTTGCAGATAACAGTACGGAATAATCAAGACTTCCCCCTGAGTAAAAAAAGAATAATGAGTTGCGCTCGGCATGCCAACAGCATGTTTTTTTATGCGCCTGCTCTACCTAGGAAAATGGAGTTTTGATGACTGTAAATTTTGAAGATTTTAACCTGCGCCCCGAATTGGTGCAGGCCATCACCACGCTGGGTTACACCCAGCCCACCCCTATCCAGGCCGGGATCATCCCCCTGATGCAGGAAGGTTGCGACGTCACCGGCCAGGCTCAAACCGGCACCGGCAAAACAGCCGCTTTCGCTCTGCCCATCCTCAACCGCATAGACCCTGAGCAATACCTGCCGCAAGCCTTGGTGGTCGCCCCCACCCGCGAACTCGCTCTGCAGGTGACCGAAATGATCCAATCATTGGGTCAGTTCATGGGCGTGAGCGTGCTGACCGTCTACGGCGGCACGTCCTACAGCCAACAGCTCAACCAGCTGCGCCGCGGGGTGCAAGTGGTGGTGGGAACGCCGGGTCGTATCCTGGACCTGATCAAACGCGGTCGCCTGGACCTGACCGAAGTACACACCGTCGTGCTGGATGAAGCGGATGAAATGCTCTCGATGGGCTTTGTGGAGGATGTCGAGGCGATCTTGGCAGCCACGCCGGACGAACGCCAGACCACGCTCTTCTCGGCAACCCTCCCTCCCCGCATTCGCGAAATGGCGCGCAAGTACTTGCGCAACCCCAAACCAGTCGCAATCCAATCTGAGCAGGTTACCGTAGCCGCAACCGAGCAGCGGGTTTATTACGTCAACGAACACGACAAGCTGGCTGTGCTGACACGGCTTTTCGAGATGGAAGATATCACCACTGCCCTGATTTTCACCCGCACGCGCGTGCGGACCGGCGAGCTCGTCAACGAACTCAATATGCGCGGCTATGCCTCTGAAGCGCTTTCAGGCGATCTGAGCCAGGAAGCCCGCGAGCACACCATGGGACGTTTCAGAGCGGGACAGGTGAAGGTGCTGGTGGCTACCGATGTGGCGGCACGTGGGCTGGATGTGGAAGGCATTACGCACGTCTTCAATTATGATCTGCCCGAAGAAACCGAAACTTTTGTGCACCGGATCGGCCGCACAGGGCGTGCCGGTAGGACCGGCGTTGCCATTTCGCTCGCCAGACCATCCGAAAGACGCCAGGTGC
The DNA here is from genome assembly GCA_964584065.1 of uncultured Anaerolineaceae bacterium. GTDB lineage: Bacteria > Chloroflexota > Anaerolineae > Anaerolineales > Anaerolineaceae > Mesolinea. Next base: position 25,435 of record CAZOYK010000008.1, on the reverse strand, counting down.
GCCAGATTGAACAGTTTACCCACCAGGTCATGCTGGAGGGGACGGTTCCAACCATCGAAGAAATTCAGGCGAAACGGCTTGACAGCCTGCTTTCAAATATCGAAACCTGGCTCAAACGCGGTCGTGCCAAAGAAGAGCGTGCCCTGGTCGAGACGTTGGTTGCCAGTGGGGTCGATCCGATAGACATGGCTGCAGCAGCCCTCAAGGTTGCCAGGGCAGAAGAGAAGCAGCGCCCCATCCCCGAGATCAGCCCTCTGCCCGAGAAGGCTGTCCGCCCTGAACGCCGCCCGCGAAGTGAACGCTCTGAACGCGGCGGTCGGGATGAGTCGAGCTCACGCAGACCGCGGGAAGCCAGTGGTCGGGTTAAGCCGCGTGCCAACGTGCGTGGAAAACAAAGCGACGAAGAAGGCATGATCCGCCTCGAGATGGGGCTCGGCAAAGTGGATGGGCTGCGACCGGCGGATGTGGTCGCGTCGATTGCTGGCACTGCCGGAATCCCGGGCACGGCTTTGGGCAGGATCTACATCCAAAACCACCGCACTACGGTGGACGTCTCAGAGCAATACCTGGAGAAGATCGTCTCAGCCAACAGCAAGTACAAAGTACGCGGTCAGTCCTTTACCCTCATCAAGGGATAGATTTTTCCGCAAAGCAGGCAGCTTTACAGCCAGGGTCATCGCCCTGGCTTATTTTTTTTTTCTTCCGACTGGAGGATCTTTGCTTCAGCTTTTTCAATGTGCTGGCGATCCTTGTCTGTCAATTCGAATTTGAATATTGCGGGGAAAATCGCCAGAACAGACGCAGCTGTTGTGATCCAAAATGGCGTGGTGGGGGAGATGTTCTCGTAAAGTCTCGCGCCAATAGCAGGTGCGGGCAGAGAGAAGAGCCCCAGCCCTGAGTGAACCAGTCCGAAACCCGTCCCGCGCAGTTTTTGCGGCAAAACTTTGCTGAGGAGGGATTGGTAAGCCGGACTCATCAAGCTTGAACCAACGCCGATCAAGAAGTAACTGATAGCATAAACAAGAAAGGTTTCGGCTTTGATAAAGAAGAAAAACGCAACTGACTGCAAAGCAATTCCCAGGGCGATCGCCAGGCGCTCGCCGCGTTTGTCTGCCAGGTGACCAGCGGGGAAGGAGGTGATCATCATTGCGATCCCCATGATGGAACTTAACCAACCAATTTTTTGCGCAGTTAACCCGGCGATGTCTTCGAGATAGACCGGGATCAGGCTGCCAGAAAGAGAAAATGAGATGTCCCGCACTCCGTCCGTGACGATGATCCAGGTCATAACACCGCCAGCAACTAACAAGCCGAAGATCGCGGACAGGTTGACCTTCAGCGCGCCTAATTCGAGTCGGGCTTTTTTGCCAACTGTTTTAGCTTCAAGGTGCGCTCTGGCTGCCATACGGACCCGGATAACTGTTGCAAGAGTGTAGATCGAAGCGGCTACGATCAACATCACTTTAAACCCGAATCGATCAACCAGGAAGCCGCCAAATGGTGGACCTACAATGGCAACGATCGTGTAAAAGGTGTCGACGAGTCCATACACTTTTGCGCGATTCTCTTCCTGCGATTCCTCAGCAACAAATGCGCCAAAACTGGGGCCGACAAGAGAACGGGTGATGGCACCCAAACCTTCCCCAAGGAAAACCCAGGCCCAGGTGGGGGCCAGGATCAGGGCGATGTAGGAAACCACCCCCGACACACTGCCAGCCGCAATGCTTTTCAGCCTCCCGAGGCTATCGGAGATCCATCCGCCAAGGATCTGCAACACGAGGGGGATAATCTGAGAAATTGTGAAGAAGACCCCAATCTGCGCAATGTCTGCCCCCAGGGATTTCAAATATAGCGGTAAAAAGCCGCCATACATTGCCCCCGCGATGTTAGCCAGGATCATCGTTACAAGAAATAAGCGCAGGACCGGTGTGAGCAGTGGTTGCTTGGATCCGGGTTTTCCGATTAATGTCATGGGCTTGATTTTACAGCTTGTAACTGGTTTTTTGGAGTTTTGTAGCACTGACCTGATTGACTTCATCGAACAGGTTTGCTAATATATAGTTATAAAATACGCAAACAAGAAAAAATTTGGTAAGTAATTTAAAGAATGAGCAAACATCAGGTTTGAGATTTAGGAGATAACATGAGAACTATCGTAACGCCAATTTTTACTTTAAGACCCTACGAGCGCGGTATCCAGGAAACCCTGGGTAAATATACTCGTTTTGTACAACCGGGCTTGGGACTGCAAGTGCCCTTTTTTCAAATTGTCCGCGTACGGGATATCCGCGAACACACCATGGATATCATGCCCCAATCCGTAATCACCAAGGATAATGTGGAAATCTCGGTTGATGGCGTGATGTGGGTGCGCCCATCTGCCGAAGAAGATTCGATTAAGCGCACTTTCTACAACATCGATGATTGGAAACGGGCTGTGATCCAGCTGGCAATGACCAACCTGCGCCAGGAGTTTGGCGACCTTACCCTGGATGAGAGCCTGGTTGCCAGGGAGAAAATTGCAAACAACCTTAAAGCTGTTTTGGGCAGCTTCGCGGTGGAGTGGGGGCTGACCGTGAGCAAGGTGGAAATTCGCCTGATCGATCCGCCTGAGGACATCAAAAAAGCCATGCACAAACAAAAAACCGCCGAGCAGGAACGGCGCTCCATGCGGTTGTTGGCAACCGGTGAATATGAGGCGGCTGAGCAGCAAAAACTGGCCGCTATCCAGCGGGCTGAAGGCGAACGCGAGGCAGCCATCAAGGTTGCTGAAGGTCGCGCTGAGGCGATCAGATTGGTTAACGAGTCGGCTGAGAAATATTTTGTGGGCAATGCCCAGGCTTTGAAGCAAATTGAAATGGTGGAATCCTCTTTGAAGGATAACGCCAAGGTAATCCTGACCGATAAAGGCATCACACCCACACTCTTGTTGGGCGAACTGCCAGTTAACGAGAAAAGGCGCTAATATCTATCGCCAGGTTGATGCGTTTCAGGCTGCATAGTTGCAAAGAAAACGGCTAATACATAAAGGTCTGACCAGTAAAGCTGATCAGACCTTTAATTTTGACACGCTTTGCTTACTTATTCCCGCCCGGCTTTGAAGTTGTAGATCGGTTTGATATGCGCTTCGATGGCAACCGTATCCTGGATTGCCTGGACGATTTCCTCTGTTGGTTTGTAGGCCATTGGGGCTTCGTCGAGGGTATCTCGACCGACTGTGGTTGAGAAAACGTTTCGCATGGAGGCTTTGAAGTCCTGCAGATCCAAGCTTCGCATGGCTTCTTTTCTGCCGTAAAGCCGCCCGGCTCCATGCGGCGCTGAATTATTCCAGTCACTGTTCCCTTTACCTACGCAAATCAGAGAACCGTCGCGCATGTTGAGTGGGATGATCAGTTTTTCCCCTCTTCTTGCCGAAACCGCCCCTTTGCGGATGATGTTATCGGACGCGTTGATGGTGTTGTGGATGGTCTGAAAGGTGCGCCCTCCGATTCCAAAACGTTTGTTGATGTATTTACCCATGGTTTGGCGGTTCAGGCTGGCGTATTCCTGGCACAGACGCATGTCGTGCAGGTATCTCTGCGCCAACTCACCTTTCAGGTACTTCAACTGCCTTGGAACATCGGCTTTGCAGGTTCTTTCGGCCAATTTTTGGTAGTGATCCGCAACCTGTTTGCCCACATTGCGGCTTCCGGAGTGGATCACCAGCAAGATTTCGCCAGTTTTCTCCTCAATATCCAGTTCAATGAAATGATTGCCTCCGCCGAGCGTGCCAACCTGTTTATCGATGACTGAGGTCTTGATCTCGTCGAAACACAGCAGCCCGCGCATGAAAGCAGCGGTTTCTACGGGCTGTTTCCACGAGTTGAAGCCAGCGGGTATTTCGTGCACCAAACGATCAAACGATTTGAGATCGAGATCCTGCACTCCAAGGCTTTCCACGTACATGCCGCAGCCGATATCCACGCCAACCAGATTCGGCACAACGCAGTCCCGCAAAAGCGCCGTAAAGCCGATCGTACAGCCAGCCCCCCAATGGTAATCGGGCATAATTCTCACTTTGGAACCTTCAACAAAAGGCTGATCCATCAGAACCTGGATTTGCTCGACCGCCTTCTCGTCTCGGATTTCAGAGAAGACTTTCGCTGTGCCGTAGTTTCCTTTGACTTCAAACATGCCTGCCTCACATCTATTCTATAGAAAAAAAGTCTAAAAACAAAATTTTTCCAAGAGGTGCTTCGCAATCCTGGTGTTCAGGGAGCTTGGATCGTAATTCTTTGGCCTGATAAAAAATCTGGAAGTCAATCCTGCTGAATAGGGTAAAATTCAATTAACCAATCAAAAAAGGAAGAGGAAAAAATGGAATTTAAAGACTCAAAAACATACCAAAACCTTGTGAACTCGTTTGCAGGGGAATCACAAGCGCGTAATCGCTACACGTTTTACGCTGAGGTCGCCGAAAAAGAAGGCTTACTGCATGTGGCAGCGATTTTCACTGAAACAGCTGACAATGAAAGCGAGCACGCCAAGGTTTTTTATGATCACATTATCCGCCACCTCGGTGCTGTGACCATTCATGTTGATGCGGACTATCCCGCTTCCGTTGGCTCCACCTGGGAAAACCTCGAAGCCGCTGCTGCCGGAGAACACGAGGAATTTACCCTGCTCTACAATAATGCTGCCAAAGTTGCCAAAGAAGAAGGTTACGACAAAATTGCTGAATCTTTCACTGAGATCGCAGAAGTCGAAGAACAGCACTACCTGCGTTACAAAGCATTAGCTGAGCTGGTCAAGGACGGTAATTTCTTCAAACGCGAGCACAAGGTTTATTGGAAGTGCCGCAACTGCGGTTATGTCCATGAGGGCGAAGAAGCCCCCAAAGTCTGCCCAGCCTGCAAGCACGCGCAAAAGTACTTTGAGGTTACTAACTTCGAGCACTAAACCGATTTTTAAGAACTCCAGCCACCCCCTGTGATTGGTAAAAGGATATTAAGAGAGGCTGACCCTAAAGTCAGCCTCTCTTGCTTAAGCGACGCGGATGGATTTCCGAGCGTGTTTGGACTGTCCAGGTATATGTCAAGCCGAGGATCTGCTCCCCTCGTCTAAACTGGTTTCCCCTCCATCTCGCTGGGGAAAGGGGGTGACCTATTGAAATCAGTGATTAAATATCCTATACTTTATTTATCCAATTCCAATATATATTCCTTTGTCTGATCGTTTGTTAAGGATTTAATCGTATTGAGAGGATTTAAACGCCTCGTTTCAGATTGATTGGTAACTGAGAAACACTCAGGGAAGGTCAAATCAACTCAACTCAACAAAATTATCCATGCCATTTACACCGTCTCCAGGATGCTTTTCTATCGTGATTCAACTCTAAGAAGGGAGATCAGAATGTCACACAGCAAATATTTAAACATTATTCTCGTATTTTGCATGCTTTGGCTTGCTCTCAGCGGCACAGGAGCAGCCAGCCAGGTCCATGCCCAAACTCCCGGAACTGGAGCAGGTCCAACAACTGATGACGTCCTGCCAGTTGGAGAACTGCCAGAGCTTCCCCAGGTTCCTCCTGTACCTGTTTTAAACGATTTGACCAACTCAGATAGCTGGATCAAGCCGCTCCCTTATGGTCCGCAAGCAGGGGTGGACTCTGTCGTCTTATGGGATAACGGTCCGCTCGTCACCCATCCGGGAGGGGGCTACAACGGCGCGGATGCCAGCCGTCTTCAAACTGATCTTGCCATGAACACATTAGGGTTTGGCAACCAATTATCCTACGGTAACCATATGGCGGATGAATTTGAAGTGACCGCGTCCAGTGGCTGGCAAATCGAGAACATTACATTCTTCACTTATCAGACGGGCACATACGCGGACCCGCCCATTTCGACTATCACGGGTGTTTATCTGCAAATCTGGGACGGTCCGCCAAACGATGCTGGCAGCTCAGTCATCTTCGGGGATCTGACTACCAACCGCATAATTGACACCTATTGGACTGGCATTTACAGGGATAGCGTAAGCACCCCAGTAGTCGCGAATCGTCCAATCATGACGGCTGTGGCAGATGTAAATGTGTCTCTCTCCCAGGGTACCTACTGGTTGGATTGGATGGTTGATGGCACTGGGACTTCCGGTCCATGGGCGCCGCCAATCACAATTTTGGGTCAAACCACCACTGGCAATGCATTGCAGTACACAACCTCATCAGGTGCATGGGCGCCTGCCAATGATTCAGGCACGCTCACCCAACAAGGTATGCCCTTTGTTGTGATAGGTACTGTAAATAGTGGGCCGCCCAGTTGGAAGAGCATCGCCCCTATCAATGGGGTTGGACGATCACGCCCGGCAGCTGCCGCAGTGAATGGGAAGATATACCTGATTGGCGGTGAAATCACTGCTGACCCGTTTAGAGCCAATACGGTCGATGAATACGATCCCAAATTCAATTCCTGGACCACCCAAACAGGTCTGATGCCTACACCAGCCAGCAATATCTGCGCCGCAGTGATTGGGACAGATATCTATATTCCTGGCGGGTACAATGGTGCCTATCTGACTACCCTTCAGGTCTATCACACCACTTCAGACACCTGGTCCACCATTGCCACTGATCCTTTGCCTGTTGGTCTGAGCGGTCCAGGCTGTGCTGCTTTGAACGGTAAGCTTTATGTTTTCGGGGGTACCAATGGTGTTTACCAATCCGCTGCGTATGTTTATAACCCGGCTGCAGCGGCTGGTGTACGCTGGACCATCCTTCCACCCATGGCATATGCCAGGGCATATCTGGCCGGAGTTGCTGCCAATGGCAAGATCTATGCCATTGGTGGTAGAGATTCTGGGATCCCAAACTTTAATTATGTTGAAGCCTACAACCCTGCCGATGGTGCCTGGCATACCGTCACACATATGCTGGAGCCGCGGGCTGGGGTTGGAGCTT
>CAZOYK010000008.1:5998-18488 GCA_964584065.1 uncultured Anaerolineaceae bacterium | reverse complement strand
TAGGGAATAGCATTTATGCCTGTGGGGGTGGCTGGTCAATCTATTTGGATACCTGTGAGGTGTATGACACAACTCAGGGTTATGCTGGCAGCTGGACGAGCCATCCGGCAGTGATGATCGAAGGTCGGCGCACTTTTGGCTATGCCAATATTGGACCTGTGCTCTACGCCATTGCAGGGTGGAATGGCGGTTTTATGACATCTGCCGAACGCTGGTCTTACGAAAGCTTCCTGCCGATGATTATGAACAGACCCTTCACAATTCTGGGCTTTGATTCCCAGTTTAACGGAGATGGCACTGGTTGGGTGGCTCATTCTGGCTACTGGTCTGTTGGCCCTGAACATTTGCATACCTCCGGTTTGGATAACCTCTGGTCTACAGCATCTTATACTGATACTTTTACAAACCTGGACTATTCCGCGCGCATGAAGCGCCTGGGTAGTGATTTCCTCGCCAATAACCTGCTCATTCGCGGGATACCGAATCCTCTTGATTCTTATAAAGATTGGTATGAATTTTATTCTTTCCAATTCGCACGCGGTGGCATGTTCTCTGTTTGGAAATCCGTAGGCGGTGTTCATACCCCACTTCAAAATTGGACTTACACCGATGCTATTCATCAGGGAGATGAGTGGAACACCCTGCGGGTCTTTGCCCGCGGCAGTTCCATCTACTTCACGATCAACGGCATCCTGGTTTGGACTGGCACAGATGCATCTCTCACTGGTGGACGCGCGGGTATCGGCATGTATAGCGGCAGTGATCCTCTGGATGAGCTTCGTGTCGATTGGGCAACCTTGTATACCGATGTGGAAGGTACGATCATGAGCGATACCGTCAGCCCTGAACAGCAGCTGCTTAACGACGCTGCCAACCTCAACCCAGTTGGAGATGAAACCGGTCCTAATCCATAGCAGCGCTGTTTACAATCCGATTATTAAAAAAGGCTGACTTTATAGGTCAGCCTCAAATGCTTAAGTTATATAGATCGATTAGCGGGAGATCAGCGGCAGGTAGGTCTTGAACGGCAGTGGATCCACATATTCGGTCGTGAAGAATAGCGGGTAACTTACCTGCTGCGTATCGCCTCCGGCGTCGCCTAAACCAGTCAGACCCACCCCAATCGTGGCCAATGATGGCAAGCTCTCTGTGGGGGTGATGGTCATTTCGTTGCTGTCCGTGTCAAAGCTGCAGGTTACCGGGATCAGATCGGCAGGGTTTGGTTCAATCCAAACTGCCGGGCAGGCACCGGTAGCCATCGCCTGGCTCCAGGTGACCACGATTGAGGTGTCGACCGGTACATCTGTCGCGCCATCGGCTGGTGTAGTGCTGATCACGATTGGGTCGCGCCAGTTGAGCACGGTGTATTCATAAAGCTGTGTGCCATCCATGCCGTAGTCGACTGTGATGGGCAGGTTGGCAAGTTCTTCATTGCCGTCCGCGCCCTTCATAACCGTTTCCCAGTTGCCGCGGGTGATCTTGAACTCGAAAGATGTGCCGTCGAGAATGTTGGCTGAGTACGCCCACATAGTATCGCTGACCATGGTCATGGGCACCGCGCCTGGGTTCCAATCTCCAACAACGGGGTGTCCACCCACGATGTAAACGACACCGGGTGTCCAATCGGGCACGGTAATCTCAAAGGTCACATAAACCAGTTTCGCTTCGGCGGTTTGAGAGACTATATTGGAGGCCAAGCTGGGGTTAAAGCTGGTATCCAGCGCGATGATGTAGTAGTAATAGAGTTGATCGGTCACCACGGTGGTGTCAGTGTAGGTCAGGTTGGGTTCCATCACCCGACCAATTTTGTTGAAAGTGATATTGTCAGTGGAGCGGTAGATGTCGTAGGCGTAAACCTCCACATTGTCTATCGCGGCAGTCCAGCTCAGCGAGATGGAAGACGCGCTCCAGTCGGCGACGGAAAGAACCGGGGTAGATGGGGGAGTGAGGTCGGTTGAGGGGGTAACAGTCAGATCGCCAGCATTGGTAGGATCGTACGTGCCATCCGGGATCGGACCGTCAATATAAGCGTAGACCCAGGTTAGACCGCCGTCGGTTGTATAGCGGTAAAGGTAATCAAATTCCCCAACATTTTCAGGTATTAAACTACCAAAGAACTCATCATTATTCGCTGAATTCGCAGTATACCTGGCATCGCTCCATATCCAACCTGGATTGCCGCGTGGGTCAGAGTTGTTAGGTCCATAACCCACTTGCGCCAGCAAACCAGTGGTAGCGCCAGGGAGTTCGGTTACACCTTCGATATAAACCTGACCGTAAATATTCTCAGTAGGGTTGATGCCGATGGTGTGTGTGGTGCTGTAAGGCCACTGCAGGTTTGCCCAGTCGATGGTGTATGCCGGTAGGGCGGTGACTTCGTTGGAAGGCCCGCTCAGCAGTCCGACGATGGTGCTCTTAGCGATCACGATGTAATAAACACGCTGACCTGGCGTCAGTCCTGTATCGGTAAAGGTAAGCGTGTATTCATTGGTTTCGCCCACCAGTTCATAACCACCACCGGACAAGTAACTGCGATAGACCTCATATGCATTGGCGCTTATGGCGGCGCTCCAGGCAAGGGTGACCGTATCCGCACCCGTATCAGTAACAGCCAAATCGATGACCGGCTCAGGTGGTGCGGCGATAGATCCGCTGGAAACAAGCACAGCGCCACTGTTAGCAGGTACTACGATGTTTTCCACCAGACCGCTTGCGTTGATGGTGTAAGTGTTAGTGCTGAGCATATCTGACAGATTTGTCTGGTAGGGCAAGTAGCCATCCACATTCAACGAAACCAGTTGTTGGCTGCTGCCGCGGTTGATCACGACAATGGCAGCACCATAGGCGGGCACGTGCCTGCCATAAGCGTAGAGCACGTTCTCGTCATCCACCAAAAGGGTGCGGTAGTCACCTGTTCGCAGGGCAACGTGTTCGTTTCGAGCAGCGGTCAGGGTGGCGTAGTAGTCGTAAAGTTCATCCTGTGCTGTTTGGCTCTGTAAGTGTGTGTAGTGGGGCGTGCCAGTTTCATCCAGCCAGGGGTAAGGCTGGCGGTTGTAGGGGTCATCCTGCCAGACGCCGCTGCCATCCTTGGCAACGGGTCCCACCAGGCCGACTTCGTCGCCGTAGTAGATGGTGGGGGCACCGGGCATGGTCATCTGCACCAAAGCCGCGCCCTTGAGTTTTTCTATCGCGGGGGTCCAGTCGTAGTCCGGATTCAGGTAATCATCCGGTTCCAGGGTATTGGTGTTCTCGTCCAGCATGAACAAGGCACGGTTGGTGTCGTGGCTGCCAAAGAGGTTCATCATGGCATAGAATGCTTCAGGAGCGTAGCGTTCCTGCAGGTTGAGGATGCGTTCGTCAAACTGCTCCATGCTCAGCGGTGTCAGCTCGCCAGCTGATGAACCTTGATTGTGATCGTTATCGGTGAAGGTGGTGTCGCGCCAGAGGGAGAGCACGGCGGAGCTGAACTGGTAGTTCATGACCGCGTCCCACTCGCCGCCCAAGAGCCAGCTGTTGGCGATGCCCCATTCCTCGCCGGTGATATAGCCATCAGGGTTGACGGTTTTGACGGTGTCGCGGAAGCCTTCCCAGTAGTCATTATTGGGGTCATTGATAGTGCCGGGGTCCACGTCGCCGCCCACATCCAGGCGCCAGCCGTCGGCGGTGAGCATCCAGTGACCGGCTACGGTTGTTTCGGGATTATCCTGATTATCCCAGATCCAGGCGCGCACTTCAGGGTTGCTGGAATTGAGCTTGGGCAGGGAGTCGTAACCCCACCAGGATTCGTAATTGGCGGCGTTGGGTGTGCCGTCGGAGCCCACGCAGGGACCGGAGCCGGCAGGTACATCCGTGAAATAGAACCAATCGCGGTAGTCTGAATTCTGGCTTTCACAAGCGCCAACTTCAGGATAGCGCTCGTAGCGATCCAGGTATTTTGAGTCGGACGAGACGTGATTGAAGACGCCGTCCACGATCAGGTGCATGCCGCGATCGGCTAAACCTCCGAGCAGAGCATTGTAATCGTCCTGGGTGCCGAACATCTCGTTGATGCTCATGTAATCGGTGGTGTCGTAGCCGTGGTTGGAGGGCGATGCGAAGATCGGGTTGAGATAGATGGTGGTGACGCCCAAGCTTTCCAGATAATCGAGTTTGTCGGTCAAGCCAGCCAGGTCGCCGCCGTAGAAGTTCTTACTGTAAGTACCCGCACAGTCATCCGTCCCTCTTGGGTCACAGATGTAGGTGTTCCAATCTTGGGTGAGAGAGCGATAGACTGTGCCGCCCTCTTCGCCGTAGAAGAAGGTGCCGGCAGGTTTGTTGTTGGTGGGGTCGCCATCGCGGAAACGATCGGGGAAGATCTGGTAAACGATGGCGTTCTTGAGCCAATCGGGGGTCTCGAAGTCGGGGGCATAGACGGTTAACTGGTAAGAGTAGTCCTGGGTTTCGTCAAAAGCTTCACCCACACCCATGGTTCGGGCGGCGTCATCTTCGTAGTAGTCGGTGTCGGTGCCGTCGATGGCGATGAAGCGATACCAGTAAACGGTCGGGTCAGCGCTGGCAGGGACGGTGGCTTGCCACCAGTCGTAGGTGCCATCGCTGTGCGCGATGCTCATGGGCAGGATGGATTGGACGTTGGTGCGGTCGTTGTAGAGGCGCAGTTTGGCTTCGGTCAGGTCGCCCTGAGCCGCGCGCAAGCGCAGGATCACATCGGTGCCGGTGGTAACCGGACCGCCGGGAGTCCGGTAGATGGCATCGCGGCTGTCGTGACCCAGGTAATCCCACCAGACTTCGTTGTCATGGCTGGCTTCTGTAGGCACTGGAGTTGGGAAGACACCTACCCGCCCGGTGCGGTAATCCAGCAGGAAGGGCACCTCATCATTAGCGATGTAAGTCGTAAAGGGAATATTGGCAGCATTGACCGAGCGATTGTCGAAACCGATGCCATCCCATAAACCGAATACGACAACTTTGTATTCGTAATCTCCGGGAATTTCGATGAGAGCGTCCACTCCATAAAGACCACGTCCGAGAGAAGTCATGGTTGTTTCCGGATTAGCATTATCCCAACCTTGGAAACTGCCAACTGCGATGAAATCGTTGGCGGAATCCCAGGCGTGGACGATGTTGACAGATGGGAACATCTCCAGACCGGTATCTGCGCTGTGGTCGTTGGTGTCAAATGTCAGTTTGACGACCTGGTCTGTCCCTGTGGTGATGAACCAGGAGTTTGATGATGGGTATGTTAGATCCCAAGTGCAATTGGTCACTTTGAATTCGTAACGTTCATCGGTGGGAATGGTTATGTCAGCTGAGAAGATGCCATCACCGCCAAGCAGATCACCGTTGGTGCCGTCGTCGTAGAGTGGATTATGAGTAGCCCATAAATCTAAACTACTGGCTACACACCAGGTTCCCGTGCCAATGGAAGCGGGTTCGATCAGCATGCGGCCGCTGAAGCTGTCGAGCAGGAAAACCACATCCTGGTTTGGCTCCGTGGTGGTGAAGCTGATGGTGGGAGCATCGGTTGAGCGTCCATCCGCGCCGAAGCCATCCCAACTGCCGGTGATAACCACTTTGCCGATGTAACTGCCTGCCAATGGAATAGTGTGGACCAGGCGGTGGAAACCATTACCCATGTCTGTCATCAGGGTGGCAGGGTTGGCGTTATCCCACCCCTGGAAGTCGCCCACTGCCGTGAAACTGGTTGGCAGATCATCGCCGGTGACGTTGACAATGTTGCCGGCAGGCAGCAATGCCATGCCGGCATTGGCACTGTAATCGTTGGTATCGAGGGTGAAAGTGACTGTCTGATCAGCAACACTTGTGGTGAACCAGGAATTGGCCGATGGATAGGCAAGCCCCCAATTACCGCACTCGACTGCCTTCCATTCATAAGTTGCGGGTGCTGTGGCAATTGACATCTCCAACGAATAAATTCCATCCCTTGCTAACAGGTCGCCATTTGTTCCATCGTCGTACATGGGGTTGGAGGTGTTATCCCAGCCATTCATGCTTCCGGCAACACACCAGTCAATATCCGCCATAATACCAGCGGTTGGGGGTGTACTTTGAACAATTTCTTGGGTAGGTGCCTGCGCCAGGCTGGCGACAGGAGTAAGGAAAAGTGAGAGTGCCATAAAGATGGCAAGAGGCAAGCGGATCGCTTTCATTTCACCCTTTCTACTATAGTGAATGTGATGAATAAATTATAGTTGACAGGTTAACAGAATTCAATACAGCGTGTGAGGTTTTTTTGTGAATTGAGAGGCATCATTTTCCTGGTTAGTGTGATGTGAAAATTCAGCTATGTTGCCAATGACTCATGGTATTATTTTTTTAACTTCCAGCCTGTTCTTTGAAGGGCTGCTGATCCAAATATTTGGAGGAATCTTATGACCAAGATAGAATTCACCAGCAATTACGACGACTTATCCACAGATGAGGGATTTCAGTTTGAATTCAAGTGTGACCGCTGTGGAACCGGCTATCGCACTGCCTTCCAACCCTATGTGATCGGGAAGATCAGCGGGGCTTTGGATACCGCCAGCGGTCTGTTTGGTGGAGTTTTTAGCAAGGCTGCTACGCTGGGCGAGCGAGCCCGCAGCGCTACCTGGGAGAGAGATCACGACCAGGCTTTCATCAGGGCGGCTGAAGAGGTGAAAGGCGATTTCGTCCAGTGCCCGCGCTGCTCGTCGTGGGTGTGCCGTGAAAAATGCTGGAACACGAGCAAAGGGCTCTGCAAGAGTTGCTCTCCGGACCTCGGAGTTGAGATGGCAGCCGCGCAGTCCAGCCGCACGGTTGAGGAGATCTGGGCGCATTCCAAGATGGCTGAGGATGATCGCGCAATGCTCAAGGAAGAAAGCTGGCGCGAAGGCGTCAGGGCAACCTGCCCATCCTGCGGTGTGGCGCTACCTGAGAAAGTCAAGTTCTGCCCGGAATGCGGCGCAAAGATCATGCAGGTAGTCTTCTGCAAGGAATGTGGCGCCAAGCTTGAGCCTGGCACCAAGTTCTGTCCGGAATGCGGAACCAAAACGGGATCTTAGATTTTAAGTTGAAAATCGCTTTTGCAGAGAGTATCATCCATGAGCAAAACTTTTACTATGGCTAAAAAACTTCACAAAGATAACCAAGGAGAACTATGAGCGAATTTATCAATAATGCCAGCAAACGCAAGGATGCGGTCAAGAGCATCATCCGCATGCTGCATGAAGGCAAGACGGTCGAAGAACTGCAAGCTGAATATGGGCATATCATCGCGAATGCAAACGCGGAGGATATTGCCGCGGCTGAGCGGGAGGTGATCGCCGAAGGATTACCTGTGACCGAAGTGCAAAAACTGTGTGACCTGCACGTTGCGGTCTTCCAGTCGGGCTTGGAATCCGAACCCGCGCCCGAAAACAAACCTGGGCATCCCCTCTTCGATTTCCGCACCGAAAATGAACTGATCGCGCGCACAATCGAATCCATCCAGGGCTTTGTTCATCGCTATGTTGACGGAGACTTTGGCGTGCTGGAGCAATTGCGCCAAAACGCCAAAAACCTGAGCGTCGTGGTCAACCATTACGACAAAAAAGAGAACATGATCTTCCCCATCCTGGAGAAGCACGGCTTTGCCGGTCAGATGCAGGTCATGTGGGGCGTCGATAATGACATTCGCAATGAGATCAAGAAATTCATGACCCTCCTGGAGCCACAGAAGCCCCTGGTCATTTCTGTGGAGAATGCGTTTGCTGAAGTATCGCGCCAGGTTATTGACATGATCTACAAAGAAGAGAAAGTGCTCATTCCCGAGACCCTGAGCTTCTTTACAGAAGAAGACTGGCAGCAGATGGCTGACGAAATCGCCGGAAAAGTTACCAGGGCGCCAGTTTCGTATTCGTACGAGCCTGAGGTCAGCACTTCAGTCCCATCGGGTCTGATTCCTTTACAGACAGGCGCTTTAAGCGCGGAGCAGATCGACCTGTTGCTGACCAACCTGCCGGTGGACATCACTTTTGTGGATGAAAACGACGAGGTGCGCTACTTTTCACAGGGCAAGGAACGGATCTTCACCCGCACCGCCGCCATCATCGGGCGCAAAGTGCAAAACTGCCACCCGCCGCAGAGCGTGCACGTGGTGCAGAAGATTGTCGAAGATTTCAAGGCTGGCACGCGAGACGTGGCGGAATTTTGGATCCAGATGCAGGGAGCGTTTGTGCACATCCGCTATTTTGCCCTGCGCGATGAATCGGGGGCATACAAGGGCGTGATCGAGGTCTCGCAGAACGTCGCCGGCATCCGAGCCCTGGAAGGCGAAAAACGCCTCCTGGATTAGTTTTTAGATGAGTCAGGTCTCCGGGCTCGAGCTATTCAAGGATTGAACCCAACTGACGTAAGTGAAGTGTTAGTCTTAAAAAATTTACCCTGTTTGAGAGTTGTCAGACAGGGTATTTTTGTGTTTGTTAATTGACCGCAAGCATCACGATGCCAACGATGATGATCACAATGCCAATGATCATAATAATGACATCTGCCTTGTTGCTCGATCCCTGCTTGTTGATCTCAGTTGGCTTGTTTGGGTTGTACATAATCTCGATGGCTTGACCCACGTGGTAGGTGGCAGCGGTGTATGCCTTTGCAAAATCCCTTGAAAATTGCTGCCCGTTGACACTGTAAGAAATAGTCGGAATATATTCGTGTGACTCCACATTATTCCTTGTGCTGACTTTTTCTTTGATGTCAGTTATGACTGCCGAAGTACGGGCGGTACAGCGTTTGGTTTTGATAGCACGCTTGATGATGTTGACGAGTGCCACAATCACGAAAATCAATCCTACAATCCAAAGCACGATGACAACGGTGTCCATAAAAAGATTCTCCTTTGAAAAGCAATTTAATTGATCAAGCTTGTTATTACGCATCCATCCTGATAGATGGAAACCCGTGGGATTATCTTAATTCTATGCAGTTACCTGATTAATACAAGAAGGAATTTATTGTTCTTCCACTATCCCCTGATACCAGGCTTCGCCGTTTGCTTTGCCGGCGATCGCCCCTAACTCAAACCCCCTCCAGCCCTCTTTTGGCGCAGGGAGGGGGGATGGGGGGTGGGTCTTGTAAAGGATTTTCTTTAAAAGACCAAATTTTTACAAACTGCTCATCGCCTGACCAATGTGCTGAAGGATATCCGAAGGTAATGTAGCAGCGGCGTGACCGACCTTGGCCAGCGCCAGCTCAGCTGCGCGGGCGTGCAGCCAGACCGCCAACGTGGCTGCGTCGAAAGGCGCGAGCCCTTGCGCGAGCAGACCAACAATCAAGCCAGCCAACACGTCGCCAGAGCCACCGTGCGCCAGGACCGAGTTGGCAAAAGGCAGAACGCGGCAGTCCCCCTCAGGCGAGACTACCAGCGTGTTGGGTCCCTTCAGGATCAGAGCCTGACGCCATTCCTGCGCACAGGTGACGGCGAGATCGTGCCGGTTGGAGTGGATCTCGTCCAAGGAGAGTCCGGTCAGGCGGGAAAATTCCATTTCATGTGGAGTGAGCACGACCCGGTTTGGCAGGAGAGTGTGCCAATTTGGCTGCTTGCTCAGGATGTTGAGCGCTTCGGCGTCGGCGATGAGGGGCAGGTCGGGCGCCTGTTCGCGCAGGTGTTTCAGCAAGCCGAGCAGGAAAGCCTGTGTGCCTACCGTTTGGTTCAAACCGGGACCCACCAAAACGGCATCTTTTCCCGCCGTAGGGAAAAGGCCTGCCTTTTCCTCTGACTCAAGGTCTGGTGGTTCTTGCGCTGTGATGGCACCATCTTTCTCAGGCAGCAAAAGCCAGATTGCTTCCGAAATACTGGCAGCCAGCGGAGTATGGAGACTTTCAGGGATTGCCGCAAAAACCAGCCCAGCGCCGCTGCGTAAGGCTGCCTGGATAGCCAGTCCTGCCGCGCCAGTGTATTTGCGCGAGCCAGCAATTACCAATGCCTTACCGAATGTGCCTTTGAAGGAATCATCCGGCCTCAGCGGCATCAGCGAATGTGCTAATTCAGCTGTAATCGGGGTGGCAGAGCGGTTTTCCATGATAAGTAATTTTACCAGTCCGGTGGTAAGTTCATTTGTTTGTTCTAGTTCTTTCATGGTCTCCTGACCATGAAAGGCAGTTGACCTTCAGGTCTCAAATCAATGGCCAGGAAAAACCAGACTGGCAACAATCTGGTAGTAAACCTACGGAGACCTGCGGTCAAGCCCCTCGCTCGGTGAGGACACCGGCGAGAACGGAGTAGAGCCGTGGGTCAGGTCACCGTGCTCGAAGAGGTTGCGCAGCCTGCCGCGGGTATTTTTCTCGGGGTTCAACCTGACACTCGAGTCATTCTGAGCCTCTTTTGCGAAGAATCTGATTCTTAAACGGACAGATCCTTCGCTTCGCTCAGGATGACAGTGTCGGAGTTAAGAACACCGCGTCGCTTTGCTCCTCGCGATGATGGATGTGGGGGAATTGTAGCGGGTTGGTGCTTGGCTGTTTCGAAGTTGTTACAGGACGAAATTCTCTGACGCCAACCCACCCTACATGCTTTGCTCTTGATCGTGCCGCTGATCAAATGAAACCGAAACCTAAGAGGTCAAACTTTTTTTGCCGGAGTCCCCAAACCCTTCCAACACTCCTACGATGACGGGTGGGGATTAATCAGACCTGATGCGGATTCTTCCCGGGTTTTTCGGTTGCCCTGGATGCTCGCCATGTACAACACAAGCATGAGCAGGCTCAATCCAGCTACGGTAAGCCAAATCAGCGTAACACTGGGCACCTTCTCAAGCAGCGTAGTAACAAAGGGGATGCCGGTTGCGACTCCAAGACTGTTGACGAATTGAACCCCGCCATAACGCTTACTGTATTCCTGTTTTCCGAAGAAGTAATTGGTCATCCAGGTTATCGAAACCGTGCCCATCGCGATTCCAATCCCGAAAGTGACCAGCATCAACACCAGAAACGGCAAAAATTTTATAAATATCAAAAATACACAGGTGAGGGTCATCAGCAGACCTGCGATGAGGGTGGCAGTTTTCGTGCCCACCCGGTCATATAGAATTCCAAGTCCGAATTTTCCCAACACCATCGAAGCAGCATACGCGGACGCTACTATCGAAATTTTTCCAACGGAGAAGCCAAGATCGTTCATATAGATGGGCAGGTTAAAAAGGGTTCCTGCTCCGGTGAAGCCTGAAAGAAATGCTGCCGCGAGAAAAGCCAGAAACCAGATCGGCAAGCGAGGGCGCGATTTGCCAGTTGGCTTGGAGTTTTTAGCTTTCATGGGCGCTTTCTGGATCTCGTCCCGCACCAGGTGGGTGACAATCAGGGCTGATGGCAGCGCTATCGCCAGGAGAATGATTCCCAACAGCATGTATCCTGTTCGCCAGCTCTGTGTATTGATGAGCGTGTTTATGAGGGGATTGAGCACCATTGGTCCCACGCCGCTGCCGGCGAGGGCAAGGCTCAGGGCAGAACCAGTGTTCCTTGAGAAATGGCGGGTGATGATGGTGGAGACCGGAATAATCGAGATTCCAGCAAACAAGAAACCTATCACCCCAGCCAACAGGTAAAAATGCACCAGAGTCCGGGCAGCCTGGAATCCAAAATAGCATAAGCCCGCAGCGACAATGCCAAAAATCATCGGTTTTTGGATGCCAGTTTTTGTAAACAGAAAGCCCCAGAACAAGGCCGCAAACATGGAAGAAAGGGATGTGATTGTGCCTGTCAGGGCGAAGGAAGCCCGGCTGACTTCCAGGTCTGCGGCAACCACCGGGTAGAAAATGCTTGCCACGTTCATGATGATGCCCATGGTGGTTGCCATGATCAGGACGCAACCGATTAATATGGTGAGGTCTTTGGCCTTGCTGGGCGGAGGATTCATTCTTTCAATTGTAAACGATGTAAGGACTCCCGACGGGAGTCAGGGGGATTTAGATGATCCTCCACTTACCGAACCTTCGCTTATGGGATCACAACAAAGTGAATACGCATCATAGCCCCTCAACCAGTTTTTGAAAAAACCTATTGGTAAATTTCACTTCCTGGCGCGGGGGTTTTGACTACGATCAGTTCCAGGGTCTCTTCGTCGCGGTTTTGTGCGATCATCTTAATCCTAAAAGGAACATTGATCACGCTTCCGCTGGGATAGACTCTGAATTCCCCGTCAGAAAGGGAAAGGTGCATCGTGCCGCTTACGACAGTCATGTAGATGTTTGCGTTGGTGTAGTGGGTTGGCAGCGCTTCATCTTTAAGCAAGACCATGTGCATGTAATGAACAAAGTCATCCTTGATCACGGGTTCAATCACATTCTCGGTGCGGGTTGACATTTTGTATACTTTTTCAATCATTTGCTGTTCCTCGTTTTGATATTGTGTCCACTATTCTACAATGAATACAGGATGCGGGTGTAAGCTGCTGTTTTTTTGCCAGCAATCGTGAGTACCATCGTTCGTGCCGGTCTCCAGACCGAGCACGCAATCTGACCGAAGGTCTCCGGTTCGA
>CAZOYK010000008.1:0-5988 GCA_964584065.1 uncultured Anaerolineaceae bacterium | reverse complement strand
GTAAAACAAAGTTGACCTCTGGGTCGTCACAAAAAGCCAACCCACCATACATCTTTCGCAGGGAAGGGGCTCGCCCCCTTCTGCAAATACAAACAAGCGGAACGGCGCACCCTATCCGCTTTGCTACCAGGGCAGGGACCGTCCCTACAAGGGTCATACGCCACAGCCAAACGGAATGGCGCGAAGAAATCCACCTTTGCCGAGGGCTTTATTTGCCAGTATTCGTGATGTCAGGTTGAAATCCGCCAAAAAAGCCCGGGGCAGGCTGCGCAACCTAACCTACGCGGTTTTACATGGACATAGGCAGCGGCTGGACCAAGGCCCAGCCCTACGAGGGGGGTCTTCTCTCTTCTTTAATTCCATCAAGGAAGCGTATCTTTGTTGAGGACTTTATCTGCCAGTATTCGTAATGTCAGGTTGAACCCCGCCAAAAAAGCACGGGGCAGGCTGCGCAACCTGATCTACGTGAAGATTGCCTTTGTAGGTCGGACGAAGTACCGGCGAAGCTGTGTAATGAGACCGCCCAATGACATTTTGCAATTATTAGCGATTTGCGGGCTCACTCCGACGATTTCGATTATATTGGCGGAGTGCGCAACCCTTGTAAAAAAACACAAGGGCAGGCATAGGCGCATTCCGCCCTACGAAGTATGCATCATCGTAGGAGTGGTGGACTGCACATCATTTCGCCCTACGCTGCCAATGCTCACGATACGAGCACCGATGCGTGGTTTTTGACTTTTACAACCTTTTCCGGCATAATTATCGAGTAGTTCAACCCGGTCAGGGCTCTGATCGTTCAATTATCAAGAAAAACTTAGGAAAGCCTGTGCAATCTTACAACACTGAACATAAAAATCCAGGGGTAATCATCCGTTTAGTCGGCGTAGTGGTCGACGTTGAATTTGAATCCGGCGATCTACCCTCCATTTACAATGCTCTGTTGATTGAGCGTAAACAAGGCGGCGACCTGATCCTCGAGATCCAGGAGCATGTCGGCACCAACGTCGTACGTGCCATCGCTATGGGCAGCACAGCCGGCCTCAGACGCGGCATGCCCGTGATTGACCTCGGGGAGCCGATCATGGTTCCGATTGGCAGGGAGACCCTCGGGCGGCTTTTCAACATCCTCGGCGAGCCAATTGACGACCGGGGTGCTTTTGAGCCAAAAACTTTCGCGCCAATTCATCGCAAACCGCCGACTATCCGCAACCAGACCCTGTCCAGCGAAAAAATCGTTACCGGCATCAAAGCCATTGACCTGCTAACTCCATACCCCAAGGGCGGCAAGGTGGGTCTGTTTGGTGGGGCAGGTGTGGGCAAAACTGTCCTGATGCTGGAGTTGATGAACAACACCATCACCAAAAGCTCCGGCATCGTGCTTTTTGCCGGGGTTGGCGAGCGCAGCCGCGAAGGCAACGACATGTGGCTGGAAATGAACGCTTCCGGCTTGATCGATTCAGCCATTCTTACTTTTGGGCAGATGAACGAACCGCCAGGGGCGCGTATGCGCATCCCCTTTACCGCACTGACGATGGCAGAGTACTTCCGCGACGAAGAAAGCCGCCCGGTGCTGATTTTTATTGACAATATCTATCGCTTTATCCAGGCTGGCTCCGAGGTTTCGGCGCTGTTGGGGCGCCTGCCGAGCGAGATGGGCTATCAGAGTACGCTCGAATCCGAGATGGGTATGCTGCAGGAACGCATCACCTCCACCAGCAGCGGCAGTATCACATCTGTTCAGGCGGTCTATATCCCTGCCGACGACGTGACCGACCCGGCAGTGGCAGCCACCTTCTCGCATCTGGACGCCACCACCGTGCTCTCGCGCCGGCTGGTTTCGCTTGGGCTCTACCCGGCTATTGATCCACTTCAATCCAGCTCGAATTTGCTGACGCCTGAGAACGTGGGCAGTGAGCATTACAACGTCGCCAAGCAAGTCAGGGCGACCCTGGCGCGCTATGAAGAGCTGCAGGACCTGATTGCCATCCTCGGCATGGAAGAACTTTCCCTGGAGGACCAGCAAATTGTGATCCGAGCCCGCAGGGTGCAGCGTTTCCTGACGCAGCCCTTCATCGTGGCTGAAGCATTTTCGGGCAAGCCGGGAGTGTTCGTGCCGATCGAGGAGACCGTGCGCGGTTTCAAGGAGATCCTGGAAGGAAAGTACGATAACCTGCCCGAGCAGGCTTTTTACATGACCGGCACGATTGCGGACGTCTTGCGGCAGGCTGAAGAAATGGAAGAGGTTGAGGAATCGCTCAGCTCGGAGGTAGCCGATGAGCCAGCAGTCTGATCAGGACAAACTGCTCAGGGTCGAGGTGCTCAGCCTGGGCAAAGGCGGCTTGGAATTGGAGCAGGTTGAACGGCTGCAAGTCCAGTTGGAAGATGGATCCTGGCTGGGAATTCACCCCGGGCATGCCGCCATGATCGCTGCCACCGGCGACGGCGTGCTTAAGTACCGAAAAGATGAGCAGGATCAAACTGTAGCGGTCAAAGCCGGCATATTGACCTTGTCTGATAACCTGGTCAGCATTTTAACAACGCATTGAGGCTGCAATGGCAGAAGAAGAAAGCCCCGACGCAGCCCAGAATAAGCAGCCTGAGCCGTCGGATCAGCAGAAGCTAACCAGACGCGGGCGCATGTTTTCCGCGCGTGACCTGCGTGCAACGACCATTGGCTGGGAAATTGCCATCCCAATCGTTGGCGGACCCTTGCTCGGCTTTTTTCTGGACCGCCGCTTCGGCACCAGCCCGCGCTGGACGCTTATTTTGTTGGGTGTGGGTGTGTTATCCGCGATTGCGGCAGTGTTGCGGTATGTGAAATATGAATTTTATTTGATGCATAAGGAAGAGAACGAAAAAAAAGCCGCTGAGCTCGAAAAAATGAAGGAATTGATCAAAGAACAGGAACGCAGGCGCAGGCAACGTTATGGAAAATGAGGGCGTGAATATAATCTGGATCATCTTTTGGATCCTGCTTGGCACGGGCTGGTCGGTGCTTTCTTTCCAATGGCTGCGCAAGAGTGTGGAAGCCATCGAACCCTTGCCGGACGGGCAGAAGTCGCCGTTAAAGGGGCTGATGCTGCGCCGGATTGTCATGTTTTTGCTGGTCGGCATACTTCTCTACCTGGCACTGCGCACCGAGCCCCTGGGAGCAATTGGGATGGTGATTGGGATCACGATCGCAACCTGGGTGCAAGTGATCATTTATAACAAGCGCCTGAATAGCCTGACCGGTCGGAAGGAGTAGTAACTTGGATGTAATTCAACACAAGATCGTCTTCACTCTCTTCGGGATCCTGCCCATTCGAGATACGGTGCTCTACACCTGGATCACCATGGGCATTATCATCGGGGTTGTCTTGATCTTAAAATTGCTCAAGCCTAATCTACTGGAATATATTCTCGAAATGGTTATCAGCATTTTGGATGATGCCATGGATGTGGATGACCTGCATCCCTACATTCCACTTCTGGGCAGCCTGATGATTTTTACGCTTTTTGCCAACTTGATCTCTATTATCCCGCGCATGCAGTCTCCCACGGCGGATATCAACACCACGCTTGGGCTTGCGTTGATTGTAGTAATGTCGGTACATATTTTTGGCATGATCAAAAAAGGTGTTTGGAAGTATCTAAAGGAATTCACCAGCCCGATTTTCATGTTCCCGGTGGAGTTGATCGGGCAGTTCAGCCGCACACTCTCGCTTGCGATGCGTTTGTTTGGCAATATCCTGAGTGGGGACCTGATCGTGGCAATCATTTTTTCGATCGTGCCGTACTTCCTGCCGATTGCCATGACCGCGATCTCGATGATCTCGGGTGTGCTGCAGGCTTTTGTGCTAACCACCTTGGCGGCGCTTTTCATCTCCTCGGCGGTAGAAATTAATGAAGAAGATCAAAGAATCAAAGCAAAAAATGCCGAGAAGAAGAGATCACGTAAACTAAGCAAAATTAGTGAGAAAGGAACTAACTAATGGAGAATATGACACCCGAGGTTTTGATTATTATTGTCACTACAATCGTTGCAGGTGTGGCAATCATGATTGGAACCATGATCCCCACCTGGGCGCAGGGTAAGGCGGCAGAAAAGGCGATTGAAGGCATGGCACGCCAGCCCGATGCGGCACCACAATTGCGAACAGCTATGCTGATTTCAATGGCGCTGCTGGAAACGGCTTCGATTTACGTGTTGTTGGTCGTGCTGGTGATGTTATTTGCCAACCCCTTAATTACACGCTTTTTTGGGGGCTAAGCCATGCTCGATCTTGACCTTAGCACCATCATCTGGGAGATTCTCAATTTCCTGGTCTTGACGGTGATCCTGTACTTCCTGGTTTTCAAACCGATGACCAGGCGTGCGGAGGAACGGGCAATTGAGAAAGCCGCCCTCAGGGCAGCACTTCAGCGCGATCAATTGGATGCTCAACAGCGCCTGGAGGAACTCGACGAGCGCCTGATCAACCTTGATGACGAAATCGAAAAAATCACAGATCAGGCATATGTTAATAGCCAGAAACAGCAGGAAGATCTGCTGGAGGCGACCCGCCAGGAAGCTGAGTCCATCATGATGGAGGCTGTAGCTGAGGCTCGCAAGGAACAGGAAGTGGACATCAAACGCCTGCAGAACGACCTGGTGGAAACGGTCATCAAGATCAGCAACGACACCTTGCGTGAAGTCATTCCACCCGAAGTCCACGATCAGCTCATCGATGAAATGACCCGCAATATCTGGAATATGGGTCGCACCGATATGCGCATGGTCCAGAACATCCGCGAATCGCTGGAA
Source organism: uncultured Anaerolineaceae bacterium (assembly GCA_964584065.1). GTDB lineage: Bacteria > Chloroflexota > Anaerolineae > Anaerolineales > Anaerolineaceae > Mesolinea. Next base: position 1,199 of record CAZOYK010000008.1, on the reverse strand, counting down.
GAAAGGATTCCGACCGTGGAGATTGATGTGCCGCGTGAACTCACTACTGAAGAGCAAATGAAGCTGCTCAGCACCTTTAATGCTCTGGCGGACAAGGAAGTGGAGCTGGAGGTGACGGTCATCCCAGAGCTTGTAAGCGGCATCCGCGCGAGAGTTGGAGACATCGTGCTGGATAACACCCTCAGTGCTCATCTGGAATCCTTGCGCGATGAAATTGGTCAGAAATTGGAAACGCTGGCAAAGCCTGAAAATGAATGATTTAGATCTTGCAACCCAGGAAAAACTGTCAGATCTGACCGAGCGATTGCGCGTTAATGACCCCTTGTTGGTAAAACGCGAGGGTTTCATGGAGGGCGTGAAGGCTCGCGTGGCAGAAAAATTGCCTGTGAGTCCAAAATCCCTGAAACCGGAATATGTCATTAGTGAGCTTCAGACCGCCAGCCAGAAGCAAAAGCACCAGCTATTCATCCGCAGTGTTGGAACTGTGCAGCATGTTGGCAATGGTATTGCCACGCTCAGCGGTTTGCCGATGGTATTCCTGGAGGAATTGGTAACCTTCCCGAATGGGGTCCAGGGCATGGTGCTGAATCTCGACCGCAAGCATGTGGATGTGATTCTTTTAGGTGATGATACCGGCATTCGCGGCGGGGACGTAGCCAAAGCAACCGGCAAACGACTCAGTATTCCGGTGGGTCTGTCCTTCCTTGGCAGAATGGTGGATCCCCTTGGCAGACCATTGGATGAAAATCGCACGATCGTGCCTTCTGAATATCGCCCCGTGGAACGCATCGCACCGGGCGTGATCGACCGGGCGCCAGTCGACACACCGTTGTTCACCGGCACAAAGATCATCGACGCACTCCTTCCGCTTGGGCGTGGGCAGCGCGAATTGATCGTCGGTGATCGCCAGGTTGGCAAGACCACCCTGGCGCTGGACGCCATCCTGAGCCAGAAGGGCACTGATGTCCGCTGTGTGTACGTCTCGATCGGCCAGAAAAAAACGTCGGTGTTAAGGGCTATTGAGACTCTCGAAGAGGGTGGGGTTATGAACCAGACGACCGTGATGGTTTCAAGCCCTGACGATCCGCCTGCACTGCGCTACCTGGCGCCGTACGCGGGCGTAACCCTGGCGGAATTCCTGCTGGATAACGGCATGGACGTGTTGATTGTTTACGACGATTTGTCAAAGCATGCAGACA
>CAZOYK010000007.1:0-33127 GCA_964584065.1 uncultured Anaerolineaceae bacterium | reverse complement strand
CCATCAGCCTGGCTGGCGGTATGCGCGAAATGGTCAACCGCCACGCGCTGATCCGCAGGCTGGCATCCGTTGAGACATTGGGCTCTGTCACCACCATTTGCACCGACAAGACCGGCACCCTCACCCAAAACCAGATGACCGTCACCAAATTGTGGGTGGATGGCAAGTTCGTGGACATTAGCGGCGCAGGCTACGAACCGGTTGGCGACTTTTCTGTTAATGGGGAGATCATTTCTGACCTGAAGCAATTCCCCGCAGCCAGAACCGCACTGTGGGTTGGCACCATCAACAACGATGCGCAACTTGAACCTGTGGGCGAAAGCGAAGGCAAGACCACCTACCGCATGGTTGGCGACCCTACCGAAGGCTCCATCCTCGTGGCTGCTCTCAAAGCTGGCGCTGCCGCAAACGTGGTCAACCAAAATTATCCACGCAAGCAGGAAATTCCCTTCGACTCTGCCCGCAAGCGCATGGTCACCATTCACAATATCGTCAATCCTGGTCACGGCGACATTTCCCCTTATGTGACCAACGAAAAGACCAATTGGTACACGATCGCTGTTAAAGGAGCGCCGGATGTGGTGCTCAACCTCTGCAGCTATCGCTCCGGAATGGACAACACACCGGTTCCCCTCACCCCGGAACTGCGCCAGGAAATCCTGGATGCCAACGACCAGATGACTGGTAAAGCACTGCGCGTACTGGGTGTGGCCTATCGCCCCGTGCCTGAGATGCCGGATGAAATCAGCGCCGAAGCTCTCGAAAAAGATTTGATCTTCGTCGGTCTGATCGGCATGATCGACCCCTCTCGCCCCGAAGTTAAGCCTGCTCTCAAGGAAGCTCTAACTGCCGGCATCCGCTCAGTGATGATCACGGGTGACTACCCCAACACCGCCAAAGCCATCGCCGAAGATATCGGCTTGCTGCGCAAGGGGCACCAGGTTTTGACTGGCGCGGATGTTGAACACGCCACTGAAGAAGAAATGCGTGAGATTGTTAAGATCACGGATGTTTACGCGCGCGTCAGCCCCGAGCATAAGATGAAGATCGTGGATGCCCTGCGCGATAATGGCGAAGTGGTTGCCATGACTGGTGATGGCGTCAACGACGCCCCAGCCATCAAACGCGCTGATATCGGCGTCGCCATGGGCATCACCGGCACCGACGTTGCTAAGGAAACCGCCGACATGGTGCTCACGGATGATAACTACGCCTCGATCGTCTCTGCCGTGGAGCAGGGTCGCATCATCTACAGCAACATCCGCAAATTCGTCTACTACCTGGTCTCCTGCAATATTGCCGAGATAATGATTATCTTCCTGGCGACTGTACTCGGCTGGAATACCCCTCTGGCACCCATTCAGTTGTTGTGGCTCAACCTGGTCACGGACGGTGCACCCGCGCTGGCACTTGGAACTGAAAAGGGCGACCCTGATATCATGCAGCATCCGCCCAGACCATCTGACGAACCGATTATCAACAAGTTTATGCTGAAGGGCATCATCGTCCAGACCATCGCAATCACAGCCGCAACTCTTGGAGCCTTCCTTCTTGGTGGCGGTGCGTTTAAGGGAGCTCCGGAGGAAGCGCGCGTTCTTTCTGAGACCTTCGCTTTCATTACCCTTTCGCTTTCTGAGTTGTTCCGTGCTTTCACTGCCCGCTCAGAGTACTTCCCTCTGACCAAGATCGGCATCTTCACAAACAAGAACATGAATATTGCCGTTCTGGTTTCAGTTGTGTTGATCCTCCTGGTAATCTATGTACCATTCTTACAAGTAGTGTTCGACACTACTGCTCTGCGCTGGATCGATTGGGCGGAGATTTTGCCGCTGGTGCTGATCCCATCCATCGCCGCGGAGGTGATGAAGTCTATCACTTACAAGAAGAATCTGGCTCGCCTGTCAAGTTTGGAAGATTAAGCGCTTTCGCACCGGTCAACAGCTCCCTCGTTTGAGGGAGCTGTTTTTTTCTCCCCACCATATTTCCCCATTTTTATCAGGTTTGATACAATAAATCGTTTTACAACTAAATAACAAAAAGGTGCTACTAATGGAAAACTCGCCCAAGAACCTGTTGGACCAAACCAAGGCCGCGCGACATGCGCGTCACGCTTGGTACTATTATGACTTCGGCAACTCAGCTTACGCGGCTATTATTTTGCTGGCTGTTTTCTCGGCTTACTTCAAAAACGCAGTTGTTGGCGGGGCTGAGGGTACAAGGCTGTGGGGTATTTCCGTTGGCATCGCTGCCATCCTGGTGGCGGTGATTTCACCAATCCTCGGGGCAATTGCCGACTCTTCCCGTTCAAAGAAACTCTTTCTTTTCATTTTTACCGGGATATCGGTCATTTTCACCGCTCTGCTCTTCTTTGTCCGGGCAGGGGATGTGGTCATGGCGATGGTATTTTTCATCATGGCAGAAATCGGCTACCGGGGAGCCCAGGTCTTTTATGACGCTCTGTTGGTGGACGTTTCAACCCCCGCGACTATCGGGTACATCAGCGGCAAAGGTTGGGCCATTGGTATGCTTGGCGGTGTTGCCACACTTCTGATTGCAGTGGTGCCGATGCAGATCATTGGAAACAAATTTATACCCTACACCTTCCTGATCACCGCTGTCGTCTATGCCCTCTCATCACTGCCGATGTACTTTCGCGTCCACGAAACCAGCCCGGTGATCCCAATCCCAAATGGTGAAACCTTGCTCTCAGTTTCATTTAAGCATCTTGCCGAAACCTTCAAGGACATTCGCCATTACAAAGTCTTCCTGCGTTACATGTTCGCCTTCCTGATCTACAACGACGGCATCATGATGCTGATGGACTTCGCCGCTATCATCGGCGCCACGCTTTTTGGGCTTGAACAGGTACAGTTGATTATCTTCGTTATCATCATCCATATCACCGGAGCTTTAGGCGCCCTCACCTTCGGCAAACTTTCGGATGAAAAATCCAGCAAACGAGCGATCCTGATTTCATTGATCATCCTGATTTCTTCCTTGGTCGCCCTCTTCTTTGTAAAAAATACCCTGGGCTTCTTCATCGTTGGTGCCTTCGCAGGATTCTCGCTTTCCGGTGCACAGGCAGTCAGCCGCACGATGGTCAGCCAACTGGCGCCAGCGGGCAAAACCACCGAGTTTTACGGTTTTCTATCGGTGGCAGGGCGCACGTCAACCTTTATTGGTCCATTGGTGTTTGGCACCCTTTCGTATCGCATGAATAATTACTATATCAACCAGGGGTTTGATAAGCTTACGGCTGAAATAAATGGCCAGTATTGGGGAATCGGGTCTATAATTGCATTCCTGGTGATTGGTATGGTAATCTTGCTGAGCGTCAGGGAAGTCACCGCTGAAAAGCCGATGACTTATAACAACAGCCATTAAAAACTGAGGAGTTAGTATGAAAGTGTTGATTTCCGGGGGAGCAGGCTATATCGGCAGTACGATCGCCTCCGCGTTGCTCGACGGCGGTCATACACCTGTTTTGTTAGATTCCCTGGTGACAGGTCGCAGGGAATTCACCAAAGACCGTATTTTCTACGAAGCCGATATCGCCGACCGGGCGATGGTACGCAAGATTTTCTGCGACCATCCGGATATTGAGGCAACCATCCATTGCGCGGCCTTGATCGTGGTGCCGGAATCCGTCGAGAGACCCTACGATTACTATAAAGAGAACGTTGTTAAATCGATGGAGTTCTTCAAACTCCTGGCTGAATTGGGTCGAAAGCGGGTTGTCTTTAGTTCTTCAGCTGCAGTTTATGACGTCGTCCCCGGATTCATGGTCACCGAGGAATCCCCTCTGCGCCCTCTCAGCCCCTACTCCCGCACCAAGTACATGATGGAAATGGTGCTCAAGGATTTCTGCAGCGCTTATGGTTTGAATGCAATCGCCCTGCGCTATTTCAACCCCATCGGGGCTGACCCCAAAATGCGCACGGGGCTGCACATCCGCTATCCCAGCCACTTGATTGGCAAGCTGGTGGAAGTCGCTCTCGGACGTGAACCGGTATTTAACCTGACCGGGATCGACTGGCCAACCCGCGATGGCTCTGGGATTCGGGATTACATCCACGTCTGGGATCTCGCCCAGGCGCATGTCCGGGCTGTGGAGCGTTTTGACAGAGTGATCGAGCAAGGCAGGGAAGAAGAAGCACCCTACACGGTCATCAACCTCGGCACGGGTCAGGGTGTGACCGTGAAAGAGTTTGTGGTGGCTTTCGAAGACGTCTACGGGCAAAAATTGCCCGTTTCTCTGCAGCCTCCCCGCCCGGGCGATGTGGCAGGCTCTTATGCCAACGCCGACAAGGCTGCCCAATTGCTCGGCTGGAAGGCGGAACTCCCAATTGAGCAGGGTATTGCCGACGCCCTGAAATGGGGCAAGGTCCGCGATACCATCATTCACTACTAGCAATAAGACCGGAGAGTATCTCCGGTCTTATTTTTCGGAATCCCTTATAATTATTAAACTGGAAGGAGTCATTATGAGTCTTTTTAATCGAATTTTTGGAGAACCTGAGATCCGCGCCCTTGACCCACAAACCAAGGCTGAGGTTAAACAGATGGTTGAAGAGTTGGTCAAGATTGGCCGTCTGGATGACTTTCTTTCTCTTACTCCTGGGGGACCGTTTGATATCCAATGCCACCACCGGGATGCCAAACAGATCGGCAGAAGGCTGAATCAGATGGGCGGAGTAGCTCTGATGTTTGCAGTACGACAAACTGTCAAATACAAACTCAAGGACGTTCTGGCTGAGCATCTTGATCATTGTTGGAAAGGTATTGGTGACTGGCAGGCATAATAAGCTGCCAGCAAGAGAAGTTATTTAATAGCTCAAAAAGCCGACCTAAAGGTTTGCAGATCTTCTAAATGTTATAATACCCACACTACATCCAGGAAAGAGGTAATTATGAGTTGTTGCAGCAAACGGGAAGTCGTTACTTGTGAAAATGCCCCCAAGGCTATCGGACCCTATTCGGTAGCGATCGCTACCGATAATCTAGTTTTCGTCAGCGGTCAGCTCGGAATTGACCCTGCCAGCGGCGCGATCGTGGAAGGCGGTATTCAAGCCCAAACACGCACTGCTCTCACCAATCTTAAATCTGTTCTTTTAAGCGCCGGCTCCAGCCTTGAAAATGTGGTCAAGACAACCGTTTTTCTGACCGATATAGCTCAATTTGCCGAAATGAATGCCGTTTATGCTGAATTCTTCACCTCCGATTTTCCAGCCCGCTCAGCCATCCAGGTGGGTGCCCTGCCAAAGGGAGGCATCGTTGAGGTCGAAGCAATCGCGGTTCTGTCGAATTAACAGACAAGCGACTGCCAGTAGAACAGAACCAGGTATATAAAGTCGACATGCCCCCAAGCGTTTCTGTAATCATTCCCTGCCGGAATGAGGAGAAAACCATCCAGCTTGTTTTGGATGCCATTCATGCTCAAACCTACCCGCGAGAACTGATGCAGGTGGTGATCGCGGATGGCTTCTCGGAGGATCGAACCCGTGAGAAAATCGCGGACTTCAAAACCGCCCATCCCGATCTTGACGTGCTGGTGGTGGATAATCTTCAGCGCATCATACCAGCTGGCTTAAATGCTGCAATCAAGGCTTCACGGGGGGATGTGATCGTGCGAATGGATGCCCATTCCATCCCCAACGCGGATTACGTTGCTCTCTGCGTGGATGCCCTCGAGAGAAATGTCGCACAAAACGTTGGCGGCGTGTGGAACATTCAACCTGGAAAGAATTCCTGGATGGCGCGTTCCATCGCCGCGGCTGCTGGCAACCCGCTGGCAGTTGGGGATGCCCATTACCGCTTCACGGACAAGGCAGCCTACGTGGATACGGTCCCCTACGGTTCTTATAAAAGGGATTTTTTTGAACAAATCGGGCTCTTTGACGAGACGCTGCTGGCAAACGAAGACTATGAGCTCAACACGCGTATCCTGCAATCTGGTGGCAAGATCTGGCTTGATCCAAAAATCCGCTGCACTTACTTTGCCCGTTCCAACCTGCTTGCGCTCGCCAAACAATACTTTGGATACGGATACTGGAAGGTGCAAATGCTAAAACGCTACCCGGAGACCTTGCGCTGGCGCCAGGCTCTGCCGCCGGCGTTTCTTTCGGGGCTGGCAGGCACACTACTGGTCGGCATTTTTTGGAAGCCTTCGCTCTATCTCTTTGCCGCTGTGTTGGGTTTGTATCTTCTGATCCTTCTTGCCGTTGGCACGCACATTGCAATAAAGAAAAGAGATATACTGATGGTGATCGGTGTACCACTTGCCATCATCACCATGCATTTTTCCTGGGGTGCTGGCTTTATCGCCGGCGCGTTCAGTGCTCGAAAGAAAATATGACGAAAAAGACTACTGGCACCCAAAACACGAAGGTAAGGCTCAAGCTCTCGGAGCAGCGCTTTCTCTTAGTGTTAGGGGATTTTTTCGCAGCTTTATTGGCTCTCCTGATCGCTCTCTACGTCTGGGGTTCCGGAGATAGCTGGTATCGCTTTTCGATAGAATTCCTTAAATACCGTGCCCCGGCATGGTTCTACCTTTTACCCGTAATTTGGATCATCCTGCAGGTAGACACCTATGACTCACAGAAATCTACCAATTTGCGCCAGACTTTGCGTGGAATAGGGCTGGTCTTCCTGGCATCCACTATTGTTTACCTGGTTATCTACTTTGCTGTCGAGCCAAATTCATTACCCCGGCTGGGTGTTGCAGTTTTTATTGTTGCCGCTACTGTTCTGTCATTGATTTGGCGCTTGATCTACATCCGTACATTTACCTCCGTTTCAAGTCAGCAACGCGTATTAATCGTTGGCGCAGGCAAAGCAGGCACTGCATTGGTCAATATAATTTCTGAGCTCGATCCACCTCCCTTCAAATTGATTGGACTGATCGATGATGATCCCGCCAAACTTGGCACAAATATCCAGGGATATCCGATTCTGGGGAACCACGAAAACATGGCTGAGGTGATCACTAATCAAGGGATTACTGATCTGATCCTGGCGATTTCCAATGAAATGAACCACGGCATGTTTCAAAGCATCCTGACCTCCCAGGAAGATGGTGTCAACCTGACCACCATGACGGAGACTTATGAGAACCTTTCCGGACGGGTGCCAATCGACTTACTGGAATCAGACTGGGTTGTTCGCGCCTTCCTTGACCGCGCCCCTACCAGCGGCTTTTACCGTATTGCAAAACGGCTGCTGGACTTGCTTCTGGGGCTGACTGGTCTGCTTGCCCTGACAATTCTCTCTCCTCTGCTCGCCCTGATAATCCTTATCGATTCCGGTCGACCGATTATCTTTACCCAAAAACGACTAGGTAGAGGCGGAAAACCATATACTATCTATAAACTTCGAACGATGAAATCCAGGTCAGATATGGAAAAAGAGGCATTGGTTACTACGACCAACGACCCTCGCATCACACGCATCGGCAGATTCCTGCGGAAATCTCATCTGGATGAGCTTCCTCAAATCATCAACGTTTTGCGTGGGGAAATGAGCTTTGTGGGACCCCGGTCCGAGCGTGTTGAGTTGGTCCAGGTTTTCCAGAAAGAAGTTCCTTTCTACCGGGCTCGCATGTTGGTCAAACCAGGTATCACAGGATGGGCTCAAATTCACCAACCCTACGCCGAGACCATCAAAGAGACCGCCACAAAACTACAGTACGATCTGTACTACATCGAGCACGCATCGATCTGGATGGACCTCAATATCCTGTTGCGCACCGTTGGCTCCGTTTTGGGGTTCAAAGGGCGCTAATTCATGAACGAAACCAATCAACCGCCCTTCCATACGCCGCATCTGCTTCAAAGCCCGCTCTGGGGACAGTTGAAGGCAGAGTTCGGCTGGGAACCTGAGGTTTTTCACAGCCCAACTGCCCAGGCTCAGGTGCTCTTTCGTAAATTACCTCTCGGTTTAAGCCTTGCCTACCTGCCAAAAGGCCCCGTCGGCAGGGACTGGGCATCTCTTTGGGGGCAAATAGATGCAGCCTGCAAGCGGCGTGGGTCTGTCTTCCTGCAGATAGAACCTGACCTGGCAGAGAGCGCCCTCACCACGGAATTGGTAGAACAGCTGCAGGGCTTCGCCGTGGAACCCCACACCATCCAACCCCGCAGTACGATCCTGGTGGATCTCACGGCTGACGAGGACGAACTGCTGGCGCGCATGAAGCAAAAGACGCGTTACAACATTCGCCTGGCTGAGAAAAAGGGCGTGGTGGTCAAACAAACAGATGACATCCTGGGTTTTTACCGTCTGATGCAGACCACTGGCACGCGTGACGGTTTTGCCTTGCATGATATCTCTTATTACCAGAAGGCTTATGGCATCTTCTCCCCATCCGGAGCCTGCGTTTTGCTTGGCGCGTTTTACGAAGACAAACCCCTGGCATATCTGATGCTCTTTCTTTCAGGCGAGCGCACCTGGTATTTTTATGGTGCGTCCGACGACAACAGCCGCAACCTGATGCCCACTTACCTGCTCCAGTGGGAAGCGATGCGCTGGTCCAAAGCACACGGTGCGACTATTTACGACCTGTGGGGTATCCCGGATGCCACCGCTGAAGAATTGGAAGAGCAGTTTATGCAGCGCAGTGACGGTCTTTGGGGGGTGTATCGCTTCAAACGCGGTTTTGGTGGAGAGGTTGTGCGCTCCGTGCCGGCTTATGTTCGGGTTTACAAACCGCTTTTGTATCGCGCCTACCAAAAGATCCGGGCTGGAAGAATGGCAGACTGAGCATGATCAGGCTGGAAAAAGACCAAATCCCGAGATGGAACCAGCTACTGCTGCAGTTCCCGGATGCACATATCCTGCAAACATACGAATGGGCGGAAGCCAAGAAACAAAACGGCTGGAGCCCCTTATACTTCCTGGAAGGCAGCGATCCGCAAGCCCTTGAAGGGCTTGCACTGATCCTGCGCCGGCAGATTTCTTTCGCGGGATTGAAATTCAGCGTGCTTTATGCTCCCAAAGGACCAGTCTTACGTTGGGATGACCAGGATTCTGTAACACGCATACTTGATGCTTTGCAAGACATCTGCCGCCGGGAAAAAGTCATCTTCATCAAGATCGATCCCGACGTGCTGTTGGGCACTGGCATCCCGGGTACCGAAAGCGAAGTCTCCAATCCGCAGGGTCTCGCGCTGCAGGCAGAACTGAAGCGGCGCGGCTGGCAGTACTCCCAGGACCAGATCCAGTTTCGCAATTCCGTTTTGCTTGACCTGAGAAAAAGTGAAGAAGAGCTGCTGGCCGCGATGAAGCAGAAAACGCGCTACAACATCCGCCTGGCATCCCGTAAAGGTGTGCAGGTAAGGCGAGGTGAGCTTTCCGAACTGCCCACGCTCTACAAAATGTACGCTGAAACAGCAGTGCGGGACGAATTTGTCATCCGTCACGAAGATTACTACCTGAAAACCTGGCGTGAATTTATTGAAGCGGATATGGCAAAAATTCTGATCGCCGAGGTCGAAAGCCAGCCGATTGCCGCGCTGATCCTGTTCCACTTTAATGGCACTGCCCGTTACATGTTTGGCATGTCCACAGAGAACTCCCGTGATTTGATGCCCAATTACCTGCTGCAGTGGGAAGCTATGCGACTGGCAAAGCAACTTGGCTGCCACACCTACGACATGTGGGGCGCGCCAGAGGTCTTTGATGAGAGTGACTCGATGTGGGGAGTCTACCGATTTAAGGAGGGCTTCAATGGGACCACCACCCGCACCCTCGGAGCCTGGGACTACACCACCCGACCCAAACTCTACCGCCGCTACACCCAAACCCTGCCCAAACTGCTCATCTTGTTGCGCCAGCGCGGGTTGAAAGCTAACAAAAGGAGCCTGAATGACTGAGCGTGTGCAACTTGCCCAACTACCCACCCCGATTGAAGCACTGCCCCACCTCTCAAAGATGTTGGGCGGTCCAGAGCTCTTTATTAAACGCGATGACCTGACAGGGCTCGGTTTTGGCGGCAACAAGACCCGTAAACTCGAGTACCTCGCCGCCGATGCTCTCGCAAAAGGATGCCAAACCCTCATCAGCACTGGCGCGGTGCAGTCCAACCACTGCCGCCAGGTGGCCGCAGCAGCAGCCAGGCTGGGACTGGGCTGCATCCTGGTGCTGGCAGGCGAAAAGCCCCAACAAGCGCAGGGCAACTTGTTCCTGGATTTGCTCAGCGGTGCTGAGATAATCTATGTACCAAAGGACCAGCGCGACCGAGCCCTGGCAGAAATAACAAAAACGGCAGAGGCAGAAAAGCGTCAGCCTTACCTCATCCCCTATGGCGGCTCGAATGCGATTGGTGCCATGGGCTACCGCCAGGCGATGAAAGAGTTGCGTGAGCAAGGTCTCAACCCGGATTGGATCGTTTTCGCCACCTCATCAGGCGGCACACAGGCAGGTATGCTGCTTGGCGGGCGTGAAACTGGCAGCCAGACGAAGATCCTGGGCATCAGCGTTGATAAGCCTGCGCAGGAGTTCAGCAAAACCATTGCTGAGATCGCCAATGCTGGCGCAGCTTTACTGCGAATTGAAACCCGCTTTCATCCTGAAGAAATCCTTGTAAATGATGATTATTGCTCGGCTGGTTACGGCGTGATGACGCCCGCGGAAAAGGAAGCCATCCTGCTCTTTGCCCGTCATGAAGCGATTTTGCTTGACCCAGTCTACACCGGTCGGGCTGCAGCCGGTTTGATTGACCTCATCCGCCAGGGATTTTTCAAACCCGATGAGAAAGTCCTCTTCTGGCACACGGGAGGAACTCCCGCCCTCTTTGCCGAGCAGTATAGAGAGGAATTGCTTCCCGGTTAGATCAAGCTAACTGGAATAATCCAGTGGTTGTCTTTGAGTGCGACCAATTCTGTACCAGAGTATATAGCCCCACCAAAATCCACAGGTGTCGGCATTTCTTCCAGAACTTCGAAATTTCTAAAGACATGGGAAGAGTTGATATTGAGTTTTATCTCAAAAGGATACAACTTCGAATTCCGATCGATAAGCAAGTCAATTTCTTTTTGGGCAGCATCACGATAATAAAACAAGCGCGGCTGTTTCCCCTGGTTCCACCAACTCTTGTAGACTTCCGAGATTACCCAGCTTTCAAACAGTGCACCCTTAATCGGTGACTTACTCAAGGCTTCCTCATTCTCGATGCCACACAAAAAACAAGCCAATCCAATATCAAGGAAGTGTAGCTTCGGTCTTCTGACGATTCTTTTTCCCAAATTACTGGAAAAAGCGGGCAGATTTACAATTATGCCGGAAGTCTCGAGAACGTTCAACCATCTTCGGACTGTTGTGCCATCAATTCCCAAATCACGTGAAAAGCTGGCAAGGTTCAATTCCTGAGCCGTTCTTGCTGCCACCAGACTTACAAACTGCAGGAACTTTCCCGTATCCAACACATTCGTTATTTCTTTTACATCACGGGCTAGGTATGTCTGAAGATATGAGCTATAAAATCCATCCTTCGTTACCATTTCCTGGGTAAGAAGCCTGGGAAATCCTCCCATCAGCATGGCTTTGAACTGTGACTTCGATTGGGCCAATGTCCCTTTTCGTTTTAGAAGAGAATCAATCGAAGGAGGGAATGCCTCATTCTCTCTACCTGCCAATTCACTTTGAGAAAATCCATTAAGGTATAGTAAACGAACCCGCCCAGCAAGGGATTCTTGAATTCCTCGCATCAGCGGAAAAATCTGGGAACCTGTGAGCCAGAATTGTCCGTTCAAATCGCTGTTGTCAACAGCAATTTTTATGTAGGTCAACAATTCTGGTACGTACTGGATCTCATCAATCAAAATGGGTGGCTTATATTGTTCCAGAAACAAAGACGGCTGATTCTGAGCAAATAACCGAACTGTGGGATTATCCAGTGAAACGATCTGCCGATCTTCTCCTGCCAGCGTTCGGAGCATGGTAGTTTTACCAACTTGTCTGGGTCCTGTGACCATAACCACAGGGTATCCCTGGCTGGCTTTGAGCACTTCTTGTTCGAGATGGCGATGAATGTACATTGTGTCCTCTGCTTTTCTGGTTATATCCTGTATTATACAGGATTATATCCTGTATTATCAAGGATTGCATCCTGTATTATCAAGGATTGCATCCTGTATTTTCAAGGCTTAACCGTTTTCCAACTGCTCCAAATTGAAGCGCACCAGACCCTGAATTAGCTCTTCGTCCAGGGGAAGGGACCATGGGATTTGTATGGCGCCTTTGCTGGTTTTATAGCCCTCCAGCCTCGCCGCGAAATGCTCGATGGCGGAAGGGGTAGGGTAGATGCCCAGGTGCTTCTTCTGAGCAGCAAAATGAAAAACCGCCTTACCAAGCTTCTTGAAGGTTGGCATCTGGTAGCTAAGGGTTTGCGTCAGCTCCGTATCAACCTCAAGCACGAGTTGCCTCACCCGGCGTAAGATATCCTGGACTTCCAATGGTGCTTTGGCGATATAATTCTCAATTGCGTCTTCCATCCCAACTCCTTCATGCCTTTCTTTCTTCAAGAATGGCAATCATTGTTAGCAGGATATTACCTTAGATTCCAATCCAAATGAAAAGCTTCGTACCAGCTTTTCCCTTCAGATAAGGTGCCTGCAGGCTGGATAAGGGATCCTGGTAACCATCAAGTTCTTCAGATAATCAAACCCTGCTATAATCCAAAAAATGAACGTTGATATCCGTTCCACGATCATTGTGATCAGCATTATGGCAGCCATCGGAGCCATTTGGCTGGCTTTTCGTGCTCGCAACGCCTTCCGCCTCGGCAAAAAGCTGCCGTTCTTCTTCAAGAAACGCCAGCAATACGAGCTCGGTGCGCGCCTGCTGCTGGGTGTGTTAATTTTGCTCGGGTTTGCTTATGCCAATCTGCGCTGGGGCGAAGGCTTCGCCTACCGCTACTTTCCGCCCACGCTCACCCCCTCGCTGACGCCCACAATCACGCTCACCCCCACCATCACCCTCACCCCTACCATCACCCTCACCCCCACGCTAACCAGCACGCCGTCCGTCACCGGCACGCCTTTTGTCCCCGAACAGATCGCGACGGCGTTTGAGTCGAACATTACGCAAAAGTCCGATTTCGCCTTCAGCCTGATCCGGTTTTCAACGGAAGTTAACGAAGATTTACAGGCCGTTGAACCCGCCATCGAATTTGAAAACCCCCTCGAGACAATTTATGGCACTTACAGTTACAACATGATGGATCCCGGTGTACAGTGGACTGAGATTTGGGTGCGGGAAGGTGAGATCGTGCATTACAACAGCGGCACCTGGCAGGGCGGCAGTGGCGGCTATGGCGCGGCTTTGCTCGAACTTCCGCCCGACGAATGGCTGCCGGGCAGCTATCAGCTCCAGTTTTTCATCGGGGAAAAGTGGATTACCAGCGGTCATTTCCGCGTTCTGGGCAATCCCCCCACCAAAACTCCGACTGTTACACCCACACCCTCTCGCACGCCGACCTTCACACCCACCTCAACTGCCACACCAACGCCAACCAGGACGCCTCTGCCAACTGCAACCCCCTCGCCAACTGCTACTGCGAGCCCAAGCACTACCCCATAATTGTTGCTCTTATTTCCTGCGCGAAGATCTGCAGGCTGCCCCCTGGACGCAAGAGGAGCCTTTCGGGCTGCCTTGTTGGAATACTTGAGAGCACTAATTCTCCGAAAGTGACCCTGAAACACAAGGTACAATTAGCAAATGACTGAAACCAAACGCTCCACTCCAAAAAAACGCTGGGTCATCGCACCCCTTATCCAAAACGACATCAAGTACGCCCTCAGAGATTACCCACCCTTCCTGCGGCAATTGCTTTTTAACCGCGGCGTTAGCACCGCAAAGGTGGCCCAAGCCTACCTGGGAACTGACTCTCCCACCACAACTAATCCCTTTTTGATGCTTGGCATGCGCGAAGCGATCGAAGTGATGGAGCAAGCTTTGCAGGCAGGCGAAAACATCACCATTTATGGCGACTACGATACGGACGGCGTTACCGCTTCATCACTGTTATTTGAATTCTTCAGCCAACTCGGTCACGAACCACGGGTCTACATTCCCAATCGTTTTGATGAAGGTTACGGGCTCAACCTGGATGCCATCGAAATGCTGGCAGCCGAAGGCACGCAGCTGCTAATCACCGTTGATTGCGGCATTCGTTCATTGGAGGAAGTGCAACGGGCACAAGAACTTGGTCTGCGCGTGATCGTTACCGACCACCACCAACCTGATGAGACTCTTCCGCAAGCCGATGCGGTCATCAATCCCCACCAACCAGCCGACCCTTATCCCTACAAAGAGCTCGCGGGTGTCGGTTTGGCTTATAAACTGGCCGAAGCCTGGCTCCAGACCCACCCAAACACTGCCATTGATCTAAACCAGTGGCTCGACCTGGTTGCCATTGGCACCGTAGTGGATGTGGCGCCGCTGACCGGCGAGAATCGTTCCCTGGTCAAACGCGGTTTGGCGTTGATGCGCCAGCCCAAGCGGCAGGGCTTATTCTCGCTGGCGCAGGTTGCCTCAATTAATCCTGCCAAATTTAACGCAGGTCATCTTGGCTTTGCTATTGGTCCTCGCCTGAACGCAGCTGGTCGCATGGAGAGCGCGCTGGATGCCTTCCGCCTGCTCACCAGCCAGGACATTTTTGAAGCTGGATGGCTGGCGCAGCAGCTCGACTCACTCAACTCCAGCCGTAAAGAGATCACCAATCAAATCATCGAATCGACCATGCTCAGCATAGCGGAGCAAGACCCGAACATGCCAATATTGTTCTCTGCCTCGCCTGATTACAACGCGGGTGTGGTGGGTTTGGCTGCAGGGCGGCTGACGGAGGCCTACTACAAACCCGCCATCATTGGCTCAGTTGAGGGTGAGTTCATCAAAGCGTCCTGCCGTTCCATCCCGGAATTTGATATCAACCACGCCCTGAACCAGTGCTCTGACCTGCTGGTGAGGCATGGCGGGCACCCAATGGCGGCTGGTCTCACCGTGCGCGCCGATAATGCCCAGGCATTTCTGGATCGTCTTGTTGGGATCGCCCGTGAATCTTTCAAGGGCTTGGATCTGACCCCTGCGCTTCACATCGATTATGAAATTGCACTGGAAAAACTCCATGGGGATCACTTTCCGGGCATCCTCGAGGCAGTCGAGCAGTTGGAACCCACCGGGGCTTCCAACCCGAGCGCGCTTTTTTGCAGCAGAAATGTGCGGGTGTTGCGCGCAAACGCAGTTGGCAAGGGCGAACATCTCAAGCTGGTGCTTGGCGCAGGCAGCAATCAACTGGACGCGATTGCTTTCCGTCAGGGTGCCTTGCTGGAAAACCTGCCCGATTATGTGGATATTGCTTATACCTTTGAGATCAATGAATTTAATGGCCGCAGCACAATGCAGCTGAATGTGCGCGACATTCAGCCTACCGGCTCTTAGGCTGGCGGGTTTCCCGGCTCGATCACGAAATGTTTTTCGCTCGTTTCGAGGCGACCGTCTTTGTAGGTGATGACTGCATGCGTGTTCAGGCGGACAAGCTGGCCCGCATTTTTTGCCTGTTCCAATAAGGATTTCAGTTCCCGAATCGCTTCTGTTACCTGATTGCCCTCTTCCATCCCAAAACGGTAGGTGAAGAAGGCCGGGTTGACCTTGAGATAGTCCTCCAGCATGCTCAATGCCGCCTGCACGGCATTTGTTTCGACGATTTCATTCTGCCCATACAAAGCCCAAATCGGCAGCTTGAGGTTGCTCGTAAAACTATCCAGTAAGGCTGGCGAGTGTAAAAAGTGCGCGAATGCTGGTCCCCAGCCAGGATTTTGGATGACCTCATCAGCCGTCTCAATTAAAAGTTGATAATGCTGCTCAAGAGGCATGAGATCTTTCTCTTCTTGCAGGATCAAGCCGTAGATCGCGTCGAGCACCTGCTTTGAATATGCCAATAAATGGTCTTTGTCAACGCCGCCATCCGAAGCCTTCATAGCTGGGATGACCTCGCCCACTTTCATCAGCAGCTTTGGGCGCTTAAGCTGCAGCGCGTATTTCAGAGATCCCTGCATTCCGCTGAAGCCAATCGGCACCACGGGCGCGCCAGTGCGCTGGCTTAGCAGCGCTACGCCAATTTGAGGGTGCATCTTGCCTGGTGCCCACACGCCGCCTTCCGGGAAAATGCCAACCATGCCGCCCTGCAAAAGCACGTCCAGCGCCTGGTTCATGCCCTTGCGATCAAGGTTGCCCCGGTTGATGGGAATATAGCCATAGTAAGCCACTATCTTGTCGAAGATACCCTCAAAAGGCATGTCGCCCGCGCCGATAGGCTCCACCAGCCGCTTGGGTATGACCGTCATCAGGACAGTCTCAAGCACTGCAACGTGATTGCCTGCCAGGATGATTGGTCCTTCACTGGGGATATTTTCAAGTCCCTCGATTTTTGTGCGCGTCAGTAAACGCAGCAGCCCTCGTGACAGTAAACGCATCAGTGTGCGTCTGACCTGAAATCGTGGGTATTGAATGCTGTATTGATGCTTTGTTTGACTCACGGAAACTCCGGTTAAATAAAAAGTGCCCCCACAGGAATTCGAATCCTGGTTTTGGCCTTGAGAGGGCCGCGTCCTGGGCCACTAGACGATGGGGGCGTCAAGGAAGAAATAATATCATGCAAAATCTGCAGCGTCAATGCGTTCATTTTGCACCTTTTTGCTATCAAATAAGCTGTCAGCTTGCAGGGCGAGCTTGGAAAAACTGCACATGCCATCCCACTGAGACCTCGATGTGCTTCCAATCCGCCATTAAACCGTTGATCACGCGGGATCAACAAACCTTGCCACTTGGAACTCTGTTGTCGGCGGATTGAGGGCACGGTACTTTTGTCCATCGCATCGTTTAAAGTGCCCTCAATCTCGCCCTAGAAAAAATTTTGCCCACAAAGCAAGGGGGGAGATGTACACTCGACATCTTCATAAAAGCTTGGCTTGCATGTTCCAAGACAACAAAAACTATGGAAAGCAGATTTACATCTATGAATTGGATCTTGTTCTAACTGAAGATTCATCCCCCACGATCAGAACTACTTTCTAAGTACCATACTTCTACCAATATTTGCAACTCACTCTCATTTCCCTATAATTAAATCGAGGAGAAAATTATGAACTATAGAAATTTAGGAAAATCTGGATTAAAAGTATCTGAATTATCTTTCGGTTCCTGGGTAACCTACGGTAACCAGGTGGATATTGAGCTCGCCAAGACGCTGATGAGCGCCGCATGGGAGCGAGGCGTCAACTTCTTCGACAACGCCGAAGCCTACGCGCATGGCGAATCCGAACGCGTGATGGGCAAGGCCCTCAAGGAACTTGGCTGGGCGCGCGAGCAATACGTGGTCTCCACCAAGATCTTCTGGGGTGGAAATACTCCCAATGAGAAGGGCTTATCCTTCAAACACATCGTTGAAGGCGTAAATCGCTCGCTGCGAAACTTCCAGCTCGATTACGTGGACCTGGTCTTCGCCCATCGCCCTGATTACGAAACCCCGGTCAGTGAGACCGTCATGGCTTTCAACCATGTCATCCAACAGGGCAAGGCTTTCTACTGGGGCACCTCCGAGTGGCCAGCCGAACGCATCCTGGAAGCGGCAAAATTCGCAGAAGAAAATTACCTGATTGGTCCCACCATGGAACAGCCAGAGTACAACCTGCTGCACCGCACTCGCTTTGAGGAAGAGTACGCCGTACTTTACAAGAAACTTGGGCTTGGCACGACCACCTGGAGCCCGCTCAAATCGGGCATGCTCAGCGGCAAATACCGCGGCGGGGTCTTCCCCGAGGGTACACGCGCCAACCTGCCCGGCTATGAATGGCTCAAGAAGATGTTTAGTGACCCTGCGCGCATGCAGGCAGTCGAAAACCTGGCCGTGATTGCCGACGACCTGGGTGTGAGCCTGGCACAGATGTCCATCGCCTGGCTGCTCAAGAACCCCAACGTCAGCACAGTCATCACCGGTGCCAGCCGCCTGCAGCAGCTGGAAGAAAACTTCAAAGCGCTCGACGTGGTGGATAAGCTCTCGGACGATGTGCTCGACCGCATCGATGACGCTCTCGCCAATTACCCCGACGACACAGCTGTAAATTAAACCAAGAAGATGCAAACAGGGCGGGATCTCAAACGATCCTGCCTTTTTTTATTCGACGGTTCCCAGAATTTCAGTTCTTACGCGACATCACTGCAAGGTTTCTATCTGTCAATGCAAAGGACGAAGCAATCTAAAGTCTAAATCTCAAAGACTGTTAGCCATTCACAACCATGCTAAAAACAAATACGTCTTATATGTGAATGCAAGATCTTGCTTCCTCTGTTGTTCTTGGTCAGCCAATTGTTTAGATTGCTTCACAAAAGAGGTTCGCAATGACAGAAGAAAGCCTTGTTCTTTCAAGGTCTCTGACCTTGAAAGGAACTTGACCGAAGGTCTTAATTACTCTTTGTGATAGCGAAACTGGAGACTGGCGAGAACGAAAGGCATTCTCTATGGAAAAGACTCCAAAAGCTCTTCCCAGCCAAGGCGTTTGCTGATTTGGATCACCTCTTGCTCATCCGGAGAGACAAGCACTAACTTTCCACTTTTCTGCGCTAAGGCAACCGGCTGAAAGCTTATCCGGCTGATTTCCCCAGCCTGGAATTGCAGTTGAATTAGCGCAGAGTGGCGCGTCTCATAAGTCATGGTCTGGTCCGTGAGCAAATTGCCCAGGCTATAAAGTGCCAGCATGCGGTGCTTTCCATCCTCTGCTTCAACCCACTCCGCCGGCTGCAACACGTGCGGATGATGCCCCCACAACACATCCACCCCGGCGTTTGCAAGCTGTTTCGCCTGATCCCGCTGTAATTGCGTGGGCTCACCCGTGTATTCCACTCCCCAGTGCAGCGAGACAATTAACACGTCGGTCTTGCCCCTTATTTCAGCCACAGCCGCCAGTAGACCTGCAATGTCCAAGGGTTTTGAAACTGCATCAGCAGCCAAAATGGTAATAATGCCCCCTGGACTCTCCAGAACCAACGCTTGCCCTTCAAGGACTACAGCGATGTCTTTTAATTCCTGGGAAAGATCAGCCGTTTCATTGCAATCTTCCCGGTGATTGTTTGCCGTGGAAACCAGGTCCACGCCGCCGATTTTGAGAATTTCAACTGCTTCAGAGGGCGCGCAGAGATTGTAGCCATCGCTGGCTGCCGGTGATTCTGCCAAGCTGCCAAGGGGTGATTCGAGGTTGACCATGAACCAATTTCGGCTGCCGTCTTCCGCGGATTGTTCTAGCGTCAGTGCGCCCCAGGGGTCTTGCGCAAAGATAGCCTGACCATCCCGCCCCAGGATGACGTCACCGCCGAGGGTGATTGTCAGGGTTGGCTCCGCCTGACAGCCTGACCCTTGGAGGAGTGTGAGTAATAACACTCCTCCAAGGGCAAGAAACTTTAATCTCATTCCGAAATGAAGGCCTGGGTCCATTCGGGTTGCGCGGGAGCCTGCCCGGATTCGAGCAAAGCCTGCCAGGTTTCATCCGTCATCCGATCACCTGGTGGTACTATGAATTCATAGTAGGTATAAACAACGCCAATTCCTACGCGGTAGGGTTCATCCGGAAGCACAACATAAATATAGGTCGGATAACCAACGCCCTCTTCAAGAACGCGGTCCATGCCAGTAGCAACGTCCGCTACCAGGGCAGCTTTCTGATCCTCTAACACGGCAGGAAATCCATCATCCGCGGGATCTGCGGCAGCAACGGTCATCGCTTCAAGCCAACCGCCGTAGTACTTGATGTGCCAGTAGTCATCTTCGGTAATGGTTTCTCCTGTCAAATGTCTCAGGGAGATATCCAGCAGAAACTGCAGTTCATCAATGAGGTTGCTCAGGTTGACCATTGTGTTCGGTCCCAGCAGTCCGCGGACCTCCAGACCCTGGTAGGTCATCTCCGCCAGAGCCAACAAACGCGCATAGGCTTCGGGGTTGGGTTCCACGTAACCGTGAGGTGGTGGTTCGCCAGGTCCACCGCCCATCTCTGCCATCACTTGCTTGGCATAGAGAATGGTGTCGTGCTTCAATTCGGTCCAGGAACTAAGCGCCGTATGCAGATCCTTGCGAGCCCAGGCGTCCGTTTGCATGAAGGCCGGATAAGCCTCGCCCTTGGGCTCAAAGATTGGTTTGAGAGCATAGAGCCACGACCAGTACAGATTTTGCGTCCATGAATCCAACTCAAGTGTAGCAACTTCTTCGGTCACCTTCGCCATCTGAGTGTCATAGTTTTCGTAATTATTTTCGCCCATCTCATACAGGAGATTGAGCGCTAGTTCCGAGCCTTGCGCGGCAAAGAAATCCAATGCTTTGGGCAGGTCGCGCGGTTCGGACATTGTACCGACTTTTCGCCACATCACCTGACCAAAAACGTATTGGTCAAGCGTGAAGCGCTGCCCCATGAAGCGGAAGCCCTGCGTGACATCGTCCTGATCCTGCCAGATCCAGACCCACATCGAGTTGACTTGTGGTGGAGGCAATTGGCGCGCGGTTTTGATGAAGGTGTCAAGCAGAGCCTCATCCCCAAATAAGGTTAGGTCCGGAGTAGCGCCAAAAACTGCATCTGAAACCACACCAAACTCGTGCACGCCCAGGTCATCCGCCTTGCCCACGATGAAGACGGTCGGATCGTAGATATTTTGCCAGAGCGTCAGGGCAGAATTGCCAGAAGGTGTGGTGGTCTCGCGCAGGGCTTTGGTGATCAGAAGCGCACGCTGCACCTCCATGCGATCCTTCAGGCGGTAATTCATGCGTCCGTACCACATCATGGCGCGGAAATACATTTCAAGCTCCGGACCAAGCGTGTAGTGCCCGCGCGGGATATATTGGGAGTAATCCTCGATGTACCGCATATCAGCAGGTTGACCTTCATAATTAAAGATCGGAGAATAGTCAACTCCGGATGTTGCCATGATCAATGCCAGCTCAGCTTCGACCAACGACTGAGCTTCTGCGAGTACCGGATCGCCGGTTTGCAGCAGAGACCCAGCCACGCTGAAAAATGCCAGGTTCCGCAGTGCAGGCTCTTCCAGTGAGGTGCCAACCAGTTGGTCGTATTGTTGTTTGGTGGCGGTAATCATGCTTGAAGTCATTTCCCGCAGCATGGGGATGAACATTTCCCGCTCCAGATCGCGCAGCATTTTGTCGAACACCAGGTGATAAACGTGGAAGACAGAATCGGTGGTGATGAATGCTGGCACATCTCCATAGCGCGTACTTTCATAGCCCTGGTAAAACTCTGAAAGCATCCTGCTGGGTGAATTATCCGGGGCTTGAACGACAAAGCCGTTTTGAGATAGCAATGCCAGCTGATTCTCACTCAAATTAACCTGGTCCAAATTAATGACATCAGTGAGGGATATCGGCAGGGAATATCCACCAGGAAAGGTCTGTGGCAGAGAAACCTGGGCTTGCTGGAAACTGGCAAATTCAGCGCCATACACCTGGTCAGCAGGTAGTGAAATTACATCGCCTGGCGTTTCAGTCTCCACGTCAGTTGCTTCAGGCTCAGGGACTGTGGGTTCAATGGGCTCAGTTTCTTCAGGCGGCAGCACAACATCCGTTGGTCTGGGGCTAATGGTAATCGTGCACGAGAACAACAAGGTTGCCAACCAGACAATTATTAGTAGGTCACGAAAATGAATCTTGCGCATTTTACACTCTCCTTATCGGGTAAATAAACAATGATGAACACCATCCCCCATGATCGCCAGCTGCTCCCAGCGGTTCTCAGTACGATCCAACAAAGAAAAACCAAAACCAATCCAACGCCAAATGGTCAGTTGCCCCCCTTTTTGATTTGAGTCATAGTCATTTTCCAGCGCAGCCAGCTCAAGCAGCCCATCACCGTCCAGGTCCGCAACCTGCACGTTCGAAATGGGATGTGCCAGGGCAGAGCCAGCCCAGATTTCACGGTAATCGTCTTTAAGCCAGCCCACCAGGATTACCTGGCAGCTTTGTCCATCAAGGTTCTGGTGGCTTTCAATACGCCCCCCGTAGGGCATAAAACGATCTGTCGGCCAGGGTCTGAAAGGTCGCCACACCAGCAAGACGGCTTCATCCACCCCATCATGGTTCATATCACCCATTTGGGCTTCAGTGACACGCCAATCTGCCGGACTTTCCCAAAGAATTTCCGAAACACAATCTGTTATCTGGAGGCTCTCCCCTGAATTTGCCAGGCATTCCGTGTCACCATCACTATTCAGGTCTCCAGCCAGTTTTGGCTTCAGGAAAGTCTGCGGTCGACCAACCTTTTGGATGGCAGACGGCACTAACTTGCCGTTCAGCAGTTGCCAAAAGCTTGAACTACTCGCAGTGATCAGAAGCAATGCGAGAAAGCTGAGAATTAGGATCAAAAACTTACTTTTATGCGAACGGGTCGGAATCATACGCACAATCCCAATAGCTAAAGTCTGACACCTGGTCAGAGTGGATCGACGTGTCCTGACAGCCCTCATTCAGGACTGGTTGAACGATTTGGTAGTGATGCAGAATAGACGGTTGTAACAGTTGATCGGTTCCCGTCTTTCCGAAATCACCGGAGTAATTTGGTAATGTTCATTTACATTATAGACAAAAGGAACGCTTAAATAGTCTTGTTATTGCAGGTGAATACTTATATTGTAATGCGAATTTCAAAAATTTTCGCTCGAAAGAAAGTACTAATGAATAAGATGCACCTGATCCCAGGACTTGAGAAGCGATTATGAGGCAGTATCGCTCTCTTCGGCGTTGGTTTTGCCAAGTGCTTTGGCTTGGTCCTCGCGCCAGCGTTTGAGCCGCTCAGCCACCTGGGCTTCATAGCCAATGTCGGAGGGATGATAAAAGTGCTTTCCTACCAATTCGTCTGGCAGGTATTGCTGCCCAACCCAGTGACCATCGAAAGCGTGAGGATAGAGATACCCCTGCCCATGCCCAAAGCCCTTGGCATCGCGGCTGGCATCCATCAGAGGAACTGGCACCATGCCAGCCCCATTGCGGCTGATCTCGTCCTGGACCTCCCAATATGCCCCAACCGAGTTGGACTTCGGCGCTGTGGCCAGATAGATGACCGCCTGGGCGATCGGATACCAGCCTTCGGGCATGCCGATATATTCAAAGTTCTGCGCGGCGGCATTAGCCACCAGCATCGCGTTGGGATCAGCCATGCCGATATCCTCACTGGCGAGGATGATCAGGCGCCGGAGGATGAAACGCGGGTCTTCCCCGGCTAAAAGCATTTTGGTCATCCAGTAAAGCGCCGCGTCGGGGTCGCTGCCCCGGACTGACTTAATGAATGCCGAGATGGTGTCGTAGTGCTGGTCATCGGTCTTGTCGTATAGGATCGCGCGCCTTTGAATCGATTCCTGTGCGACTTCCAGCGTGATATGCGTTTGTTTTCCCTCAGGCGGCGTGGTTTCAACCGCCAGCTCCAGCGCGTTGAGCGCGTTGCGGGCATCTCCGCCTGCCACATCCGCCAGGTGCCGCAAAGCTTCCTCATCCACCTTCACGTGGCGCTTGCCGTAGCCCACCAATGGGTCTGCCAGAGCCCGCTTGAGCAGAGTCAGGATATCCTCCTGCGACAGGGGTTTGAGTTCAAAGAGCCGCGAGCGGCTAACCAAGGCTTTAATTACATCAAAATAGGGGTTCTGAGTGGTTGCGCCGATCAGTGTGATCAGTCCGCTTTCCACGTGCGGCAAAAGCGCGTCCTGCTGGGCTTTGTTCCAGCGGTGGACCTCATCAATAAACAGGATGGTGCGTGTGCGGTAAAGCCGGCGTCTTTCAGTGGCAGCCTCGATCGCCTTGCGCAGATCCCCCACGCCTGCCAGTACGGCGCTCAGGCTTTCAAAATGCGCCTTGGTGGTGTTGGCGATCACGCGCGCCAGGGTGGTCTTGCCGGTTCCAGGAGGACCGTAAAGGATGATCGAACTAAACAGCCGGTCAGCCTGGATAGCCCGCCGCAACAGGCTGCCTTCCCCCAGGATGTGCTCCTGCCCAACTATGTCATCCAGCGTACGCGGGCGCATGCGTGCTGCCAGTGGCGCTTGCTGCTTTAGCTGTTCTTCCAGGGAATGATCAAACAAATCCATACACTTATTTTACCATATTTGCTAGAACTTATGTTCTATTAACTTACTTGGAATTATCGCAATATTGGGGGGACTTTAGTTTACTGATTGCAGTCCAACCAAAGGTTCTCAGTCTTACGCACAAAACTAAAAACTGCCCTGTCCCGGGCAGTTTTTAGTAATATGACTAATTAGCTAGGCCTCGAAAATAGCTGTGAGATCGTCAACAGTTTCAGCTGCGATTATCCGCTCAAGTAAATCATCCTTACCCAAGCTATCAGCTAATTCAGAGAGCATTTCGATATGAGCGTCTGCACTAGGGGTGCAGAATGCTAACACAAGATACACCGGGTCATTATCTTTATTACCGAATGCGATTGGTTTCGCTAACTTCACAGCTGCGAAACCCACGTCAATTGCGCCATCTTCCGGACGTGCATGGGGAATAGCAACCCCCGGGGTCATCACGATGTATGGTCCAAGAGTGGTAGCAAGCGCAATCATCCCGTCCACATAGGAAGGTTTGGCATGCCCATTCATCACCAGTAATTCTCCAGCTGCTCTAACAGCATCTTGCCAGGTGTTTACTTCGACGTTTACACGAATTGCAGATAACTCAAGCGCTCTCATTACCCAACCTCACAACTTTGCTCGTACACTTTTCAAAATACCGGGGACATCCATTCCATACATATGGCGAAGATCGTCCGTGGACGCTGATTCTCCAAAGGTATCTGGGCTTCCGATTCTCAGTAGACGGCAACCGTACTCCGAGACAACCTCAGCTACTGCACCCCCCAACCCGCCGTACACCGAATGGTTCTCCACACTCACCAGAAGCCTGGACTCATTGGCTAATTGTTTTAATGCTTCCTCATCGAGGGGTTTCACTGATCGAATATTCACAACCGAGCAAAACAATCCCTCTTTGCGCAGCTCCTGTGCCGCTACGTACGCATTAAACACCATGCTTCCGTCAGCGACAAACACCACATCACGTCCTTCGTTCATCCAGAAGTCCGCCTTGCCCGACGTAAAAATTACGCTATCATCATACCAAACTGGAACTGGGTGCCGTCCAATACGTATGTAATTTAAACGCTCATTACCAATAAGTGACACCATCGCCGCTTTTGCCTCATTTATGTCTGAGGGAGTATGCACATCCACCAAAGGGATCGAGCGTGCCAAGGCCAGATCTTCCATCATTTGGTGTGTACCGCCATCTGGACCAATGTCAAATCCTGGATGTGTGCCAATAATCGTAAACCGGACTTTTCCATAGGCTGCCATGCGGATCTGTGTCCATGGTAAACCGATTGAAAACATTGTAAAACTGACAAAGATCGGGGTTAATCCCGCTATTGCCAGTCCCGTAACCACGCTCAAAGCGTTGTTTTCTTGAGATCCAAGTTGAATAAAACGTTCGGGAAATGCTTGCTCAAACGGCACCAGGCGAGTGGATTTACCTAAATCGGTATCCACTACAACCAGATTCGGGTTCTCCCGACCCAGTTCTACTAGTGTTTCACCAATTGTGTCGCGGGGTGCCTGAAGATGATTAAAATCTAAGGTTTTCATGATTAATCCTGCCCCAGTTCCGCTAGTGCAACCTTCAACAGATCATCTGGTAAGTCTGTTGAATGCCATTTGGCAACATTTTCCATAAAACTAATGCCTTTTCCCTTGACAGTATCACATATAATGGCTTTAGGCTTACCGGCCACGTGAGAAGCCTGCTCGAGTGCGTCCAGGATTTGTGAATAATCGTGTCCATTGATATGCTGCACATGCCAACTGAAATTTTCAATCTTGTTTTGCAGTGGATAGACATTCATAACTTGGTCTGCAGCCGCGTGCTGGGTCAACTTGTTATCGTCCACCACCAGAAGTAGATTATCAAGGTGATATTTGGCGGCTGATTGGATTGCTTCCCAGGTCTGACCCTCGTTAAGGTCGCCATTACCAATAATCACATAAGTCATTTTTGAACTGCCAAGGTGTTTCTCTGCCCAAGCTAGACCGACACCCACAGACAGGCCTTGCCCCAGGTGCCCAGTGTTTACCTGAATACCTGGTAATTTATTTTTGTCAGGATGACCTTGCAAACGAGAACCCATCTTGCGATAAGTAAAAAGTTCTTCCTCCTGCAGGTAGCCTAGTTCAATCAACACGCTATAGAGGCTTGGAACGGCATGTCCCTTTCCTAAAACAAACCAATCTTTTTCCTGGCAGGTGGGGCAAAAGTTGCCCCACCCGACCATAATTGAATTTACAAGATCGATCGCTGAAAGAGAACCTCCGGGGTGACCGGCATGGGCAGCATTGACCATTCTCAGGATCCGGGCACGTAGCACCGGAGCCCTGAACTCAAGTTTAGCTGCTAACTCTTTGTTATCCATTAAATCAGCTATCCTAGACTAATTACCACCAGTAAACAGCTTTAGGATGTAGTGCAGCGGGATGCCAACAGCGTTGAAATCGGTCTCCGGGAATGCTGTTCCTGTAAGTCCGATGGATTCGAATATGGGGTACATGATGGCTGGCCCAACAGCAATCAACACACCAGCCAAGAAGGCACCTGCAACAGCACCCTTCCACCCACCAGTCGCGTTCCCAAACACACCAGCTGTGCCACCAATGAAGAAGTAAGGGATGGCTACTGGAATGATAACGGGAGCTTTAATCAAAATAAAGATGCCCATCATAATCAAACCAGCCACATATGATGAGAGGAAGCCAACGATAACTGCGGTCGGAGCATAAGGGAACACTACCGGGCAGTCCAGCGCTGGGATGGCGTTGGGGATTAATTTCTCGGAGATGCCAAGGAAAGCTGGAACCATCTCACCCAGGAACATGCGAATACCTGTGATGATCGTGTAAACAGCACCAGCAAAAGTCAGAGACTGTAGGAAGGGGAAGAGCAACCAATGAACACCGCCAGCAAGCTCATCAACAGCAGCCTTACCCGCAACAAGCGCTGCGACGTAGTAGAAAACCAACATGGTTACGCTGATAGCTGGGACATAATCGCGGAAGAAGTTCAATGCCTTAGGCATATTGATCTTCTCAGTGCTGTCTTCAGGATTGCCTACCTTGCTACCCAACCATGCAGCAGCACCATAGGCGATGGTGCAGTAGTGGCCGATGCCGATGTCGTCACTGCCTGTAATGGCGTGCATGCCCTTCTTGCCCAAAGAGGGGTAAATCGCTGCGCCCAAACCCAGGATAAGGGAACCGACAACCACTGTGACGACGTTGCTAACTCCAGCAGCGCCCATCACCACAGCCAACATCGCAGCAAAGAACAGATTATGCTGACCGGTGAGGAAGATAAATTTAAACTTGGTAAGTCGAGCAACGATCAAGTTCACAACAAAGCCAAAGACCATAATAAGAGCAGTGGCCACGCCGAAGTCTTTCATAGCCAGGGCTGTTATGTTTTCAGCCAGAGGTGTCACACCTTGAAGGTTGAAAGCTTGAACAAACAGTGACTGGAAGTGTCCCAGCGCGACAACACCAGCTCCAGCACCGATGCCGAAGATGATGAAGCCAACCATCGTCTTGACAACGCCGGTGACGATGTCTGGGAATGATTTCTTCTGGAACAGCAAACCAACAAGGGCAAGTAAACCAACCAAAACGGTAGCATTGCCCAAAAAGTCTGTAACAAATGTCATTAAGAATTCCATTTCAAACTCCTGTTTTGAATATAAATTTTGATTTTAAATTTTAACAATCACAATTAGCACTTTGGTAATCAATCATTCATAGGCAAACCTCCAGAAAACTAAGCGTATTTCCGTCCTAATTTTGTTCTAACTCATCCAAGGCTTTTTTCAAACCCAATAAAATTTCTGGTCGGCTAACAATGTTCATAATTCCTACCACTGGTTTTCCAAGCGGCTGTAAAATGGATACCAGGTCCGCCATTGAAACAAACAGGTCAGCACCACTCCCTTTTGCCGAAGATACTAAATCAGAGTTGACTTCAAAAGGCAGATTATTTTCTTTCACAGTACGTTCCACTTGTACCTTGAGCATAATGCTACTGCCCATTCCAGTCCCACAAACGACCAACAACTTATACTTCTTATCCATCCTACTCTCCTTTAAGCAATTATTACCTTCACGCCCTGCTGTCTAATTTTGGCAATTATTTCAGGATTAGCTTTGCGATCAGTGACAATCATATCCACTGCAGAAAGTGGTGCGACTAGACTGGTCGCTACATAGCCAATTTTGGAATTGTCTGCAGCAATTATTACAGATCGACCAGTATTAATAATCATGCGGTCCGTGTTCAATTCCATTGGATAATCACTCGTCAATCCATGTTCAGAGTCAATTCCACGCATGCCCATAATGACTTTGTCAACAATCAGGTCTTTCAAAATTGATTCCGAAAAGTGACCGTAAAAAGAATATTCATTTCGACGCATAAATCCCCCAACGGCAATCACCGTCATCGCTGCGTTCGTTGCTAATTCTTCAATCACCGTTAGAGCATTGCTCACAACAGTAATATCCGATCTACACGCTAGTGCTTTTGCCACATATGTAGTAGTGGTCCCTGAACCAAGAAAAACCATTTCACCAAAACCAATTATCCGAGCGATCGCTTGTGCAATTTGTCGTTTTTCTTGGGTATGGGATTTCATACGATCATAAATTCGATTGATATTTTCTAATGGAACATAAGTAGGTGAGTAGGCTCCCCCATAACAGGTTTTTAACGCGCCGCTCATTTCTAACAAGCGTAAATCACGTCGAATAGTCATAAGCGACACATTAAATTGCTGTGCAAGGTCCTTTACGCTGATGCGACCTTTGTGTTCAATTAAATCAATAATTGCATTCTGACGTTCTTCTTTGTACATTTTTTGGACCGGAATTATTATAGATTGATGTGACTAATAAATGCAACAAAAGAACAACATCGAACATTTTAGGTCGAGAGTTGGACTTAAGAAAATCAATATCCTTGTTCGGGATCGATCAGATTGTATAGTTCCTGACCCTTGAGGTACCGACTGATGTTCGCAACAAAAAGGTCCACCAAGGCGTCCATGCTTCGCTTGCTGACCCCGGCAATGTGCGGCGTGATCACCACGTTTGGCGCATCCCAAAGCGGGCTTTCGGCCGGCAGGGGTTCTTCCTCGAACACATCCAGCACCGCACCGCCCAACTTGCCAGATTTGGCAGCCTCAATCAAGGCGTTTGTGTCCACTACCGGCCCGCGTGATACATTCACCAAAAAGGCGCCGGTTTTCATCACTGCAAACTGCTCAGTGGACATCAACTGACGGGTCTCTGGGGTGAGCGGTGGGGAAACCACCACGAAGTCGCACTCCTTTAACATGGCGTTCAATGCTTCGTTAGGGTAAAGCCGGTGGAAGTAATTCCCGTGGGGATCGCCCAGACCTTCCGGAACATAGCCGTCGTCCTCAGGATGCATGACATCACGTTTGGTAGCCAGCACCTTGGCGCCGTAGGAGTACAAAAGCCTTGCAACCTCCCGCCCGATGGAGCCATATCCCACTATTCCCACCGTGCTGCCGCGCAACTCTATTGGCTCCAATTTTTCGATGCGATGATCAGGCCAGATTTTCTGCTGCTGATAGCGAAGCATCTCAGGCGCTTTGTGCCCCAGCATCAGCAGTGCCATCATCACATATTCGCCCATCTGGCTTACCATCGTTCCGCTGGCGCTGGTAAGTTGTACGCCTTCGCGCAGGTGGACATCCTGGCGGAAGTCTTCTTCTACACCGGCGAAATTCAACTGAATCCATTTCAGAGCTGGGGCTTGCTCAGGAGGCGGCAGCGGCGTACCGCTGGTCAGCAATATCTCTGCTTCACGCCACATTTCCAGCGGGATGCGTGTGGCATCTTTGCGCCCATACCAATGAACTTCAATCCGTGGATCAACCGCTTTGATCTTTTCCACCTGCGACTCGCTCAGCGATATCGCACTGAGGATTTTTACTTTTTTGTCTTCTGTCATTTCACCTGCTCTCCACCTATATCAATAATAATAAAATTAACACACAACTAAACGTGCTTTACTCTACTCTGGAAATCCAGGACTGATGTTTGCCTTTGCTTTTCTTTCGGGAAGGAGGATTAATCCCAGTCTTTGAAATGGCAGGTCCTCGATCCTTGAAAAGCACGCCAAGCACAAAAAGCAAGACCCCGATGATCACATAGTTCGGGATTGGCTCGCCGCTGATCAAGCCGTACGCCAGCCATAGCAGGCTAACCGTGCCCGCAATCATCAACAATCGGCTGAGTAATCTGATCATAGGATCATTCCTCCTGTAAAGTCCGGATCGGAACACCAACCCGGATTATTTTACATCGGATGCAAGTATCAAGCCCGTTTTACCCTTGTTCGCGACTGTTCGTGCATGTATAACGGCAGGTAGTAGTAGCCACCGCCATTCTTCCCAGCCGAACCTGAGCCCTTCCAGCCGCCAAAGGATTGGAAGCCAGGCCATGCGCCAGTGGTGGTGCCTTGCGGGCGGTTGGAGTAGACCGTGCCGGCTTCGATGTGATCGAAGAACCACTCTGTCTCGTCCGGGGTGCCCACGAAGCCAGCCGTTAACCCATAGTCAACGTCATTTGCCAGCTCCATTGCCTGTTTGAGGTCGTCGACCGGAGTGACCATGACAATCGGCAGGAACATCTCCTCTTTCCATAACCGGTGCTCCAGAGGAACATCAGTCACAATGGTGGGAGCACAGAAGTAGCCCTTCGCCAACTCGCCGTCAGTCAATTGCTTACCACCGGTCAGGATGGTACCAGCAGCAGCCAGTTCCGCAGCAAAACCTCCGAAATCTTCGTAGGAATTGCGATTGATCACCGGTCCGAACCAATTCTCGCGTTGGGTCGGGTCACCGATCTTGATGGCGTTGGTATTTGCCACCAGCTTGCTCACAAAAGCGTCATAGACCGGCTTTTCGACCAGCACGCGCGAAGTGGCTGAGCACTTCTGCCCCTGCAGACCAAAAGCCGAGCGCATTACGCCTTCCGCCGCCAGGTCCAGATCGGCATTTTTCGAGATGATGGTAGGGTTCTTGCCGCCCATTTCCAGGATGACCGGATGGGGATATTTGCGGTTGGCAAATTGGCGATAGATGCCCATGCCAACATCCAGTGAACCAGTGAAAGTTAATCCCGCCACGTCGTCATTGGCGGTGAGGGCATTGCCGAGCGTGGAGCCAGGCCCGGTCACCAGGTTGAGCACGGCATCAGGAATGCCGGCTTCATGCGCGCATTCCATCAGCAGGGAGGCAGTCCAGCTGCTGTCAGAGGCGGGTTTGAGCACCACGGTGTTGCCAGCAACCAGGGCGTTGCCAACCGGCCCGCCTGCCAGGGATGCCGGGAAGTTGAAGGGAACGATCACCACCCAAACGCCGTAAGGTTTGAGGACGGATTCGTTGGTGGAGCTCATGCCAACCAGCGGGTCAGAGCCAAGCGGTTTACAGAAGCCTTCGTTTTGCTCCATCACGTGAGCTGCCCAGCGAATGAGATCTTCCGTTTCAGCCACGTCCCCAAGCGCTTCCATGCGGTTTTTGCCGACTTCAAGGCTGACGGCCGCGCTGATTTCGTAGATCCGGGCAGAGATGCGGTCTGCAAACTTGCGCATCAGGTAAACGCGCTCTTCCCAGTTCATGGCTTTCCAATTAGGAAAAGCCGCCTTAGCCGCAGCAATTGCGTCGTCGGCGTCCTTGGCGGTGCCTTTTTGGAAGGTGGCCAGGTGCAAACTGGTATCGATGGGAGAATAGGCCTGGTGTTTCTCTTTGGCGAAGCGTTTTTCGCCGTTGATGATCATTGGATATTCTTTTCCAAGATTTTGTTTTACTTTTTCCAGTGCCAGATCAAAGTTATCATGCATCTCCTGTGGGGGATTGGACATGGTAGCGTAAGTAAGTTTAAATGCCATTTTGTACCTCCTGTGTTTCTGAGGTCATTGTAACAAATTGAGATTTCGGATGTTTTACAAAGCTTATATCCTTATTTTCCAGTTGTAGGGGCGAAGCATAATTTTCGGGTGGCTTGGGAATCGGATCGCATTTTTGTTGAAAAGCTTCGATCCTACGCCTGAACTTCTATGTTCTCGCCATTGTCCTCACCGTGCGAGGTATTTGACCGTTGGTCTCCGCCAAATGTAACGGCAAACTGTAAAATCCTGCTTCGTAGACTAAATTTTTCGTAGGGCGAGGTTGAGGGCACCATCAACGTTGTGATGAACAAACCTATTGTGCCCTCTACCCGCCGACAACGATATTTTTGGTACTAATTATTTTTCGTACCACGATGGCGTAATGGCGGATTGGAAGCACATTAAGATCTTTGCGTGATGATACTCGCAGTGCTTCCAATACCCTGCTTAGCGGGCACTTTGTCTCGTTCTACCGGTACTCTTTTTCGGTATGTCAGGAAATTAAAAGCAGATCGCCATAGCCTGCTTCGAGGGCACAGGCACAAATACTGTTCGCAATGACGGTGAAAATGGCGGCACATTTTTTCGTAGGGCGGGATTGAGGGCACCGTTAGCGTTGTGATGAACGAACCTATTGTGCCCTCAATCCGCCGTGCAAATGATCGATAACGCAATGGCGGATTGGAAGCACGACAAGGTTTCTCCATTATGATGGATGCAGTGCTTCCAAGCTCGCCCTACGACAATCTCGCCCTCATTGCGGTCACCACTTGGGGCGAAGCTTTTTTAGGATGGCTTGAGAATGGGATTGCATTTTTGTCGAAATGCTTGGCCCCTACGTCTAAAATCCGTGGGTTTGGATGAAAGAAGGGCAGATCGCCAGGTGTTAGGGCGAGGTTCAGGGCACCACGAACAGTTTGATGGACGAATGTGTCGTGCCCCCAATCCGCCGTGTGAAAGATCGGTGGTGTGATGGCGGATTGGAAGCACAACAAGATACGTGCATGGTGACGTTTGCAGTGCTTCCAATCTCGCCCTACCAGTGATCTTTTTCGGTATGTCAGGAAATTAAAAGCAGATCGC
>CAZOYK010000006.1:20486-33741 GCA_964584065.1 uncultured Anaerolineaceae bacterium | reverse complement strand
GGGGTTTACTATCGAGAAAGTGTTGACTTTTCCTACTGCAAACTACCACATACAGGCAATATATTACACCCAATTCCGGCACTTGTCAATATTTACCGGATGAAATTTTGTGCAGGTGGGGTCAGGATAAATCCCGCCTCCTGCGAGATTTCGCAAGGGTTCTTTAACCGGTTTTGTCTTCCTTGCCGCCTTCAAGCAGCTCAACCAAGCCAAGCAGCACCAGGAAATATGCGAGTCCTTCATCCAGGTTGCCGATTATAGGGAGGTTGTCCGGGATGAACTCGAAGATCCCGAAGGTGGGATTGAGCACATATACCAGACCAACCAGTGCCAACCCAAAGACGAGCCAACGCGGCCAGCCTTTGGAAGAGAGTGGCTCGACCATGCCGCGGGTAAATGCTGAGCGAAGATCGTCCGCATTGCGCGGTGCTTCGCCAATATCGACGATTTTGGGATCTTTCATGGTGTTTCCTCTTTAACAAAAAATTGTGGTAAAAAATGGGCTGAATTGAACAGAATTTGTTCGAGAACGTCTTCAGCCTGGTCCAGATCAGTGATGTTGGGGTCAAGAAGGAGGCTCTGCAATGCCAGTGTGCGATCGCCTTTAACGACAGAATCAATACAAAGCTGGCTGGTGACAACTTCGCGCTGCAGCAAGGCTGTAATTCCTCTGGGCATAGCGCCGATTGGCTGGCCATGAATGCCGCTGCGGTTGATTATTGCGGGTACCTCCACGATGGCATCGTCAGGTAATCCCTCGATCAGACCATTATTGGGGATGTTGACTGCTTCCCACAAGAAATTGGAATCGGTAAGGATGGCTTCGATGATCTCAATCGCGCCTTCTGAGTGTGTGTTAGCGTATTCGGCTGAAGGAGCACCCGCGAGGATATCCTGCTTGAGTTGCTGCCACATTACGTCACGATGATCGGTAAAGTATTTCCAATTGTACAGGGAAAGGTCAAATTTCTGCCATGGCTTTTCAGTTGGATCAGACATCCAGGGCAGGTATTCGCAGAGATGTTCATCACCCGGGATCGGGAAGAGACCAAAGGCGTCGAAGATGCGGCGCGTGAGCGGCTCAAAATTCTCAGGGAGCTCCTGCCAGGCTTTGCGGAAGCGTAGATAAAGGTCCTCACCCGTTTTTCGGTCATGCAATTCCAGCAGCCAGGTGAAGTGATTGAGCCCGGCGGCTTTGATGGAAAAGTGCTCAAACCCCTGGGCGGCGAAGTGCGCCAGCGGCTTGTCATTGGCAGGATCGGCATGGCTGCTGAGGAAGT
This sequence comes from uncultured Anaerolineaceae bacterium, assembly GCA_964584065.1. Taxonomy (GTDB): domain Bacteria; phylum Chloroflexota; class Anaerolineae; order Anaerolineales; family Anaerolineaceae; genus Mesolinea. The sequence continues at coordinate 32,461 of CAZOYK010000006.1, read as the reverse complement.
CATTGGCTCCTGAGAGCTGGTATTGCGGGGCAAGGGCTTTGGCAACCATCGCGTAGCCGACTGCCAGCTGGTGGCAGAGCCCAACCACTTTGATTTTGGAGTACTTGTGGATCAGGTAGCAGATGCGGTGCATGGGGTTGGAAAAGTTGATAAACCAGGCATCGGGGCACTGCTCTTCCATCTCGTGGACGATTTCAAGGATGGTATTTACATTTCGCGCGGCATGCGCAAAGCCGCCAGGACCGCCGTTTTCGGCGTAGGGTTGGCGAAGACCCAGCGGCAGTGTACGCTCGTAATCTTCCTGCCAGAGCTGCTCACGGGGCTGCACTTCGATCGCTGAGATCACAAAATCAGCATCTTTAAGCGCGGTTTTGTGGGAAATATGGCTGGTGATCGTCTTTTGGCAGTTCCAGGCGGAATTGAGCCAATTTGCGAAGTCGGTCATAGTGGCGAGGGATTCGGCGTTCGTGTCTACCAGGGCGATCTCAGCGTTTTTTAGCACGTCACTGCGCAGGAGAGTGATGAGGGTGCTTTGCCCAAAGGAATAACTGCCGGCGCCCAGGCAAACGATACGGGTCATGCAAAAACCTCCAAACCTAATTGGCGCAAGATGCTTGCCGCTGCTTTGCGACCAGCACCCATGGCCTTGATGACCGTGGCGCCGCCGGTGACGATGTCCCCTCCGGCATACACGCCGGGGATGGACGTCTGCGAGGTTTCGGGGTCAACCAGAATGTGCCCCCACTTGTCCACGTCCAACCCGGGGGTGGAACGATGGATGATGGGGTTGGATCCGTTACCGATAGCCACAATTGCGATTGTGAGATCGATCTCATATTCTGATCCCTCAAGCGGAACGGGACGGCGTCGCCCGGACGCGTCGGGCTCGCCGAGCTCCATTTTCTGCAGGCGGACACCGGTGAGGCGACCTTCATGGTTGCCCAGAAACTCCAGTGGAGCGCTCAGGTAGGCAAACTCGACCCCTTCAGCAAGGGCATGTTCGATCTCTTCCTTCCGACCGGGCATCTCGGCTTGGGTGCGGCGATAGATGATGTAAACTTTGGCAGCTCCGAGGCGTAAAGCAACGCGGGCAGAGTCCAGGGCGGTATTACCGCCTCCGAAAACGCCTACAGTTTTATTGAGCATGTTGAGGATGGGCGTATCCACGTAGGGATATTCGTAAGCCTTCATCAGGTTGACACGCGTCAGGAACTCGTTGGCAGAATATACGCCAACCAGAGATTCTCCTTCAATTCCAAGGAAGTTCGGCAAACCAGCACCGGTTCCAATGAAAATCGCGTCGAATTTCTCATTTTTTAGTAATTCATCAATTGTGAATGTGGCACCAATCAGGGTATTGGGCACGAATTTGACTCCTGCTTGGGAAAGGGAATCGACTTCCTGGGTGACGATGGACTTGGGAAGACGGAATTCAGGAATGCCGTAGCGCAAGACACCGCCAAAATCATGGAAAGCTTCAAAAACAGTCACCTGCACGCCAGCCCGCACGAGATCCCCGGCGCAGCTCAGACTGGCTGGACCGGAACCGATCATGGCAGCCCTGAATGGGGTCTGGTTGGGAGATGGTTCAACCTCGGGCTCAGCAGCGGCAAGCGCATCCGAAACGTAGCGTTCAAGCGCGCCGATGTTGATAGGTTTGCCTTTGCGAGTGAGTATGCATGCGCCTTCACATTGGTCCTCTTGCGGGCAAACACGCCCACAGACGCGTGGAAGCGCGTTGTCATTTTTGATCAAGCGCCCCGCGCCAACCGGATCGTTTTGCTTGATTAACTGAATGAATTGTGGGATTTTTACCGCAACCGGGCAGCCTTGCACGCAGAGAGGTGTGCGGCACTGCAAACATCTTTCAGCTTCAATGAGAGCTTGCTCGGGTGTGAAACCAAGCGCGACTTCCTGGAAGTTGCGCACGCGTTCGTGGGCGGGCAACTCAGGCACGATCTGGCGTTCTTTTGCTGACTGGGGAGCCTGTTCTTCGAGCAGCGCGATCTCGATGTCGGCAATCTGGGTGTCAAGCCGGCAGTCTTCGGGGTGATTATAGGTGCGATTGCGGTTGATGACCGTCTCGAAATCCACCAGGTGTCCATCAAATTCAGGACCATCCACACAGGTAAATTTGACCTTGTCGCCCACCTGCACCCGGCAGCCGCCGCACATGCCGGTACCATCGACCATGATGGTGTTGAGGCTGACAGTCGTTCTAATTCCATAAGGTCGGGTTAGCTCCGCGACGGCACGCATCATAAACAGCGGTCCGATGGCGAGAACGTAATCAAAATGTTCTCCTGCTTCAAGCAGGATACGCAGCTGGTCGGTAACAAATCCGTGCAACCCGCATGAGCCGTCATCGGTGGTGATGAGCAACCGATCACTGACCTGTTCGATTTCGGGCTTGAGAATGACGAGGTCCTTGTTGCGGGCACCGACAATGGATGTGACGTGGTTGCCAGCCAGTTTGAGCGCTTTGGCGACCGGGTAGGCAACCGCCGCGCCGACTCCACCGCCAATCACGGCAACTCTGCCGTAGTTTTCGATTTCAGAAGGGTTACCCAGGGGACCCAGGACGTCGTGAATGGTCTCGCCAGGCTGGAGTGCGTCGAGCATCATGGTGCTCTTGCCCACCGTCTGGACAATCAGGGTAATGGTGCCTGCATCAGAATTGTGATCAACAATTGTGAGCGGCACGCGCTCGCCGTCCTCGTCAAGACGTAAGATAATGAATTGACCGGCTTTAGCTTTATGGGCGATGTGAGGCGAATAAACGACATATAGGTTGATTTTTACCGCGAGCAGTTTCTTGTCAAGAATCGTGTTTAATGCATGCATTAGGGGAGCCTGTTGGGATTGATTTTGAACTGACATCTGATCGAATTTAATCGATTATTTTCAGACACCAGTAGAGTGCTTTGGTTTCTTCTGGATTAAATTTTAAGACAAGGCAATAACGACCGGGTGTCAATTCCTCAGAAGGCTCAAGCACCTGTATTTTGTTTTCAGCCTGGGTAGCCGTGTAGGGAACTGATTCACCTTTTTCATCAATTAATTGCAGCCTGTCAAGGGTGGCAAAGAAATTGTTGATAACCATCGATGGTTGCCGATCTTTTAATTGCGGAATGCCTTCCTCTGTTTCAGGGAGGAGATCATAAAGCTTCATCTCAGCGTAGAGTCCTTCATTCAGGGCAAAGACACCTTCGAAAGGTGGTTGGGTAGTGAGTACTGGGTTGGGGCGGGTTAGGAAGGGAATTTCCACGTTCAGCAGTGTGGTGCCGATCAGGATACCGATGATGATGAAAACCGTCAACGTCAGACCGTAAAGCATGATGTCCAACCAGGGATGGCGTGGAGCAGGAGCAGGGACTGGCTGCGGAGCCGCAACTGCTTGGGGCTTGACGGCTATTGGCTGCGGTTGCGGTGCAGGGCGGTCGGCGTGAGCAGAAGCGGAAACGTTTGCGGCTGCCTGGGATGGGGTCTTGAATACGCCGATAGGTTTGGTGTAATCCGAAAGCTTTTCCCCGGGCTTGGGCGGGATGTATTTTTTGCGTTCAATGAAAGCCAGCCCGCGTTGAGCAGGACGGTTGCCAGGATCAATTTCAAGTGCTTTCTTGAGAAAAATGACCTGCTTTTCTTCATCTTCAATGATGGCAGAGAGCCAGACCCAAACATTCGCGTTTTCGGGTTCCTCAACAATTGCATCCTTAAGATGCACCAGGGCTTCTTCCATCATGCCTGATTTTGCTGCGTCGATACCTTGTTGAAGTGATGAAGTCATGTCAGATTCTCCTGTCAGACATAAGGATTGCACATTCTATACCAGATAAAGTTTACCACAGGGAGCAAGCAGATGGCAGATTATAATTGCCTCTCAGGAATGGAGAATCACATGCTGATTGGATTGATAAGTGACACTCACAACAACCGACCCGATACGCGTTATGCGCTCGATATTTTCAGGGCGTTGGGGATAAAGACCATCCTGCACGCGGGAGATTTGATTTCGGCGGAGCTGTTGGAAGAAATCAAAGAATTTTCTTTGTATTTGTCTTTTGGTAACGGCGATGATCCCTTGGTGATTTCTGGGAAGGCTGAAAGGGTCTCGGAGCGCTTTGTTTGCGAAGAAATGCTCGATCTGAACCTGGCCGGCAAGCGTATTTTCATGATCCATGGCGACCACAGAACAGAGCAGGAAAAACGGATTGCAAGCGGGGATTATGACTTTGTGCTGCATGGGCACACACACCGTTTCCGGGATGAGAGGGTTGGCTCGACGCGTGTGATCAATCCGGGCGCATTGGGAGGTAGGTATAGTGGAGAGCGGTCCTTTGCGACACTCGACCTTGAAAAGAATGAGTTGCAGCGGTACTTTGTGCCATGAGATTGTTGCAGTGCTGCTTGTCTTGGTGAAGATCGCCTGTGATCGTAGCGAAAAGTGAAAACCCTTGCGAAAAGGCGGGGGTGCATGTATAATGCTTGTTCTCGGGGCGTGGCGCAGTCCGGCTAGCGTGCTTGCATGGGGTGCAAGAGGTCGAAGGTTCAAATCCTTTCGCCCCGACAAAGAAGACCCTGGTAGAAATACCGGGGTCTTTAATTCATGGATTTGGCGGTGAATTATGAGGTTCGGATGCGGTTTGGCAATGCGCCATTCCGAACTTGAGATTTGCGTTTTGGTAGTGGCACGGCATGCCGTGCTCGACCATGGGGAATGGGTAACCACAGGGGGATACTCACGGTCAAATCCCTCGCACGGTTCCACTGGGAGGCTGTGCACACGGGGGACCCGCGAGAAAGTTATGAGTTCATTGTTTGGTGTAATTGATCAATTTTCAATCAAGGTCTAAAACCTGCAATTTAAACCTCTCGGTGACCGAGACAAGTGATTCACTGTCTGTCAATACCAGCAAAGTGTCATTTGCCTTTAAGGCCGTACCTCCATAGGGTACTGTGAATTGATTCTCACGCTCAATCAAAGTGATCAGGAACTTATCAGGCAGATGCAGCTCAACAATGGTTTTATTAACAACTGCTGAGTCAGGGGGGATGAGCATCCGCGTCAACTCGCTATCCATGCCTGCAACGGGTTGAAATTCAATTGGATAAACTGTTGCTGTTTGATCAGGCTCATCCAGATTAAGCCAACGCGCGACAAGTGGTAACGTTGTCCCTTGAATTAGAACCGATGTTAGAACAATGAAAAAAATTACATTAAAAAATAACTCGGACTGTTCGAAACCAGCTGACATTGGAAAGGTTGCCAGGATGATCGGAGCTGCCCCCCGTAAGCCAACCCAGGAGACAAAGGTCTTTTCTTTTACGCTCATCTTACTTGGGAGCAGGGTTAAAAATACCCCCAGAGGTCTGGCGATGAATATCAGAACCAACGCAATCAGCAAAGACATTCCAGCAGTTGGAAGCAATCGACTGGGAAAGATAAATAGGCCTAAGGTCAAAAACATGGTGATTTGCATTAACCATGCAAAGCCATCGTGAAAACGCTGTAAAGAGCGCTTATGAACTATGTCCACGTGATTCATCACAATCCCCATAAAATAGACAGCCAGAAAACCACTGCCATTCAACAAAGTAGCAATCCCGTATGTCAACAAGACAAAAGAGAGGCTCAACACCGGATAAAGACCCTCGTAGCCCAGTTTTATATGATTAATGACGAACGCTGCTAAACGCCCGGTCAGGTATCCCAATAGCCCCCCAATAATTAGCTGCTGAATGAAAAGTAGCACTAAACTAAATGGCGAACTTTCAGGCTGGTTGATGAGCTGGATCATTCCAATCGTCAACAAGACAGCCATAGGGTCATTGCTTCCCGATTCGAGTTCCAACAAGGGCTTCAGGTTCCCTTTGAGACTAACGCCTTTCGAACGCAAGACAGAGAATACAGCAGCAGCATCGGTCGAGGACATCATCGATCCCAAAAGCAAACCTTCCAACAAGGTTAAACCTAAGAATTGCCAGGCAAAAAGACCCACGATTAATGCGGTCAATAAAACCCCTATGGTAGCCAGAGTAAAGCTCTCAACCATAACAGGTCTGACAGTATTCCACTTCGTTTGTAATCCCCCTGAAAATAAGATCAAAACCAGGGCAACAATGCTGACCGTCTGCGCAATGCCGGGGTCATCAAAGTAAATCCCGCCAAGACCTTCAGATCCTGCGATCATGCCGAGCCCTAAAAATAAAAGTAATGCAGGAATACCAAAACGATCCGAGATTTTACTTGCAAAAATACTGAATAAAAGAAGTAAAGCGAGAGCAATTAAATAATCAGTTTGCATGATGGCATCAAAATATCTTAACTTTTTAATCCTTTTTCTCTTTATGAAAATTCTATTTCCAAACAATTCCTAGTTTAATGTACCATGATCATCCAGCCAGCGCAATTTTATTATGCGTGGGGCTACAGTTACTTTTTTAGTCGCTTGGTCCCACGGAGAGGCTACGCACACAAGATTCCGGCGAGAACAGTAATTTGTGTTTTTGTAGGGGCACGGCATGCCATGCTTACCCGATGAAACGGGTAACCACAGCCCTCAGGCAGGAGACTCTACGAGAACCGAGTTGCTCTAATCATGGTTGTAATTTTTCAATTCAGACAAATCTGCATTAAAGGTGACTATTGGCCACCAAATATAATAACCATCAGCATCTTGGTAGCCAAAAATGCTAGGATCACCAGTTAATCTAAAGGCAGTCAGTTGCTCTTCAGTATAACGAGGCGGATCACCTAAGGCAGCATCATTATTTGCCCATCTTGGATTTTCTGGCCAGCCAGTGAATAATTTGATAAAACTACCAGTACCCCAGTGATAATTTCGACTTTTGCTCGCTGAAGTCCAATAGTTAATCAGTGGTGAATAGAAGTTATTATCTTCACCTAGTATTGTTACATTTTCATAAGAATCAAAAGAGCTTCCACTTCGAGTCGATATATCTTTAATCCAAAATACATTATTTTCAACATCATAAGCAGTCAGTGGTACTTTAATAATTTGCCAGTTGCCATCAACTGACTTATAAGCCAATTTAGCAAAACTTGTTAGTTTAAAACCTACATCTGTCAATAAAGCTTGCTCAAGTTCCTTAAGATTTTTTACTGATTCTAAACCAATGACGACCGTGGTTACAAAGTTTTCAGACTCAGAGCCAAAATTAAGATGATCAATAGAGTTCTGAATAGTGTCTAAAGCCACGTGGCTACTAGTCCACTCATCTTTGGAACTGGCTAAATCATCTAAATTAACCCCTGCGGCTAAAATTTCAGCGCGAATTTGCGATTGGGTCAGCGCTTTGGGCGTAGCCGTAAATTTAGGTGTTGGACTAGCTTCTGGAGTGGCAGTATGTGTTGGGGGAACGGTGGCGGTGCTTGTTGCAGTGTTTTCTGGAGTGTTGCTGGCCTCTGGAGTTGGACTGATTGTTGGTTCAATAATAACAGCAGGAATTTCAGTTGCCTGGGTAAGGGTTGGATTGATTTCAAGAATACCCCCCGGTGCGCAGCTGGTAAGAAGCATGAGGGCAACAATCACTGGTGCCACTATTTTGTAGAAGGGGTTTTTTAATTCAGCAATTTTTGCTTCAATTTTCTCCCCAACCGATGACCTTATGGCTTTGCACGTTTTACCTCTATTCATCCTGTTTTCTCCCTTTCGATCAATAGAACGATATTTATTATACCAATCGATTTGATTCCAAAAGCAATTGAGCATTGAAATAGATTTTAGTTAATTTACCTTGCGAAGGTTTTGACCCAAGGTCTCCAACCGCGCATTGAGAACCATCGCAGTGGCATTGGGAAACCAGACGGTCAAGTACCTCGTTTGATATGTGCTTGCCAAGAAATGGATGGGTTTTAGGACACCGACAGAAACAGACAAACGTATTTTGTCATCCTGAACGAAGTGAAGGATCTTATCAGTCATGCAAAGATTCTTCGCTGCGCTCAGAATGACCAGAAGTTAAGAAAGAAATAAATAATCCAGTTTGCAAAGACAAAGAAGCTGCGTGCCACCCCATTTCCCATGCTCAGGAGCAGGTGCTGCGGAACCCGGCATACAAAGGAAACGGTCAATCACAAGAGTTAATCCAACGAGGAATACAAAGGACGGATTGAACTCGTTTTTCATCGTGTTGGGTAGGGGTGAAGCAACTCAAAAAGGGATTTCTTAGTCACTAGATCAGCTACTTAAGGTTGCTTCGCCCCTACGACGGACTTACTGACCCCGCATCGTGTTTCCCCTAAAAAAAAATTTTGGAGACGATTAGTCGAATGCTTTGTTCTTGCAAGGTCTCCTGACCTTGCAAGGATTTTGACCAAAGGTCTCCATCTCTACCTCGGATGCCCATTCAATTGGTAGTCGGATCAGCGGAGAAATAATGGGAGACCTAAAGGTCAAGTACCTCGTTTGGTCCCACAGGGAGGCTACGCACTGAGGACACCGGCGAGAACAGACAAACGTATTTTGTCATCCTGAACGAAGTGAAGGATCTTATCAGTGTTGCAAAGATTCTTCGCTGCGCTCAGAATGACCTGAAGTTAAGAAAGAAAAACATAATCCAGTCTGCAAAGACAAAGAAGCTGCGTGCCAATCCATTTCCCATGCTCAGGGAAAGGTGTTGCGAAAATCGGACTGCAAGGGAAACGGTCAGCCACAAGGGTTGACCCTACGGAGGATTATTCCCCAGCAATCACCACTGGTATGAAAAATTCAAAAAATACCGGTTCTCCGACCTCGGTGCTGGCGCAGTTGGATAGCTGCGAATAGCAAACAGCTCCTGTTTCGGCGGCCTGGACCTTGTAAAAATAGGTATGTCCAAATTCAACGTCTGTGTCCTCGTAGCTGTTTGTGCTTGACTGTGCGACCTTGGTGAAAGTGCCTTCGCAGGAAGTGCCGCTGCGATAGACGTTGTAAACATCCGCGTCAACAACTTCAGGCCAGGTGAGCCGGATGGAATCCGCCAGGGGAGTGGCTGTCATGTACGGATCAGTCGCAAAGCACCTGCCCATCGGGAAAGCCAGGCTGGCGGCAGTGCCAATCCCGGCCTGGGCAATTGCATGGGTTACAGGCAAATTCATATATTCAATTTTGTCATTGACAGTATGGTAGTAAGGATTCCCATCTGTTATTCCTCTGCATCCAAGATCAGGATGGTAAAATAAATTCTCCAAAACTTCTATGGCTCCCACGCCCACATTCCAAAACGAAGCATGGTCAGAATAGGGTATTGCCCCGTTTGTGATGAAGTCATAGGAGAGGTCCAAATTGTAATTATCGATGACATTTGTGAAACAGGACCCTACCACATGTGATTCAGCCAAAGTGCCTATGTGCAATTCAAAACAGCGATCATCATCACTATCATAACCAAACATGTCCAGGTTTACGACGCCTACAATGTTGTCCAATTCTTCAGGATGATCTGCCACGTAAGCGACACTCCCCAACAAGCCCTGTTCTTCACCGGTGAAAAAGATGATCTTGATGGTGCGGTCAAATTTGTAAAAACGGAACAACTTTGCAGCTTCCATCAGGGCAGAAATGCCGCTGGCGTTATCTTCTGCGCCAGGCGCGATGGTGTTTGGTGAGGTCGAGATGCTATCCATGTGGGCGGTCATCAGGACAATCTCGTCAGCATTGGGACCATGCCCTGGGATGGTGACAACTTTGTTTTTCCATGTGTAAGTCTGATCAAGAAAAGCAATGGATTTGTCCAGAGAGAGAAGCCCACCTCCATCCTCCCCAATCCACTCCTTGATGGATTGCTCCTTGCTTTCAAGAACCTTATAAGCTGAATAGGAATGGTCAGTCAGGAAGGTACCTTGCTCGTAGCCTATGCTTTCAAGCTGCTCGCCAAGGTAAGGATAAGCTAAGGCGTTCTCATAAAAATTGAATAACTGGTAGGAGTAACGCGTGAGGATTTGCCTCTGAACCCCACCGACAGGCACTGAATCTTCGCCGCTGAAATTGCGGATCCATTGGGTTATATCGTCCTGGGTGACCTGGCTCAGGATTTCCTGCACCGTCGAATTAGCTGGGCAGGTGGCGGTTTGACTGGTTCCGGAGACATTGGGAACGGAAATAAGCAGAATAAGCGTTGTGGTGAGCAAAGCCAGTCTTATCTTTTTCATGCGCCTCCTTTAAGAGGAGAAACCAAATATTGAGCGCGATTTAAACCATTCCGTAAGCGTAAAAGGTGGGGATGAAAACGGTGGATTCCCCAGCCAGCCAGGATTCGAGCGCACGTTTCCTCATGGCAAGGATTTCATCCACCGGCACAAAACCCCCGAGGTCGAAAGCGATGATGTCCCATTCATGATCAAAGACGTCTTTTTCGGGGTAGCGCCACTGCCCGGCAAGCAAGCCAAGGCGGACATCCTTCAAGCCGATCGTGCGGAAGATGTGCCCCAGTTTTCTTCCCATACTCAGATCGATGCCCTGGAAGGCAAGCGAGCGATTCTGGATTATTCCGATTTCCTCAAACACTTTGGGATAATCGATACGCGAGTGATAATCGGGTTCAGCGAAAGCAACCACGTAGCCACCGGGTTTGGTAACGCGTTTCATTTCAGCGACCACCTGGGCCGGGTTGTGTACCCAGAGCAACACGTAATGCGTTGCCGTTATGTCAAATTGACCTGCTTTAAAAGGCATATGGTGAGCATCAGCATTGAAAATGGTGGACTTTGAAGGGCGTAGTTTCGCAAACTGGCAGTTTTCAAGGTCCAGATCCAAACCAGTAACCTGTAAGCCGCGACCAGTGTATTCATCCAATAGAGCCCCGGTGCCAACTCCGACATCCAAAAGAGACTGACCAGGCTGCGCGTTGATCTTTCCAAAAATAAAGTTGCGTAAATCACGGGTCCAGGTGGACTGAAGGGTAAAACGTTCGTGCCACTCAGAAATTTTCAAATGGCACCTCCAGCCAGGACGCGGGACCAGAGATCGGACCAATCTTCATGCAGCAGGTTGCCATGATTATCCTGGCTGCCAGCGTGATCTGCGAGGCTGCCATCTGGTTGGATCACAAACTGCTGCGAAGGCTGCGAATCCGGGTCCCAGAGGCTAAACAGGGGCTTCGAGGCATGACGGTAATAGGTAAGCGGCATGTCATCCACGAAAACGACGCCGTTTTGGCTAAGTTCGTGCTGCAGTTGGCTGGCGTGAGCATGCGAGAATTCATCTTCCGGGAGGAAGTTGAAGGCGTTGGCACCAAGATTCTGCAGTTCGTGTACAAGTTCATGGTAATCGCGATCAGGATGAACAGGCAGGCGCAGGCAAGTGAATAGGTCCTGGTCAAGAATATTCGATAAACCCTGCAAATCGTCCGGACTTGAGGGATCGAGGCTGAAAGTGAGGTGATCAAGACCGGCTTCAATCAGTGGCTGCAGAAAGGTGGGATTTTTGAGATTGGGGTCCGAAGAAACCAAGCCGCTGACAAGCCCGAGCTGCTCAGTGAAAGCCATGAGTTCCAGCAGGTCATCGCGTAGGGTGGGCTCCCCGCCAAAAAAGACCACATGAGGAATGCCAGCATTGAACAGCTTGGTCAGGAGTGTTTTCCAGTCTTCGGTGGTCAGCTCGTTGGCTGCCAGCAGGTGCTCATCTGCGTCAGAGAAGGTACGATGGGTGAGGCAGCAATCGATGCGCATGGGAGCACTGAGGTTTTTGTCAAAAACATGGGACTCAAAACCGATGGTGGCAGATGGTGAGAGGTCATTCTGGCGACCGAGATAGAGGATCTGGTCGATAAACAGCTGGACATCACGCATGAGAACATCGCGGGGGACTTTATAGCGTTCGGAGAGGGCATCGACAATTTCGACGTTATCCTTGCCCTGGATCAGATGATAGGCAAATTCAGTGGCTGTTTGATTAAGATGCAGCACGGTGGCGGCGTTGACAATCAGGATCCCTTCGCCGTCAGGTTCAACGCGCAGATGAAGGCGGAATTGA
>CAZOYK010000006.1:0-20476 GCA_964584065.1 uncultured Anaerolineaceae bacterium | reverse complement strand
TGATCAGGCGATTCAGGCGCAGTGTGATAGGTGTAAAAACCAGGGGTTAAGCTTTTAATTGGTTCATTAATTGCGCGTAGTATATTACTTTTAGCAGCCATAATTAGCTCCTTCTCAACACAAGATCGCGATAGATCGGCTGCGGGTTTTGATGTTCACGAGCCAGCGGGCAGCCGCCACCGCACTCGATAAAAAAGTCACAGGTTCGGCATGCGTCTGGAACGTCCTTGCGTTGGCGCAAAGAAAGCGCAAGTGGATGTTCCCAGATTGCAGACCATGGTGCGGAAAGAAAATCCCCGAGTGCCTCGTAGTAAGACTGGCAGGGGATGACCTGACCATCCGGTTCGATGCACATGTTGTAATAAGCAGCGGTGCAGCCTTTGATGCCGAGGTCAAGCTGAAGCGGGTCAAAGTGGCAGTATTGGGTGGGGGTGTACCAGATCAGGCGCTGACCGCTTTCCTGGGTGAAAGCTCTTGCTATTTCAAGCAACTTTGGCAGTTCCTGCTCTTTCAGACCGGTATTGACTGTACTGCCCTTACCCGAGTAGATCAAGGCGTTCAATCCCACAGTCGGAACGCCGAGATCCCGCAGGAATGTCAGAAGTTCAAGCAGATAAGCTTCGTTATTTTCGAGCAGGGTGGTGTTGGTCATCATGTAAAGCTTGCTGTCGACTGCATTACGGATACCCTGGACTGTTTCTTCCCAGGCGCCGTGTCGACGTACCATATGATCGTGCACTTCGGGACGGTTCGACTCAAGCGTGATCTGGACATGGTCGAGACCAGCTTCCACGAGGCTTGCTACAAAGACGGAATCGGATAGTTTCCGTCCGTTGGTGTTAAGACCTGCCACCAATCCGGTTTGCTGGGCATAAGCGACCAATTCCGGTAAATCTGGGCGCAAAGTAGGTTCTCCACCAGTAAAAACCACGTGGGGGATCTTCAGGCTCCAAACTTTGTCCAGGATGGATTTCCAGCTTTCGGTCGGGAGCTCAGGGTAGTTGCGCACGCGCGCATTATAGCAATGGGCGCAATCATTATTGCAGCGATACGTAATCGCGAGGTCCATGCGGTAGGGCGCGCTTAATTCCGAGCTAAATGGCAGATCTATTTCGAGTCCGAGATCACAGACCGGGCACAAGCCCGATTTTTCGTCGATCAGAGCTTCCACACGCGCACGCGTCTCGAGGTAATCCTGCCTTAATTGCTTTGAGGGAGCATTGAAGCGGGATTTAAGCGCTTGCAAAGCTGCTTTTTCATCAATTTTTTCGAGGGTAAGAAAAGCCATATAAGCAGCGGTGGGATTGAGATGCATAACGCGTGAGGCATTGACCACCAGCAGTCCGCTCAGGTCAGGATCGACACGCAAGTGGATGCGCGACTTGGAGTCGGCATCTGCAATATCGTACTGGTATATCCCTTCGCTGAGCGGTTTCGTCATCAGTTGACCCTGATAATCAGGTGATTATCGACCACCACCAGCGCAAGCACAGGCACAGCCAGCGCAAGCGCAGGCACAAGCGCAGGAAGATCCTCCGCCACTGCCGCGGAAACCACCGCTGCCACTACGGGTAGTGGTTACGGGGATTGGGTTGGTGCGGTTGGTAACAGAGGAAGTAAAGTCCGTCACATTGCCAATCACACCGGCAGCCATGTTGGAAGCGCCAGTCACCATTGAAGCGGCAAAATCCGCGCCAGGAAGACTGGGCAGATTTACAGAAGGACGACTTCCGCCAGATCCGGTGCTGACTGTGGTTGGGGCTGCCAATCCACCGCCGCTGCCACCGCTGCTCATCACAGGTTGATAGGTCGGATCGTAGCGGGGCCACCAGCGCGGCACAAAGACAGGAGTGCCGGTAAAAGTACGCTGGGTGCGGTCGTTAAATTCTTTGTCGAGCATGGTCCACTCGAGAGTGTGGTCGTATTGCGCGCTTTTGATATCCGGTGTCTGGGCGCTTTCAACTGCTTCCCAGGCACGGCGGATAATATCCTGATAATAGGCTTTGGTTTCCTTGGAACTGAAACCTTTCATTTTGTCCGCAACATCTTTGACCAGGTCAATCATAAGCGATTTGATCCCTGTCCGACGAGTAATCTTGTTTTCATCCTTGAAAGCTTCAAGGAAAGCCTCTTCATAAGGATACAGACCTTCGGGAAGTTTCTCTGCAATTTCGATCTTCAGCGGATCTCGATTGATGACAGTTACCAGTTCTTTTTTCAGCAACCCGAAGAGGATCATGGTCAGGATCTTGTCAAGAGGTTCTTCCAGCAGAATGCCAGCTTCAACAGCGGTAAGACCGCGTTTGATGCCCTTTCCTTCTATGGAGATTTTAGGGGGCAGGTATTGCATCTTGCGTTTATCGGTTTGCTTCTTGCCTTGGATAATGGCAAGAATTGATAAACCAATAAAGACAAGCGGAAAGAAACCGCAACTGACAATGCTCCACAGTCTGGAGAAGAAACTAGGCGCAGAATAATTATCGGGCTCTACGTATCCACCATCAGAAGGGAAAGTGTCCTTGGTTATCAGTGTCCCGGCAGGAATTGCGGAGGCAGGGAACGCAGCACCGAAAGAGTAGGTGCTGTGGACGTTGGCATTGGTGGTGTACCAGGAATAGTTGACCCGACCATCCGTGGTCATGGTGGCTTCTGGTTCTTTTGAACCCGGCCAACCGGAGGGTTCGTACCAGACGCCCTGATCCGCACCAACAGCAGGAGGCAGGATGATGGTCATGCGGTATTCGGTGTTTTGCGAGCGATCATACTGGGATCCAAAATAGTTCGGAACAAAGAAGAAGTTGGCATAATCCGCGCGATCTCCACTGTCGTACGCAGATAAAACTCCCTTGACGCCATAGACCCATGCTGTCACAACGCCAGATTCACCGGGTTGGATGGCATACTTTCCAAGCGCAAGTTCAGCTCCCTGTACGTATGCCGAGTCGTTGACATCAGGCATCTCCAATCCGTTAATGTCAGCCTTGATGTCAGAAAGCTTATATTGAGTGGTCGGTAAACCCAGGTCAACGAACTCGATTGCGTGGCCGGCAGGATCGTTTTTAAAATCCATGTAGTAATACAGAGTCAGTGTGCCATCCGCTTCGAGATAGGCTTCCACTTCATAAGCGGTCAGAGAAAAGCGATAATCCTGAGCCTGGGCTGATCCGAGCGGAATCAGCAACAGGAGCAGACTCAATATTAATAAAATACGCTTAAGTTTGTTCATATGATTACCATTTTGGTTCTTCAGTGATCTGATAGGTTGTGCCGCAGCTATGGCATTGCACCGTGACAGCACCATTGACTAGTTTCATGTCATCCGGAGCCAAAGGAGCGCCGCAGGATTGGCACTTGATGGTATCCATCTTCACATTGCCTGGGAGATCGACGTTCAGGGTCACATTCTGGACGGTCTGCTTTGCTGCAGCTGCCAGTCGGACGCCTGCAAAGATCAAGACAAATCCCAAAATGAGAAGTATGATCCCATAGATTATCCATGAAGGCGTACCGCCTTCACCGCCCGAACCGAGCAGTAGCAGAAATCCAAAAACAATAAAGATTGCTGCAAGAATGTACGAAATAACGCTGCCAGCTTTCATAGGAACTCCTTAGATACTTGTTCTGTGATCAGCATAACACGATGCGTCCGACAAAAACCTATATAATATATTGAACACTATCATGATAACATCAAAGACGTTTTCTGAACTTCTATTATAGTAAATTTTTGATAAGGGTCCTATGGAAAAATCATCAATTCCGGAAGTTGTTATAGCGAGACTGCCTGTTTACATCCAGAAACTAAATCAACTTGTTCGAGAAGGTCGCGAGTATGTATCATCTCAGGAGATGTCAGAGATTTTGGGGATCACCTCCGCTCAATTCCGCAAAGACTTATCTTTACTTGGTGGTTTTGGAAAGCAGGGCATGGGCTATAACGTGATCAATTTGCTTGAGTCACTGCGCACTATTTTAAACTTGAATAAAATCTGGGAGGTTGTCCTGGTGGGGGTTGGTAACCTGGGGCAGGCACTATTAAGTTACCATGGATTTTTCCATAAGGGATTTGAGATTGTCATGGCTTTTGATAATGATCCAAAAATCATTGGAAAATCTTTTGCTGGAATAACAGTGACAGACGTTAATGAGATGCAAAACCACATCTGCCCACGCGGCATTCCGATCGCCATTCTGACGGTACCAGCTGGAAATGCCCAGGAAATGGCGGATCAACTGATCCATTGTGGGGTAAAGGCAATCCTGAATTACGCGCCAGTGACGCTGAAAGTGCCAGATGGCATCAGACTCGCAAATATTGACCCGGTTTTGAGTCTGCAGGCGATCACTTTTTACTTGTAGGGTGTGAAATTAACGCGCCTGGTTGCGAAGAATTACTTCCAGAATTGAAAAACCCTTGGCGGCGCCTTCGACGGTGCAGGTGACCGGATTTTCAACCACATAGGCCGGGATACCCAGGGCAACCGTAAGGTATTTATCAAGACCCTTCAGGAGGGAAGTGCCCCCACAAAGCGCCACACCGCGATCGATGATGTCAGAGATCAATTCGGGAGGCGTTTTTTCCAGAACACGGCGGATAGCTGCGACAATTTCCTCAAGGGGAGGCTGCAAAGCTTCGACGATTTCGTTAGTGGTCAGGCTGGCGGGTTTGGGCAGGCCAGTAACCTGGTCCTGTCCCTGGATTTCCATGGTTTTTTCTTCCTGGGTTTGGGTGGCCGCCCCAATGTTGAGTTTGAGTTGTTCAGCGGTTGGCTGCCCAATGATCAGACCAAATTTCTTACGAACATAGCTAATGATGGCTTCGTCGAGTTTCAACCCGGCAGTTCGATTGGTTTCCGCACTGACGATACCGGTCATGGAGACAACTGCTGCTTGCGTGGTGCCTGCTCCAAGACAGATGATCATATTACCTGTGGGAGTGTTGATGGGGAGATCCACGCCGATAGCCGCTGCCAACGGTTGCGGGATGATGTTGACCTCACGACCGCCAGCTCCAAGACCAGCCTCAACAACGGCGCGTTTCTCGACGCTGGTAACACCGTAGGGGGCTGTGATGAGCAGGCGGGGCTTGAAGAAGAGGGTCGGACCAGTGACTTTCTTGATCATCTCGCGCATGTAGATCTCGGTCAGCTCGTATTCAGCAATCACTCCGTGACGAAGGGGACGAATTACCTCGATCGATTCAGGCACACGCCCCATCATGCCGAGGGCGGTCGTGCCGTATTCGACCAGTTTCATTTCGTTGACAACAATCGCCACCACAGTCGGCTCCTGCTGAAGGATTTGATTGCCTTCCGCAATCTGAGTGTTGAATGTGCCGAGGTCTATGCCTAATTCGCGAGAAAGTCCCATGTTTTTTCCAATTGTTCAAAGATGTTCAATCGTTAATTTTACCATCTCTATGGATGCAAAAATTGCGAGTCTAAAAATGGTCAAAATACTGCAAGGCGACGCGAAGTTTCGCTTCTACGTCATCAGGTGTGTCTTTGGGGATGGTCTGCAATGCAGTCTGCGCCTCAACCACGCTGTATCCGAGGGTGATGAGAGCATCGACCACGGCGTCATCCACATCCGTAATGCTGCGGATAGACAGACCATCACTGTCAGGCAGTTTTCCCTGCATCTGGATAATTATCTTTTGAGCGGTTTTTTTGCCAATGCCGGGAACGCGGCTGAAGTAATCGGGCTTTTCACTCAAGATGGCAGAGCGAATATTGTCGATGGAAAGGCTGGAAAGGATTGACAGCGAAAGTTTTGGACCAATCCCGCCAACCGCCAAAAATTGAAGGAAAAATTCTTTTTCTTCGAGACTGGCAAAACCATAGAGGGAAATATTATCTTCACGAACCAGCATGTAGGTGTGGAGGTAGAGCAAATCACCCACTTCAGTTTCGCCTAAGAGGGTTTTGGGAACGAAGATCTCAATCCCAAGACCGTTAATGTCAATAATGACGGTTTCCTTGGTGAGTTGGATGACTTTTCCGGATATTGATGCAATCATAATAGCCTCCGTTGTGGCTGGCGGTTTTGGTAGATTTGGTAAAGCATAACACCTGCGGCAACTGAAATGTTGAGGGAATCGCAGGCTCCTTCCATGGGTATGCGCAGCATTTGGGAGCACAAGGAAACGTATTGGTCCGAAAGTCCTTGCCTTTCACTGCCCAGAAGCAAAAGGATGGTTTGCGGGAAGGTAACCCCAAAGGCTGAAGATGTGGCTTTATCGGAGGTTCCAATCACCTTGAGGTCTGTGCTGCGCTGCAAAAATGCTGCAAAATCGTTGAATCCAGCACGAAAATGGGGAACAGTGAAGATCGAGCCCATTGAGGCTTTAACAGCGGCAGGATCGTAGGGATCGGTGGATTCATCCAGCAGGATCAAACCGCTGACGCCGACTGCGTCGCACGTGCGCAGGATGGTGCCCAAATTGCCCGGGTTCTGGATCGATTCAAGTGCCACCCAAAATGAGCCGGGTTGGGCGGAGCTTGCGCAAATATCTGACCAGTTTTGGGCGATGAGAGCCGCAATTCCCTGGGGTTTTTCTTTGCGGGCAAGCGTGGCAAAAACTGAAGGACTCAGTTCAAGAATAGGTATCTCACGCTCTCTCGCAAGCTCAGTTAGAGAAAGACCATAATCACTGATGAGCAGATCGGGAGAGATCAGTAATTCGTGAATACGCGCGCCTGAATCAAAAGCCTGCCCAACTGCCTTGAGTCCTTCCGCCAGGAAGTTGCCGCTGGAACGGCGCTCTTTCGCCTGGTCGAGTTTACGCAGGGTTTTGATGTGGTCGTTTGCAGTGCTGGTGATCATCAGGCTACTCTATCAAGCGGCGCAGATTGAGGTGGCTGGCGTGACAAAGCGCTACTGCCAGGGCATCGGCAGCATCATCAGGCTGGGGGATTTCGCTCAGATTTAGCAGCAGTTTCACCATGCTCTGCACCTGTTTCTTATCCGCGTGACCATTCCCGGAGACGGATTGTTTGACCTCGTTGGGTGTGTATTCAGCAATGGGAAGTCCATAGCGTGCGAGGCAGTAAGTTGCCACGCCGCGTGCTTCACTAACCCTCATGGCGGTTGTAATGTTCCGCTGGAAGAAGAGTTTTTCCATGGCAGATTCGGTCGGTTGATAAGTCTCGATCAGAGCGGCTAAGCGTTCATAGAGAAAAATCAAACGGCTGGAGGTTGAGCTCACAGCCGTTGAATCTATGACTTCGTAGTGAACCAATTCTGGTTCATTGCGCTGATCGAGGCGAATGAGACCGATGCCGGTGCGAGTCAGACCTGGATCGATACCCAAAATCAGCATTAAGGCTTAATTGTCCTCCAACTTCTCAAAATCCTCGTCAGTGTATTTGAGGTTGGTATAAACATTCTGAACGTCATCGCTTTCCTCAAGGGCAGAAATGACTTTCAGGACAGAAATCGTCTGATCAGAGTCGAGCTCTATTTCCTGTTTGGGGATCATGCGCAAACCGGCATCTTCAGTTTTCAGGCCGGCATTCGCCAGGCTGTCGTGAATTGCCTTGAAGGTTTCAGCAGGTCCAATAATTTCAATGTAGCCATCTTCTTCGGTGACGTCATCCGCACCAGCTTCGAGAGCAGCCTCGAAGGCTTTGTCGAAGTTTTTACCATCTGATTTCACGGTGTAGATAGCTTTGCGGTCGAACTGCCAGGTGACTGAGCCGTTGCTTGCAAGGTCGCCGCCGCCTTTGGAAAGGATGTGGCGCAGATCTGCAACCGTTCGATTGCGATTTTCGGTGACACATTCAATGATAGCAGAGGCGCCTTTGCCAAGGTAGCCCTCGTAGGTGATCTCAAGCAATTCGGTGCCTTCTTTGTCATCACCGGTGCCTCGTTTGATGGCGCGTTCGATGCTGTCTTTAGGCATATTGCTGGCTCGCGCGCGCTCAATGGCAAGCTCCAATGAAACGTTCATGCTGGGGTCGCCGCCGCCATTACGTGCGGCAAGTGCGATTTCGCGAGCGAGACGGGTGAACATGGCGCCTTTTTTGGCGTCTGCCGCACCCTTTTTGCGTTTAATCGTGGACCAATGCGAATGTCCTGACATAAAAAATCTCCTTAAATGTGAATGAAAAGCTAAGCGATTAACTATATCATGAAGTTCTGTCCTGGGGGGAGAGAGTAAAGTGTTTAGAGAGTGAAAATTTCATTAATTGTCTGGCTTGACGTCTATGGCGTTTTTCTTTAGCAATTTCCCTTCAAGTCTGTTTTTTCGGTGTAAGAGGGAATCGGTCAGCGAGTTATCAGAACAATTGGATAAGGCTTGATCGGTCCATCGCAGAGCCGCTTCGTAGTCGCAAACCTGGTGTTCAAAATATTTTGCCAGCTCAATCAGAGCTTCGAGGGTGCCAGTTGCTGCCGCTTCCTGCCATAAAACGCTGGCTTCTTCCAGGTTTCCCTTGCGTTTTTGAAGCCTGGCTCGCAAGAGGAGGCTTTTCTGACGATCCGTGTCTGGAAGTTGCTGCAGACGATCGGAAGCGTAAACCTGGTCTGCCAATTGTTCACGTTGAAGGATTTCCAAAACCTGCCCAACTGAGAGCAGATCGCCGGGGTCTGTGAAGCGGTCGTCAGAAGGGTCCTCGAGGATGGCTGCCAGCCAGCTGAAGAGCGCTGAGAGGCTGAGCACGTCAACTTCGTTATGATAAAAGATGCCAGGCATGTGCGTCGCATCGCCTGTAAAGAGATATTCGCGGTAAAAGTCCGGTACGAGGTAACCGGGGATGTCTTCTTGCTCCCGCTGGAATCCGAGTACGTGCTTTTCGATGTTGCCAAGATTGCACTGACCCAGTCGCGATTTCCAGATTCGCCGGGTGAAATGAAGCAGGTCAAAGTGTGCAACATCAATGAATGGGTTCGAGAGGCGCTGCATGATGTAGCGCGTATTGATGATGGGCAGGTCAAACGATTTGCCGTTGTAAGTGACAATGCCCTCCACACCCTCAACAAATTCAGACAGGGCAGCCAGCTGTGCGATTTCTTCGGCAGGGTTACGAACAAAGAACTGTTCGACCACAAATTGGTTTTCTACGAAGCGACCAGCGCCAATCATGAAGGGCATGGTACCCGTCCCACCGGAAAGACCTGTGGTTTCGGTATCCAAAAAGACCAATGATTCAAGAGCCGGTGTGGCAGGTGCCTTGGCCCACTGCGCCAGCCAGTGGTGAGCAGTGAGCGGTCTAAGGGGCAGCAAACCGTGCTGGTGATGCCCGGGATAAGAGTGGTTTAGGGAGAAAATTTCTCCGAAAATCGTGCTAAGGTTGCGACCCGGGACGATTTTTTCCAGCGGTTGAGCTTTGCCCGCATTTGCCTGCAGAGGCTGTGAAATGCCCAGTTGAACGCCAAGACGCTTTAACCTCTCGGAGAGATTGTTCCAATCACTCATTGAGCAGTCCCTTCAGCAAAGCCAGGGATTCGCGCTTGCTGCCGTAGCCGTCCTCGCCAAAAGGACCGACGCAAGCCGGGCAGCCATCCTCACAGGGGCAATCACTGATCATTTCAGCAGCACGTGAAACCCAAAAGCAATGATCTTCAAATAACTGGTTCGAAAGACCTACGCCGCCAGGAATCGTGTCGTAAACCAAAATGGCCGGTTGACCGTTGTTGAGGATTGACTTTGGCTCGGAAAGCATGGCAATATCGGCATCGTCGCACATGATGAGCAAGGGAGCAATGTTGCGCAAGGCGTGACGCGCTCCAGCCATGCCAGAAATGACCCGCACACGGGTTTCAACAATTGAATGGCAGCGATGGCACAAGGTGACCAGGTTGGAAGGCGTGTTGGCTTGCAGACGATCAGCAAAGGTTTTGAAGGGCTGAATGTGGTGCACATGCAGTTCGCCAGGGGCGAAGGTCTGATGGCAGGCGGCACATTTGTATTGATCCCGAGCCAGGATTTTTTGCCGGAGGGCAGGCCAGCCTGGACCATAAATGTTCGGGTCTGAGTTCCACAAAGCAAGATCCTTGAGGTGGTTTACCAGGCTTTCTCCGATGGAAAACCAAGCGCCTTCCGTTTCCAGACCGCGTGCCGGCAGGTCCAGCGGCAAACGTTCGAGCGTTTCGTTGGTCTGCCAGCGGATCTTCCTGAAACCTTCCACGCGGATGGAAAGTGAAAGCGGTCCACTGCTGATGTTGGAGGATCCAAGCGCTTGGCTGGAACGCACAGCAAAGTTTTCAATGGTGGTTTTGATTGTCGGCAGGGTGTAGTAGTCCGGCTGTGCATGCTTGAGCTTGCAGACGCCTTGCTCAAGGTCGAGATCTTCGACGAGGTAAGTCTCGGCTTCGTGCAGATACACTGCCTGGGGATGGACCAGCCATTCTGCGCTGTGGGCGTCCATCTGACCAATCAGGGTGGGTTTATCGGGTCCTTCAACCAGCAGGGAAACAACGTTTGGCGTGGAAGAGCGTAAGGAAATTTCAGCCGAAGGGTAGGCATCCGCGACCCAAAAGTGCGAGTCGTTCCGGCTTAGCACTTCCCCGGCGGCACTCATCGCCTTAAAAATTTCGTTTAGTTTTAGGGGATCGACAGGACCAAAGCCTTCGTCCGGCGAGAATGGCAGTTCAAAGGTTGCGCAGCGCAGGTGTTGGTAGAGGACGAGCAGGTTGTTCGGATCGACAAGCGCTTTTTCAGGTGAGTTGCTGAGATATTCAGGATGATTCGCAAGATATTGATCCATGGCATCATTGGTGGCAACCAGGAGGGCGAGAGAATCCTGCTGCTTCCTGCCGGCGCGGCCTGCCCGCTGCAGAGTGGTGGCAATCGAGCCTGGATATCCGACCAGAATGACAGATTCGAGCTCCCCGATATCGATGCCAAGTTCCAGGGCTGAGGTGGCCACCACCAGGCGGATGCTGCCGTTTTTGAAACCCTGCTCGATTTCCCTGCGATCGCTCTTGAGGTAGCCGCTGCGGTAGCCGCGTACTTTTGAGCGTTGTTGGTATGGCATTTTTTCGAGGAGGTAGGTCAGGAGCATTTCCACCGTGCGGCGGGTGCGGGCAAACAGCAGCGACTGGTGCTTGGCTTCCAGCAGCGAGAGCCCCAGATTGACACTCGTCTGCACACTGGATTTCCGCAATCCCAGTTTTTGATCGACTAAAGGTGGGTTGTAGAGCAGGAAGTGCTTCTCGCCCTGGGGGGCACCACTTTTGTCAATCAGGCTCACGCGGTCTTCAATCAGAACCTCAGCCAGTTCAACCGGATTGGCGATCGTGGCAGAAGTTAGGATGAATTTGGGAAACGCGCCATAAAAAGCTGCAATGCGGTTGAGGCGGCGCAGCAAATTGGCAAAATGGGAGCCAAAAATACCGCGGTACGTGTGCATTTCGTCAATGATCACCAGGCTGAGCCCCTGGAAAAACGGCTGCCAGATGGCGTGGTGGGGTAGGATGCCCTGGTGAAGCATATCCGGGTTGGTCATAAGAAAGACAGATTGCTTGCGCATCGCAGACCGCATGTGCTGCGGTGTGTCGCCATCAAAGATGTTGACTGGCATGGGCTTTTTGGAGGGAACTGCCTTGAGCAACTGATCCAAACTGGAGAGTTGGTCTTGTGTCAGAGCTTTGGTGGGAAACAAGTAGAGGATGCGGGCATTGGGGTTTGAAAGCGCTTGCTGAACCGCTGGCAGGTTGTAGCAAAGCGTCTTGCCGCTGGCAGTGCCTGTGGCAATCACAAGGTTTTCTCCATCGTGAGCCCGCGTAACTGCTTCAGCCTGGTGCGAATAAAGCTGCGTTATGCCAAGCAAATTCAGCGCAGAGTGCAGGCGGGGATCCAGCGAAGCAGGAATTGGTGTGCTGACTGCTTCGTGTGCAGCCGTGACCTGCCAGTAGGTTATGTTTTCCCGAAATTCCTGATCCTGCTGCCAGCGATCAATCAGAGAGCGAATACCAGCACCGTCTGGGTGCTGCCTTAGGTCATTTGTCAAGTCTGGCTTTCTTTTTAGTTGCTCGGGAAACCATAAAGTCCATGATCGGGTTAAACCAATTGCCAACACGGGTGGCGACAAAATAGGTTAGTTTCGCATTAAACCCCGGAACTACTTTGTAGCGACCCCGTGCAACCGCTTTTAAAGTCTCCCCGGCGACTAACGATGGCTGGATAGGTTTATCGGAACCTGCCAATTCGCGCGTTTCAAACGGTTTGTATTGATCCTCCCAGGCGAGTTGAGGAGTGTCGGTATCCGGGGGATAGACAATGCT
Source organism: uncultured Anaerolineaceae bacterium (assembly GCA_964584065.1). Classification (GTDB taxonomy): domain Bacteria; phylum Chloroflexota; class Anaerolineae; order Anaerolineales; family Anaerolineaceae; genus Mesolinea. The sequence goes on along the minus strand of CAZOYK010000006.1, from coordinate 8,248 downwards.
GACCTTGATGCCTTTAGGTTTGAGCTCGGTCCGAAGGGCATCGCTGAAGCCTTTAATTGCAAATTTTGCGCCTGAATAAGCCGTATAACCAAACACGCCAATGACGCCTGCCAGGGAAGAAAAGTTGATGATGTGTCCGGAACCTCGCTCGATCATGTCTGGCAAAAGGACCTTAATCATATTCACAGTACCGTGGTAATCGATATCCATCGTCCATTTATAGACATCCAGCGGTATTTCTTCGACATAACCCGGACGGGCTACTCCGGCGCAATTGATCAGGATATCGGGTGTGTTATGGTTGCGAACATATTTTTCGTGCAGCACAATGAGTGTCTGCGCATCGGTTACATCGGCTGAAACAAGTTTGACTTTAGCTTTTGGATATTTTTCCAGGATCGAAGCCTTTGCAGTCTTGAGTTTCTCGTAATCTCTTGCCAAAAGGATAACTACCGCATCCATTTCAACCAGGGCGTTGGCGATGGCAAAGCCGATCCCACTGGATCCACCCGTTATCAGAACAGACTTGCCGCGAAAATAATCTGCGGTTTTCATGAATGCCCGCAGCTCGAGCAATTTCCGGAAGCACAGGAACTGCAGGAGTTGCTTCCTCCGAGGCTTTTCCCGGAACTGAAGGCGTTCACCAGCGATAGTTGCCGTCGGGCGTCTGTTTTTCCGCAGCTTGGGCAGGTAATCGGTTGATCAGCCTGGCTGAAGGGGCGAATTGTTTCAAAGGTTTGTTTGCATGATTGACAAACGTATTCATAAATAGGCATAAAATTTCCTTGTTATTGATATCTCGCACGGATCGCAGGCACCAGGTATTCCGAAAAAGCACGTTCGAAGCCGAAATCTGGCTGCCAGGCCCAATCCCGCTGGGCTGCAGAGTCGTCGATGTCTGCCGGCCAGGAGTCAACGATGCATTGTCGATGGCAGTCCGGAGCAAAGAGAATGGTAGCTTTTGGAAAAGCAGAAAGGGTCAGATCGTAGATCTCCTGTGCAGTCGGACTGAAACTGGTGACGTTATAAACAGTCTGAGTCAAAGCTTGACGGGGAGCCTCCTTAAGCGCGATAAGCGATTTGACTGCGTCTGGCATGACCATGAATGGCAGTTTCGCATCAGGGCGCACAAAGCAGTTATAAGCAACACCCTTAGCCGCGGCATGCAGCATCTCAGGACCATAGTCGCTGGTGCCGCCGGTGGGGACAGTTTCGGAGCTGATCAACCCAGGGAATCGCAGAGCCCGAAAATCGAGCAGCTCATCGGGATTGGCATTATTCGCAAGCTGTTTGTAGTGTTTGCTGTAGTAACGCCCAAGGCTTTCACAATAAAGCTTGTTGATGCCATACATGGTGGCAGGAGTTGTGAATTGGTCTTCGCGAATCTTGCCAGTTGCTTGTTTTGTCTCAAGGTCAGGCATGCAATAGACTGCGATGGAACTGGGATAGATGAACTTGACAGGCACACAATCCCGCCTGGATTGGATTTCTGATAAACGCAGCAGATTGAGGGTGCCTTCCACATTAACCTTGTGGGCAAGTTCAGGATTCTGTTCGGCCTTGGTTGAGAGGATCGAGGCAAGATGGAAGATGACACTGAAATGGTACTCCTCGAAGAGTTCTTCGAGCAGCGCAAAGTTGAGAATGTCACCAACCTGCCAATGACGAACAAGCGGCTGAAGCACTTCATCCAGGGGATTGAGGTCGAGGGCGACAATCGCTTTCTTTTGCTCAGCAAGGTGGTGGATCAGACCGTGACCGATTTCTCCATTTGCTCCAGTGATCAGAATGACTTCCTCGTGCATAGATCGTCTCCTTTATTTTTGGTCAGTGATAGGAAAGTGAACGCACTCCCGGCGGATATTGGTGGGGGGAGCCGCTGAGATACGCAAAACTGTGACTGTCATGTCGTCACATGGTCTGCCAAGATCCTGGTTGATCGCCTGGTTGAGGATCGCATCAGCAACTTCCTGAACAGCAGGCTCATCATCTTCAAAAAGAGATTCAAGCGAAACCTGCAGATCCAGCGCTTGCTCGTATTGAGTCCCTGCCTGGAGGATGCCGTCGGAGACCAGGATGAAATCGCGACCTTCTTTTATTTCGAACTGATACACAGAGGGTTCAAGAGATGGCTCAGCATTGATCGAATCATCGAATCGCAAATAATCTACAGTACCTTCGAAAACGGTCAGAACCGGGGTTGCGTTATTTTTTGTGATGACGATGGATTGAGACTCGAGATCACAGGAAATGATGCTTAAATCGACCTGAGCCTTCCCTTTATGTTCATCATTTATGTTTCTGAGAACGGTTCTGGAAGCCGCACCGTCATGCAATCCACTGGCAATGAGGCTCAGGATCGAATGTACAGCTTTCATGGCGATCGATCTTGACCGACGACCACTTAGCTTACCCTCAGCCATAATAATGGAGATGCCGCCGCGGGGACGCTCGATGATCTCAACTTTGTCCCCTTGCGCAACTGATGAGTAACGAGATGTTTTTGAAATTGCCGCATGAAGTTCCATGACACAATTTTATCGCATTCCAATCGTGTGAACACAGCTGACAAGTAAATCATGTAAAATATCTGACTATCACAAGGAGAGCGATTTGAAAAATACCCTTATCACTTTATGTTTGATGCTATTGTGCGCGAGTTGTATTGCCCAGACTCCTACGGCTTTACCAACTGCGACCTCAACAAGTGTTTCTTTGCCTACAAGCGACGGCGGGACAGCGATTAACCAAATCCAGGGGATAACCCATCGCTCACCACTGGAAGGTGAGACAATCGCGAGAGTCATTGGAGTAGTCACAGCGGTGGATGGTGACGGTTTTTACCTGCAGAGCCTCACACCGGATGGAGACGAACGCACATCTGAGGCGATCTACGTCGATCTTCAGATGTATTCGAAGGCAAAACCGGGAGATCAAGTCTTAATTGAAGAGGGTTGGGTGCGGGAGTGGAATCCTGCAGGTTTGGGCGAAAACTCGCTGACCATCACAACCCTGGTGGCAAAGAAGGTGACTGTGTTGAGCCAAAATCAGCCTTTGCCGGCGCCAGTTGTAATCGGGCAGGATGGCAGGATCCTTCCTGACCAGGTGATTGAGAACGACGTAAACGGATATGTGGGGCAGAGCAAAAAGCCGATTGACCCTCAGGAAGACGGCATGGACTTCTTTGAGAGCCTGGAAAGCATGCTGGTGCAGATCAATGATGCAATAGCGGTTTCAACACGTAATGGCTATAACGAAGTTTCGGTTGTTGGAGATAATGGTCAAAACGCCGGCATTTTTTCGGAAGAAGGTGTCTTAATCTTGCAGGAAAATGACCCCAATCCCGAGAGAATTATGCTGGACGATGCGTTCATCATGATGCCGGAGATCCATGTGGGTGCGGTCTTTAGTGAGCCGATTGTGGGCGTGGTGGACTACGATTTTGGGAATTATCGCATCCAGCCCTTGAAGAAGCCAGTTTTAAGCCAAAATGTGCCCTTCAAGCCCAATGATGCTCGAGGGGTTCAGAAAGATTGGGAACTGGCAGTAGCGACCTATAACCTTGAGAACTTCACCAGCCTGCAGGTAGTGGAACGCTCAAGGCAGATCGCCCGGGAGATCGTGGAACTTTTGAAAGCGCCAGACATCCTGGTGCTGCAAGAAATCATGGATGATGACGGCAGCTTGGACTCAGGGCAGGTCAGCGCTGAGGGTAACCTGGCCAGCTTGATCGATGATATCGTGGATGTCAGCAAAGGACAGGTGGTTTACAGTGCATTGAACATCGACCCACTGCACAACGCGGATGGGGGAATCGAGGGCGGCAATATAAGGACCGCTATTTTGTATCGAACCGAGCGGGGCTTGAGCCTGCCTGCTGCCCCGACTGGCAAAGCGGATGAAGAGGTTGGCTTATCGAATGAGAATGGACGCGCGATGCTCACCTTAAACCCGGGCAGGATCTGGCCGGGAAATTCAGCATTTTTTGACAGCCGAAAACCCATCATCGCGCAGTTTGTCTTTAACGGACAGGACATTTATGTGATCGGTAATCACTTCAATTCGAAGGGTGGGGATGGACCACTTTTTGGCGATCAGCAGCCTCCGCAGAGACCGAGCGAAAGGCAGAGGATTGCCCAGGCGAAGGCCGTGAATGGTTTTGTCCGGGATATTCTGGACATCAATCCGAAGGCATTTGTCGTTGTGCTCGGGGACCTGAATGACTTCCCCTGGAGCGAGAGCATGGAAACGCTTGAGGGTGGGTTGCTTGAAAATCTTTCCTTTACATTGGCTGAAAGCCAACGCTTTACCTACTTATACGAGGGAAATGGCCAGATTCTGGATCAGATCCTGGTAAGCAAAGCATTGACACCCAGGCTGAAGAGCTATGAAGTGGTCCACATCAACAGCCTGACCTTGCCGCGGGAAGCTTCGAGTGACCACGACCCGGTGGTTGCGGTATTTGATCTCAGCGCGTGGGAATAACGCCATTGAAACTGATCAAATTAATAATAGTAAGCATTTTAATATTAACCATTACTGCGTGTAGCAATAATAGTATTCTGGTTGGTACGGAGCCTACGAAGGCACTTGAAAGCATTGTTCAACCGACTGATTCTGGCAATGTCGTTGAGGTTATAGGCACTCAGACATCCACAACTCCCAATAGCCAGCCGTTGCTTGAAGAGGCGGAAGTAATATCGCTAAAAATTCCAGAAAGAATTCAGGCTGCAAGTTTTGAATATTCCGGGTTGGCATGGTTTGGTGAAGACCTGGTATTGCTTCCACAGTTTCCGGAAGGGAAAGAATTCTCACGGGAAGCAAACTTGTTTACGATCGCAAAAGAGGACCTGCTGCAGGCAATCGAGAATCCTGATCTTGAATTGCTGATCAGAGATGTTCCGATATTGAATTCTGATTTGCGGAAAGTCATCAAAGGGTTTGAAGGATTTGAGTCGATTTTGTTTGTGGGACAGGAGGTTTACCTGACCATTGAAAGCCGGGCGGGAAATCCTATGATGGGGTATCTAATCCGGGGTGAGGTCCAGGGTGAACTTGAGAGTATCACTCTTGACCCTGAGTCGCTCGTGGAGCTTGTGCCGTTTTCAAGTGTGCGAAACGCGACTTTTGAGGCGATGACTCATTTGAATGGCAAGCTTTACATAATATATGAGCACAACACCACGCAAGGCGACAGGATGCCGGTTGCTTATCAATACAGTCTGGACCTGGAACTTGAGCAGGAAATTCCATTTCCTACTGTTGACTATCGTATTACTGATGCGACGGTCAGTGATCAGACTGGTAAATTTTGGGTGATGAACTATTTCTTTCCTGGTGACACGCATCTTGCGATAGATCAGGATGCTTTGCTGCTGGAATATGGGGAAGGCGAAACGCACGCGAAAAACGAGCCGGTTGAGAGATTGGTGCAACTTCAGATTGAAGATGACCAAATATTGCGGATCGATCAAGCTCCAGTGTACCTTGAACTGCTCGATTACAATATTGCCAGGAACTGGGAAGGCATCGTTTTGCTCGATGACCTGGGCTTTTTACTGATTACCGACAGTTTCCCTGGTTCAATTCTAGGATTTTGCCCTATCTTAAGTTAGAATAAACTTATTGTGTGGAAGAATTTGCTTGATAAAAAATCTTGTCAGAATAAAGTAGAATAAATTGTTAGTTATGGTCGTAATGACCAGTCGAGAAATATTTAAGCTCTGAGGTGCTATGGAATCTACCAGTAAACTCATTTCAACCAAAGGTCGAAGCGCATTTAAACAGCAAGAGTTGAAGGATCAAATTACCGGTATCCTTTTCACTCTTCCCGCGCTGATAATAATTTTTATTTTTGGCATTTTTCCAATTGGCTACTCAGTCTATATGAGCCTGTTCAACTGGCAGGTCACCAAGGGACCCTATATTGGCGGAGCTAATTACTTGCTCATATTCGGGTCGTGGGGTAATTTGTTAGTACTTCTGGCAGGTTTGGGATTGTTTGTTCTCGGTTTCTTTGTGTGGAGAAAAGCTTTCCAAAATATGAATAATGGTTCGCGTATTGCTCATATTCTCGGAGCTGTGGTCCTCATTCTGGGTGGTGTTGTTTTTCTCACTGGGTGGGGACTGATGTATGAAACTGGAAACCAAAATTTCCTTAATTCTTTGATTGTGACTATCTACTATGCGTTGGGGACGGTTCCGGCGGAAATTATTATTGGCCTGGTACTGGCATACATACTTTATCAAGACATCCAAGGCAAGCAAGTTTTCCGCATGATCTACTTTTTGCCGTACATTACCCCGTCAATCAGCACCGCGGTGGTTTTTCAGATTATCTTTTCCAGCAGGGAAACCTCGCTTGCGAACCGATTGATTGGCTTTTTTGGTATGGATCCGCTGAGATGGCGCTTTGAACCCAAGCCGGTTTTGAACCTGCTTGGACTTGACGTTTCAGGTCTTGCGGGCGGACCCAGCCTGGCGCTTTTGACAATTATATTTTTTGGTATATGGTCGTTTGTGGGCTACAACACCGTCATTTTTCTTTCGGGTTTGGGGAATATTCCAAAGGAAATCTACGAAGCCGCAGAAATGGACGGAGGGTCCAAATGGGACCGCTTTTGGCATATAACAATTCCGATGATCTCTCCGGTCACTTTTTATTTGACCTTGATTGGTTTTATTGGCACCTTCAAAGCTTTCAATCACATCTATGTTATGCGCACACCCAGCGCGCAGAATACGGTAGTTACAACCAGTCTGCTGGTGTTTGATCGTTTTTACAAAGCAAATCAGTATAGCGTAGCCACGGCTCAGGCAATCGTTTTGTTTATCATTATCCTGGGATTGACACTGGCACAAAACAAGTTAATGGGAGAGCGGGTCTTTTATGGATAATACATTGGCACAGCCTACCCTCAAAAAAACTGAGGTAATCAACCGCACCGGCAGGATTCTGGGTAAAGCTTTTCTTTATCTGATACTGATTGGTGGCGCACTTATTTTCATCTTTCCGTTCTATTGGATGATATCGAATTCGCTGATGACATTAGGCGAAACCATTACCCGCAAGATGTGGCCGGCAGTGCCCCAGTGGATAAACTTCATCCAAGCCTGGGATCAAGCGAGTTTTTCAAAATACTTTTTAAACAGCGTGCTGATTACGCTTGGCACTCTGGCTGGTCTTCTTTTTACTTCAATTCTCTCTGGCTATGCCTTTGGCAGGATTGATTTTAAGGGTAAGAACGTAATTTTCGCCATTTTTCTGGCAACAATGATGATCCCTGAATCGGTCACATTGATCCCGAACTATCTTCTCATTCGCGGCACCATTATACCGCTGCCGGGTGGCACCTGGATCAATACTTACTGGGCTCTCACTGTGCCTTTTATGGCAAATGCTTTCAGCATTTTCTTGCTGCGTCAGTTTTTCGCGCAGATCCCAAAGGAATTATGGGATGCGGCGCGCATTGATGGATGTGACCATTTGCGTTTTCTCATCCAGGTTGTGATGCCGATCAGCAAAGCACCGATTATGACTGTGCTTTTGTTTGGTTTTACCGGTGCATGGAACGCCTTCCAGTGGCCTTTGCTTGTTACAACCAGGGACACCTGGCGACCATTGATGGTGGGTCTACACGGATTTGTGCAGGAAGCTGGACCCCAAACGCATTTGTTGATGGCTGGCGCAGTGATCACGATTATCCCTATCCTGATTGTCTATTTCCTGACACAAAAGCAATTTACACAGGGAATTGCCACAACCGGCTTAAAGGGTTAAAATACATTTGGATATTACGGGAATAAACCCGATATCAATCATACTATCTGTTCAAAATGGAGGTTTTGACAAATGAGAAGAAAATTGTTTGGTCTACTTGCAATCGTGATGATTGCGGCAATGGTACTAGGTGCCTGCGCCAAACCGACTGAGGTTCCCGTAGTTGAGGAACCCGTTGTTGAGGAACCTGTAGTTGAGGAACCTGTAGTTGAAGAACCTGTAGTTGAAGAACCAGTTGTTGAGGAACCAGTTGTTGAGGAACCCGTTGTTGAGGATCCATGGGCGGGTGTAGAACCAGCCAAGGAAATCGTTTGGTGGCATCAGCACACCGGTTCTGCACGTGAAGCAGCGATTGCCAAGATCATCTCCGACTTCAATGCTACCAATGAGTATGGTATCACTGTTGTCGCGGAGTACGCTGGTGGTTACGGTGACATTTTCAACAAGATGCTCCCTATCCTGAATACT
>CAZOYK010000005.1:31228-34337 GCA_964584065.1 uncultured Anaerolineaceae bacterium | reverse complement strand
GGTTGGGAGGTTCGGGCGTGCGGTCAAGCACCAGGATGAAGGGTTCCAGCGTGCGTTGGATCAGGAACCATAAATATAGAAACAAGACAGCCAGGGTTAGCTCGCGCAGCAGGCTGCCGCGTTTGTGGATGGCAAAAAGCGCCAGGCGGGCAATGATCCAGCCAAAACCTGCCGCGAAAAGTAAAAGATTAATATCGTAAGTCAAGAAAATCATCAAGATCTCCCGATGGCATTGTATCGCAAAACAGCCAAGCGATTCTACTAAAGCTTAGGCGGGTAGAGTACCAGCAAAACACGGATTTGTGTCAGGTTTGCTATGAATCTTAACAAATTAATTACGATTCGTATGTTATGATTTTAGGGTTCCAACAATAAGGCTGTTTTCGGGAGAAAGAAAATGACCAAAACATTGTTAATATTGCGACACGCAAAATCCAGCTGGAAAAATGAAAAACTGAAGGATTTCGATCGCCCACTGAAGCATCGTGGCGAAGTTGCTGCCAATCTGATCGGCAAAGTACTTACGATGACTGAGTTGGTGCCCCAGCTTATCCTCTCATCTCCCGCGAAAAGGGCCAGGCAGACGGCTGAATTAGTCGCTGAGGAAGCCAAGTTCAAAGGCGAAATCAAATTCGTTGATCCTTTCTACATGGGTGAGCCTGAAAATTACATCACGGAACTGAAGGAACTGCCCGATGAAATTGAACGCGTGATGGTTGTGGGGCATAACCCCGGCCTGGAAGCTCTCCTGCAGTTGTTGGACGGCAAGGTGGATACGCTGCCGACAGGCTCTTTAGCTTATCTTTCGCTGGATCTCAAGCACTGGGCAGATCTCACCAAGGCTACGGCTGGTGATCTGATCAGTTTCTGGGAACCAGAGGAAATCAAACTCGAAGAAATGGAGGAAGAAATGGGCAAGGATAAGGATAAGAAGGAAAAGAAAGAAAAGAAGGAAAAGAAAGAGAAGAAAGGCAAGAAGAAGGACAAGAAGTAAGCACTTTTCTTCCCTGGTAAGACCTTCTTGATAGATTTTCACCGCAGCGCAATCTTTGCGTAATTTTCAACCTGTTTTTTGTTAAGACTATTGCGGTGCAGGTGCAATCTGAGAAGCGGCATCTCTTTTGCAGAAGTTGCGTTTCTCTAAGGTTGTGTTGAAATCCCATGAACAAGGCTGGTCAGCCTTTATTATCACGCGCAAAAGAATCGTCACACAGCGGTATAATCGAGCCCGTGTTGCAAAAGAATTACTATGAATGGAGCTGAACCTGCGATTGCAGAGTTCAGGGTGATTGGCTATGCAGAAAAAACGCTGCCTGATCGTTACCAGTGATGCCGGTTATGGGCATCGCAGCGCGGCACTTTCGGTTTCGAGAGCGCTTGAAGTTTTGTATCCAAACCAGGTTGAGAGCCTGGTTACCAACCCGATCCAGGAGACTGATACCCCCACAGTAATGAAGCCCATCGAGAAGGGTTACGATCGCAGTGTGCGCTTCAGCCCGGGGCTCTACCGCCTTAGCTATGAGGTCAGCGATTCGCGCCTGGTGAGCGAGGTGGTCGAAAGCGCACTGACGCTTATGCTGCAAAAGATCATGGCCGACACGATCCGCGACTACAAACCGGATGTGATCTTGAACACCAACGAGATGTTCAACAATCCAATCGGCAAAGTGCTGCAGGATGCCGACTCCAAAATTCCTGCTTATACCGTCGTAACCGACCTGGCAGATGTACACGCGCTTTGGTTTTCGCCTGAGCCTGACCGATTTTACATCGCGAACGAGTGGGTGAAGGTGAAAGCGCTTGAAAGCGGCGTACCCGAAGAGAAGCTGGTGATCTCAGGGATCCCGGTCAGCCCGGACTTTGCCCTCAACCAGGTGGAAAAGCAAGCACTGCGCGGTTCGCTTGGGCTTGACCCAAACCGCCTGACTTTGCTCTTTGTCGGCAGCAGCCGCGTGAGCAATCTGCAGGATTATCTCCAGGCATTGGAGAATTTCACGACCCCGGTGCAGGCGGTGGTAATCGCAGGCGGGAATGATGAGCTTTACCAAGATCTGATCGGCAGCCATTATGACTTTCCGCTGGAAGTGCGTAATTTTGAGAAAAATGTGCCCCAATGGATGATGGCATCCGACGTGCTGGTGACCAAGGCTGGTGGGCTGATCATCTCCGAGGGGTTGGCAGCCGGTTTGCCGATCCTGCTGATCGATTACCTGCCGGGTCAGGAGGAGGGCAACGTGCGCTACCTGCTAAGCCACCAGGCTGGGGCTTTGGTGCAGAACGTGGGCGAATTCCGGGCAATGCTGACTCACTGGCTGGCGGATGACGGCATCAGGCTCAATTATGCCGCACGCGCTTCGGCTGCGCTCGGGAATCCTGAGGCGGCTCTGACGATCGCAAAGGCTTTATGGGATGCCGTGATTTTACCGCCCGAATCCAAGCTGCTGCCACCTAAAGCCGGCTAAACTTTTCAGCTTTTGACGAAAAACTAATCGAATAACTCATCCAGATCGGGTCTGACTAGGTCCAGAGCGGCAGCTTTGGCTGAGAGCTCAGCCAGCGTTTGGGATTTAAACTTGGCGCGCAGGTTGTTGAAATGGCGGTGTACTGTGCGGGCTTGAATGTGCAGTTGGTAGCCGATCTGCGCTGCTGTTTTGCCCGAACACAAGCCTTGTAAAGTTTGAAACTCACGCGGGGTGAGCTTTATTTGTGGGTACTCATCCGGGGTTATGAGCGGTGTGACCACCACCAGGCGGTTAACGCGTACGGCTTGCCAGGCTTGCGATGGCGAAGGCTCATAGGGCAGGTAACGTTCCCAGTCGCCGCGGTTGATGGTTTGCACCACGAATTCTGGCCGCTCAGCAACTTCGCGAACCTGCACTTCCCCTTGTTGATTGAAGACAAACATCTGTGTCAATTTGGCACCCACGATAATAGAATATATGTTCTATTTTATCATGGGGTATGCTGAGCTTGTCAAGAAGTTGATAGCAGGTAGGGAAAGGTCCCGCGCCATTCTGGTTTGGTGTGGTGGAAGGGGTTAAGTGGGTAGGGTGGGTTGACGTCAGCCAATTCTTACCAAAAACTATCGACTTATAGTCAACCCACCAAC
>CAZOYK010000005.1:0-31128 GCA_964584065.1 uncultured Anaerolineaceae bacterium | reverse complement strand
GTTGACGTCAGCCAATTCTTACCAAAAACTATCGACTTATAGTCAACCCACCAACGCATTTTTACGCCAACCCACCCTACACACGATTTTTTACATCTATGTTGAAGGGGTCAAGCCCCTTCCCTACAAAAGATTCGTTTGTATGTGTGGTAAATGTTTGTTGTGGGGAACGGCCTTGTGTTGTTACGTTTGGCCATGTGGTGGGAGGGATCATGTGGGTAGGGTGGGTTGACGTCAGCCAATTCTTACCAAAAACTATCGGCTTATAGTCAACCCACCAACACAAAAACCTCATATTTAATCGGTGAGTTGGCTTCTAAAGGCTCTCCAGATTCCAACGCATTTTTACGCCAATCCACCCTACGTATAATTTCTTCTATTTACCCGGAACGGGACGAGCCCCTTCCCTACGGAAAAATCGTTTGGTGGGTCAGGAAATGAACTCCGATTGTTTCCTTCTTCTATCCAACATTGCAAAAGCATAGACAGACAGCGCGCCAACTACCGCGCCAAAAAACCAGGGTGAGCGGATACCAAACGCATCCGTGAGCACTCCCGCAGCAAATGGACCAATCGCCAGGGCAACATGCCAGGTAAGCCCAAAGACTCCCAGGTAGCGCCCGCGTTGATCCAATGGAGCCAGGTTTGCGACAAAGGTGGTTGCGGTTGGGGCGGTGATCAACTCTCCGACCGTCAGCACAACCATTGCCAGCCAAAAGCCCCAGAACTGGCTGCTGATCCCCACGATCAGCATAGCAATCATATAAAAGAAGGCGCCGACAGGCATCACCTGCGTATCACGGTACGGTTTCATCGCTCGGGTAATAAATACCTGCAGGAAAACGACCATCAAGGCGTTGGTCGTCGGAATCCAGCTGTAGGTAGCTTCGGACAAGCCAAAGTTTTGTTTGAGATAAACGGCCAGTAACACCCACATCAAAGCAGCGCAGATCTCCATCAGGGTAAAGGCGCCAACCATGTGGGCAAAGGGTTTGTTATTCAAAGCCTGCCGGTAGACCCGGATCTGATCCCTGATCGTTTCGGGTTTGGCGTCAGGATCGCGCACCAGGGTTTCACGCAGGAAGAAGAGTGTGATCAGCCCATAAAGCGCCAGCGCAAGAGCGGCACCCATAAAGCCCAGGCTGTAGTTGCTGGAAAGCACAATACCGCCAATGATCGGTCCGAGTGCCACGCCGATATTACGCCCCATGCGGAAGATGCTATAGCCCTGCACACGATCGGCAGGGCTGAGCATGTCCGCCAGGATGGCATTCGACCCAAGATGATAGAGCGGATTGAAGAGACCCGAGGCTAACATCAAAATCGCAAAATGCCAGTAGGAAGTGGCATAGATGTAGCTAAAGTATGTCAGTGCTGCACCAAAGAGCCCCACCGCCATGACGCTTTTGCGTCCAAAGCGGTCGACCAGCGAGCCAGCCAGAATCGAGGCGGTCAGCCCGGAAAGTGAGTTGATGCTCATCAGGCTGGTGACTGCCGCCATGGGCAGGTTGAGTGTTTCGCTGGCGTAGATTGTTAGGAACGGCCAGACCATGGTGGTACCGGTGGACGAAATGATCAGACCGAGCAGCATTAACCAGAATTGTGGGGGATATTTTTTGAACATGGCGGTGGTTTCGTTTAGGGGGCTGAGATTGGGAAGGCTGCCTCGCAGGTGAACCCCTGCGGAGCATAAAGCATTTCAAATGTGTTCATGTCGAAATACAGCGTAACGGCTTCAGGAATTTGGGCGTATTCGACGAGGTATGGGTCAACGACTGCGCCAAGCTGGTTGAACTCTGGCGCAAGTCGCGTAAAGAAAACCTCTTCAAAGTTAGGACCGCGTAAGGTGAGCAGGTAAGTCTCCTGGCGGGTGCGTCCATCGTAGAGGTTGGTGTTGCCCGTTCGGATGGGATTCTCGGGGCTGGTGCCGTAGCTGGCGTCCGTTGCTACGTCGCAGTACATTAATTGGGAGGGTTCCAAAAAGCGCACGGATTGCTGCAATTGGTTGAAAATTTCCAGGCCTGATTGATCCCAAAGTGCTGCAGAGTCTTCCGAGGTAGCCAGACCAAACAGGCTGAAGCAGCGTTGGTTTACCTGGATCACCTGGAGCGCGCCAATGGAAGTCTGGCTGAAGACCTTCGCTTGCAGCCTAACCTGCAGCCCCGTGCCGTTTTGGGTTGCTACGGGATAGGCTTGACTAACCTGGAGGTCAGAAAGGTCTGCTGTCATGCGCTGCAGGATCGTATCCAGGCAGACTTGCGATGTGGACCCTGAAGGCGCGGGCTCACTTGTCAGGCTGAAGAAGAGCGTCTCTTCGGCATTGCTGAGCGTGACAAGAGTATCCTTGATTTGCACCGTGAGTGGCACGCCGCTTTCATCCCAGGTGGTGACAGGCTCAAAGGAATACATGCCAGCTTGCACCTGCATTGGGCTGCCGGTTTGAATGTAGTCTGGTGCCTGGGGTGTGGGCGTTGGGGCGGGAGTGACAGTGGCGAACTGTGGCGGTTTGTAGATCGGCACCTCACTTCGCCCGGGCAATGTCGTCTGGTAGGCGCAGGCCGTAAGCAGGCTTATCAGCAGCAGAAATGCGGTAAATCGGCAGAGAGGTCGCATGGTTAATTTTGAGGAGGGGTGGGGGTGTAGGCGCTGACCAGGTGGAAGTCTTTCAGCATGGCTTGGAAGGTCGGCTCGAAAGCTTCCCAATCGGCTTGTGTGCCTGTGCTGAGAAACATTACTACCACGCCGGGCATGGCGGTGATCACCACCTGGCCAATCATGTAAGCTCCCTGGTAGGGTTTGGCAATCTCAAGTTTTAGCGCAGGGTACTTGTCGACTTTGATTTCACTCTGGTTGAAAACCTCGTAAGAATTGTCGAGGTGGCTGCTGAGAAAATCCTGGATCAGCGGCTCGGCGGTGTCGATATGTTGTTCGGTGTTGAGCGTGTTGGTGGGGGAAAGGTAGAGCAGGACGCGCAGGTCTTCTTCAGTGCCGGTGTAATCGGAGGGCGTATAGGTGCTGATGTCGCCTTCATTCACGCCCTGCCAACCTTCGGGCATGGAAAATTCAAACCGACCTTGCGAGTCAGGGGCAGACACGAGCGGCAAAGCCTTCTCACCTCCACTACAGGAAGTCAGAGACAGCAGCAAGACGAGGAAAAATATCCAGCCTTTGTGGAGCAGTTTCATATGCACCGATTGTAACCGAAATCAGCTGCCAACAAGCTCTTTGTCATCGCGAGGAGCGAAGCGACGTGGCAATCTGCCTTTATCTTTTTTTTTGTAGGTCGGAATGAGGGCTCTTTTCCCTCACTCCGACGTTTATCATCCCGCCTTATTTGGAGACCTGCGGTCAAATCCCGTGCTCGGTCTGGAGACCGGCACGAACGGGGAGCTCTTTTTCCTAACTCCGACGTTTTCAAAAGAGCTACTCTCTAATCTAATTACTTAATCCAATTTCAAACCCGCGCTTATAATCAACCCATGATTCCGCAACCCGATGAGATCGTCTATGACCGGCGCCGCAAGCGCCTGATGATTCAGGTGCTGCCTGGGGGCAAGGTGGTGCTGAAAGCGCCGATGGGGACTCCCAAGCGTCAGATCACCGGCTTCCTGGAGCAGCATGCCGGCTGGATTGCCGAGAAGCGGGCTCTGATGTCGAAAGTCGCGGAGCCAGCACAGGCATATCGTTTTGCTGAAGGGGAGTTGATCTGGCTGGGTGGCCAGCAATACCCACTACATCTGACTGAAAAGGGTGTAAAGGGCCTGGTTTTCAGGCAAGGGCAGGGTTTCTTCCTGGCGAAGAGCGAGCAAAAGAACGGGGCAGAAAGACTCAAAACCTTCTATCGTGAAACCACGCGCAAGGCAGTCACAGCGGTTGCTGAGAAATATGCAAAAATGTGGGGTTTACAGGTTAAATCGATCCGCATCACGGGGGCAAAAACGCGCTGGGGATCATGCAGCCGGAAGAATTCGCTTAATTTCTCGCTGCGGCTGGCGATGGTGCCACCGGAAGCGCTCGAGTATGTGGTTGTGCACGAATTGGCGCACACCCGCCACCACGATCATTCGCGGGCGTTCTGGACCTTTTTGGGACAGATGCTGCCAGGCTACGAAACTCAGCGGCGCTGGCTAAAGCAAAACGGGCTCAAGCTGCCGGATTTTTAGCCTTTCGCTTGCCATTTCAGTTCATTCCCCTGCGCGTCAAAACGCTTGCGTTTACCTGTCAGGCTCTCAATCCGGATCTCATACACTTTCGTGATCTTCAAGGCTCCGTTTGCCGCGAGCTCAAAAAGTGACATTTTATCCGGCGTGAACTTCTCGCAAATACAGCGTAGTCCAAATAGCTTATCTGCTGATTCCGTCAGTTCGTAGACCCTGCCCTGCACGCAGGCGGACTCGAACTCGGTCGTGAAAACTTTGGAGCCCAGCATAGATGCCGCCTCGGGTTGGCTCAGCAGAGCCGCGAGCTCCTCCGGGCTGAACAGATCCGGCACCTGGACGCGCGAGACGAACGTCAGCGCAACCTCCTGCCCATCCGGCAGGTAGTCCACCTTGCTGCCAGCCGTGGCGGAATGGAAGAAGAGTAGGTCGCCATCTCTCGCGATGGAGAGCGGGACGGCATAAGGCTTACCTTCAGGGGTGACGCAAGCCAAAACGCCAAATTGGCTGCGGTCGATCACTTCACGGGCAAAATCCTGGTCCATCTCACGGTCTTTTCGGCGCATCTGTCAACCTCCTGGAAAACATATAGCAAGTATACCCGCGAGTGTACAAGATGACATTTTCTTATGAAATTGGCAACTTTTGACCTCTATCCAAGCACAGGGAAACACGCTAAACTATGTCCATAAATAGAACAAAAGTTCTATATAAGGAGGCAGCGTAACATGCGACACTCAAACCCCACTTGCCAGGCTTCTACGCAGCCGACCGGAAAAGCCCGCCCGAACGCGGCGGGCTCACTCCGGCAGGCGCACAGGGATCTGGAGGTCAAATTGGCTGAACGGGAAGCTTTTCTGGCAGATTTCAGCCCGGCTGAACGACTGCAGCTTTCTGAAGCTGCCAAACGCGACCTCGACGAAGAGATCAGCATCCTCTCGCGCACCATGAAGCGTTTTGTGCGTGCCGCGGAGAGCACCGGTGAGGATGATTATCCCGTCAACCTGGCGAAAGCGCTTGATCTGCTGGGACTGACCTGTTCGCGCATGGCTTCCTTGCTGCGCGTGAATGTCGTGCTGCTTGGTCCGGAAAAGAACGCCGATTCGATGGAACTGTTAAAGCGCCTGACAGATTTTGGCCAGGAGGTGAAGCAGATGGGTGAGGTCAGCCATGACTGAAACACTCGCTCTCCCCAGAACGGACTTTAGCTATCCTCAGCGCATGCGCCTCTCGGAAACAGAGAAACTGAGCCGACCGGACTTTTTGCGTTCCCTGCGACTTGTTTCCAACTTCACGCGCGTTTTTGGCGGGATCAAACTGCGCACTTACCAGCAGGCAGCCGCCAATGTGATCGTGCAATCCGTTCTTCACAACCAGGGACTCTCGATTGTGGTCATATTTCCGCGCCAATCCGGCAAAAACCTGATGCAGGCGCAGCTCGAGGTCTACCTGATGGCATTACTGGCGGAAGAAGGGGCTGAGATGGTGAAACTCTCGCCGACCTATCAGCCGCAAAGCCTGAACGCCATGCGCCGCCTGGAAACTGCCCTGGAAGCCAACTTCCTGACGCGCGGCAAATGGCACAAAAGCGCTGGCAATCACTACCGCTTCCACAAATCCCATCTCACTTTTCTTTCAGCAGCACCCAGTTCCAACATTGTCGGCGCCACCGCCTCCACCCTGCTTTCGCTGGACGAAGCGCAGGATATTGAAATTGCCAAGTACGACAAGCAAATTGCCCCCATGGCAGCCTCCACCAACGCCACGCGCGTCTTTTGGGGAACTGCCTGGAGCGCTCAGACCCTTTTATCGCGTGAATTGCGAGCTGCCAGGGAAGCAGAAGCGCGTGATAGCATCCGCCGGGTGTTTCAGATTACAGCTGAAGAGGTCAGGCGGGAAGTGCCGGCTTACGGCACCTTTGTGGATGAGCAGATCGCGCGCATGGGGCGCAGCCACCCGATGGTGCGCAGCCAGTTTTTTAGCGAGGAGATTGATTTCGCCGGCGGGTTGTTCAATCCCAGCCGGCTTGGTTTGATGCAGGGCGCTCATACTGCCCTCGAGACCCCCTTGCCGGGCAAACGCTACGCCTTGTTGATCGACCTGGCGGGGGAGGACGAAGCCCTGCGGCAGGGCGGAGCAAACACCGAGCTTGAAAATCCCGACCGGGATCTGACAGCGGTGACAGTGGTGGAGTTGGACTTTTCGCTGCTGGGTGAAGACCTGGTGGGAAAACCGATTTACCGGGTAGTCAACCGGCAGCTTTGGCAGGGCGAAAGGCACAGCACGCTCTACGCGCGCTTGCTGCGCCTGGCAGAGCTGTGGCAGCCGGAAAAGATCGTGGTGGACGCCAGCGGCGTGGGAGCGGGCGTGGGGTCCTTCCTGCGCGACAAGTTGGGCGAGCGTGTGATCACGCTGCAATTTACCAGTCAGTTGAAATCACGCCTGGGGTGGGGATTCCTGGCGGTGGTGGATACGGGGCGCTTCCAGGATTTTTCTCCGCGAAGTGCGCCCAACGAGTGGAGCACGAACCCACTTTTGGGGCAGATGGCGGCCGAGCAAGACCGCCTTCAGGCACTTTTCTACCGCCAGCTGGCTGGTCTGAAGGCAGAAGTCAGCTCCGGACCCGAACGGTTGCTTCGGTGGAGCGTGCCCGAAGGCGCGCGCGACCCAGAGGGCGGCTTGTTGCATGATGATCTGGTGCTCTCGGCGGCAATGGTTGCGGTTTTGGACGAGCAAAGCTGGGGTCTATCAATTCAGTCCGTGTTGATCCCTGCCAGTGACCCGATTTTGGAAATGGATGGAGGTTTTTGATGAGTTATTTTGTGCGTAATCAGGAATTTGCTTTTGGGATTGACCTGTCGCGTTATAACGCCAGTGCCGACCTGACACAGATGCCTGATTTTGATCAGATTGCAGCCCACGAGCCCGCGGTGAACTTCATCGCGATCCGGACGGGCGTTTCGTGGGGCTATCGTGACCCGATGTTCAGGCACTTTTCCCAAAAGGCTATGGCGATGGGCGCTTGCGTGCTGCCCTACCACGTGCTTTACCCGGGAGAGCCTGCCCTAAAACAGGTGGATAGTTTTCTGAAAATCCTGGAGGGGATCAACCTGGACCAGGTACGGCTGGTGCTGGATGTGGAGTTGGAGCATGGGCAGACCCGGGCGGTAATCACCAACACCCTGCGGACCGCGCTTGAACTGCTCGAGCAGGAAACCGGGCGTTTGCCGATTGTCTACTCCCGGGCAATGTGGGTGGATGCCAACCTGAGGGTGGCGGACCTGCCAAAGGTGGACTGGTGGCTGGCACAGTACTACTACCGGCGTCCTTTTCCGCAGTACACGCCCGAGTATCCCTGCCCACCGCGCATGCCCAAAGGCGTCGACCACTGGCTGATCCACCAGACCTCCGAAAGGGGTCCGGCGATCGGCGGCGTGGGCAACTATATGGATTACGATCGCTGGAATGGCACGCCTGCTGACGTCCTGGCGTATTTTGGGCGCACAGATGCAGCCAGGGTGATCTGTCCGCTGGACGGCGAAGTTTGCCCGGTGGTGGGCAAGTGTAAGGCTGATATTGTGCAATGCCAGGTGGTGGCAGCATGAGCTGGCTGGGTGAACAATTTCGCCAATTTTTAGGGCTTCAACCTCAAACTGAAGCACACCAGATGCAGCTGAGTCTGGAAGAAACCGAAAACACCTTGCTGGTGGGTGCCTGGCAGGCTGGGGATAGCCCGCGCGACCGCCTGGCTTATGACCGGCAGGACGTGCTGGCAGACTGCATGGATGCCTGGCGTTTCAATCCCCTGGCGCGGCGCATCACCGAACTGACCACCACTTACGTCGCAGGCGGCGGGTTCGTGCTGAGCTGCCCGCATGCAGCAACCAAGGCATTCCTGGAGTATTTTTGGGAGCACCGCCTGAACCATCTCAGTTTGCGGACGGGCGAGCTTTCGGATGAACTGGTGCTCAGCGGCAACTTGTTCCTGCTGCTTTCAACTGACCCTTCGGGAATGAGTTATCTGCGGGTCATCCCAAGTGCCGATATTGCCAGGATCGAGTCGAGCGAAACAGACGTTGAGCAGGAACTTTTCTACGTGGGTACAGCGGGTCTGATGGGCGAGGAGAGGATCTATCCGGCTTACCAGCCAGGCAGGGACAGACCCGAAGAGGGCGGCAGTTTTCCCCCAGTCATGCTGCACTACGCCGTCAACCGCCCAGCTGGGTCTCAGTGGGGCGAAAGCGACCTGGCGCCAATCCTGAAGTGGCTCTCGCGCTACAGCGCCTGGCTGGAGGACCGGGTGCGGTTGAACCGCTTCCGCAACGCTTTTGTTTACGTGGTGAGGGCGAGGTTTGCCAATGAAAGCGCGCGTGCCAACCGGCAGGCGCAGCTGGCACTTCATCCGCCGGCGCCTGGTTCTGTCTTGGTGACGGATGAGAACGAAGAATGGTCGGTCATCGCGCCAAAGCTGGAAGCGCTGGATGCCTCGAGCGATGGTCTGGCAATCAAGAAGATGATCGCGGCTGGCGTGGGGCTGCCGCTGCACTTTTTGGCTGAGCCGGAATCATCGACCAAAACCACGGCTGAGGCATCGGGCAATCCGAGCTATCGCCGCTTTGCGGAGCGTCAGAGGGCAATGTGCTGGATCCTGCAGGATTTGCTGCGTGTAGTCGTTGAAAGGCGGGCCTATTTTGATCAAAGTGTAGATCTTACTGCCCCGATTACCGTCTCTGGCGGAGATATCTCTGCCCGGGATAATGTGGAATTGGCGGATGCCGGGCAGAAAGCTGTGGCGATCGCTTCTGGATTGCACGAGAAGGGTTTTATCAGCTCGGAGGAATTGCTGCGCCTGGTTTATCGCTTCATGGGCGAGCAATTGCCCGCAGTTAAGGAGAGCCAGAGCAAACATGAGTAGATACAGAAGAGAATCTTGCGTGGGGCAAAGGAAGCTTCTGGAATGGAAGAAAGGAAAGGAGTTGAATGGGTGAATTCAGAGAGCATCTGAATCTGGAGGTAAACCCTGTCAGTAAGGACCGCTTTGAGATCCTGGCGATCACCGCCGGGGTGGCAAACGGTTGGGAGTTCCCGGCGGAGGTGCTGCGCGAGTCGCTGGCACTCTGGGAAGGCGTCAATTGTTTCGTGGATCACAGCCTGAGCGCCCGCTCGGTGCGTGATATCGCCGGGGTGCTGCGCGACACCCGTTGGGACGAAGCTGCCTGCGGTGTACGTGCTGAACTAACCGCTTTTGGTCCGTCCGCAAAGGTGCTCGCCGAAATCGGCAGGCAGGTGCTGGAAGCCAGCGACGAGCCAGCGGTGAGAGTGGGCTTTTCGGCAGATGTATTGTTCAAGGGCAAGTCCGGCAAGGTGGAGAAGATCCTCAAGATCTACTCCGTCGACCTGGTCTACAACCCGGCACGCGGTGGGATCTTTTTGCGCGCGCTCAATCAACTTGGAATCAAACCGTTACAAATTGGAGGAAAAAACATGCAACCAAATCTAAACAACGACCTTAATGGGTCAACCGAAACGGCAGTGGAAGAGCGTCCTGCCTCAGCAAGCCCTGAACTGCAGGAGCAGCTTTCAGAGATGCGGGCGATGCGCTCTGAGATGAGCGCATACCTGCTGGAAAGCTCTTTGGCGAGCACGCGCCTGCCCGTGGGGATGCAGCAGCGCATCCGCAAACAGTTCCAGGACCGCACTTTTGCGCCTGCCGAGCTCAAAGCGGCGCTGCGTGAAGCCCACACCATGCTCGGGGACTACGAAGGCGCAAAAAGTGTACAGGGACCCGCAAGGATTGAAGGCATGATCGAGCCCGGCGAGCGGCTTCAGGCAGCCGTGGATGACCTGTTTGGCGCGCCGCGCGAAAAGCAGTTGGTTTCAGCGTCTGTGCCGCGCCTTTCGGGCATCCGTGAACTTTACCTCAGCACCACTGGCGACTATGACCTGCACGGCGGATACTTCCCTGAGCGTGCCCAACTGGCGACAACCGCCGATTTTACCGGGCTGGTCAAAAACAGCCTCAACAAACTGGTCACCAACACCTGGGAGGAACTCGGCAAGGCTGGCTATGACTGGTGGAAAGACATCACCGTGCAGGAACACTTCAACAGTCTGCACGATATCACTGGCACGCTGATCGGTACGGTTGGCGACCTGCCGAGCATTGCTGAAGGCGGCGCATACACAGAGCTGCAGGTTGGCGACTCTTCTGAAACAGCCAGTTTCGTCAAATATGGCGGCTATATCCCCCTGACACTGGAGCTTATCGACCGGGATGAAACCCGCAAGCTGCGTTCCTACGCACGCGAGCTGGCATCTGCCGGCATGCGCAAAATTTCAAAACTGGTAGCAGAGATCTTCACGGTTAATGGTGGGACTGGTCCCTATCTGGCTGACGGCAGCCTGTTGTTCAATGTCACTCCTGTGACGACCGCGGGCGGGCATGCCAACCTCGACACGATCGCCCTCAACCACACCAACTGGGACGTGGTGAGCGGGAACGTGTACAACCAGCCGATGCTGATCAAGGACGCCAGCTCTTTTTACGGCACAGGTCCACGTATGGCAGTCAACCCCAAGTACATCCTGGTTGGGCGTTCGCTGCAAAAAGCAGCCATGGAGATCTGTACTGGTTCGCTGGTGCGCGAGCCTGATTATGTCTATGACAACGTCCTGAAGGGCAGTGCTGTGCCCCTGGTGGTGCCGGAATGGACGGATGCCAACGATTGGGCAGCTGCCTGTGACCCCCGTGTGGCACCGGCGATCTTTGTGGGAGAGCGTTTTGGGCTTGCTCCTGAGATCTTCATTGCTGGCGACGAGCTTTCGCCCGCGGTCTTCAGTAATGACGAACACCGCCTGAAGGTGCGCCACTACCTGGCTGTGTGGGTCAACGACTTCCGCCCCCTGTTCAAGTGCAATGTTGTTTAGGTTCGAAAGGAGAATGGCATGGAGAAATGGAAGACCCTCTTAGGTTCACGTAAGTTTTGGGCGACCCTGGTGGGATTGGTGTTCATGATCATCAAAGTTGTCAAGCCTGATTTTCCGCTGGATGGGGATCAATTGGCTGGCATCCTGGCGCTGTTGGTCAGCTATATCCTGGGCACCGCCCTGGAAGACGGCTTGCGCGCCAGCAAGTAAGCGATTTATCACTGCCCCGCATGATTTCGATCCATGCGGGGCAAATGGAGGAAACATGCGAGAGGATATTTTGAAACAAGTGGTTGAAGACCTGGTCGGTCCCGGGGCGCTGACCTACGCCTTGCACGCGGACGGCAGCCTGACCATCATCGACGCCCGCGGCTGGAAGCGAAAATTCACACCTGAAGACTATCAAGCCTTGCACGATAAACGGGCAAAGACAGGCAAAAGGAGCAAGGAATGATCACACTGAGCAGCATCACCCAGCGCCTGGGCACACAATTTCTGGATCCACACGCGCTGGCAGCACCGCAGGAAACCCGCGAAGAGGCTGTGCGGCTGGCACTGGAGGAGATCAACCTGAGCCTGAGCCATGCTTATAGCATTGCCGGCTTGGATGGTGAGCTTACGGGCGACCTGCCTGATAATTGTTTGCCGGCTCTTCTCAGCGGCGCGGCAGCCATCCTGATCAGCACAGTGTTGCATTACGATCTCAGCAGCCATTCCAATCTTTCGGCTGACCGGGCACAGCTGCAGCTGTGGGCGGAGCATCTCAAGCGCCAGTTCGATTTGCAGATGGATAGGCTGCGTCTGCAGGAACTGCAAAATGCCCAGAGTTCTGCGCATCTTCAATGGGAATGGCTGGAAAGCGAGAGCTGGCGGTGAAAACCCCATTGTCCTTAGGCTTCTTGAGCAACACATCAGGGCTGGCTTGGTTCGAGCTTCAGGGGGCAGCGATGCTGCCGGGGATGCTTGGCTGCGAGTGGGAGATGCAAACAAGTTCTGCTGAAAGCGTTAAGGAACGCACCATCGTCAGCGTGAAGGGCTCCCTGCAGGAACTGAGAGCCGTGACCGAAGGCTTTCAATCCCTGCGCCTGGCTTCCGAACGCAATCAGGACTTGTGTTTGCGGGTTTGGAGCGAGACGCGCGATTGTTTCCTCTATTCGCCTTTGGCGCAATTTGATTGGCAGGTTTTGCCAGGTCATCTGCTCTCAACCGAAGGCGGAAGCTTCCGGTTGGAGTTGAACTGGGAACGGGAGAACCTTTTCTATGGAGACGAGGTTGCCCTGCCGATCTCCAACACGTCTGCCTCGGGCATCACAAATGGGTTGACGCTTTATAACCACGACGATGCCTCCCTCGGGCACGATAACTGGTTTGATATTGACCTGTTGGCAATTGGGAACCTCGTGCAGCTTCCGCTGCGTCTGGAGCTGAAGAACATGACCAGCGCGGAACCTCTGGCTGACTTCTGGCTCGGAAGCATGTGCCTGCCTGGGAGCGGTAACCTGCCAAACCTGGTCTTTGAAGCGGAAAACGGGGTTGGGGGGACTGTGCTGACGGACGCTGGAGCGTCATCCGGGGAATACTGCCGCTACGACTGGAGCGGCAGCGGTTGGCACAGCCTGGCAAGTTGGACGATCTCTTCGCTGGATGTAACCAGGGTAAATAGGATAGGCTTGCTGCCTTTATTGCGCTTTTTTGGCGCACCAGCCGAAGACAACCTCAAGTTACGCTGGCAATTGCTCGTGGACAGCATTCCGGTCTGGCTAGGACCTGCCACAGACCTGGAATCTGGGCAAGCCAGCCTGCGCATGGAGCCACTGCTCATTCCCTGGGGGGATTTGCCTTTACGCAGCTTTGCTGTGGGACACCAGCTGGTGTTGCAAGCTTTCCATATTGGCACCGGGGCACACCGCCTGCAATTGGATGATTTTTTACTACTTCCGCAGCAAAGCTTTGGCGCTTACCATGCCATCGGGGCTTTGAAATACAACGCCAGCCTGATCGATGACCAAATGCGGCAGGCGGTCTGGTCTGAAAGCGCCGGGTTGGAACTGAGCACGCATTTGCGGGTTGGTCCCGGGCATCATTTGCTACCAGGCAGCATGCAGCGGTTTTATTGCTTTCAACGTGAGGCGAGCGGCTCTGCGCCAATCACACGAACACTATTGGTCAAAGCCTGGTATCGCCCGGCATGGAGGCTGCCATGAGCTGGCGCACCATTCTGACCGATAGAACGCAGGTGATGGGGTTGAAGCCGCTCAAACTGAGTTGGGACGCCATTGGCGGTCCGCAGCAGGCGCTGCTGAGCGTGGAAAATCAGGCGATTAGTTTTGCGGAGTTGCAGAGTTTGCTCGGTTCCACGGTCGAAATCTATGACCCTTCAGACCGATTGGCATGGTGGGGCTACGTGGACCGGGTCAGTCAGCCAATCGGGACTACGGGACTTGAGTCCTCCCTGGATGACCTGGCGAATCGTGTGGCTGTGCATTACCGGAGCCTGGAACCCGGCAAGGATTATGGCGCAATTGCCCAGACAGATTGGAAGGACGACCTCACCAGCCAGGATATCTACGGCATCAAGGAGCTGCGGCTCAAGTGTGGGGTGTTGAGCGAGGAGCAGGCGCTGCTGCTGCGGGACACGAGTCTGAAGCGCTTGGCGCTGCCTGTCAGCCAGCTTTTGCCTGCAACCAAAGCAAGCAAGAGCCAGGTGATTTGCCGTGGTTGGTTTGAGCGCATGCGCTGGCGGCAGTGGCCGGCGCGTACGGATATCCTTGGGCACAGCCCGATCCAGCAGGGTTATCAGTCTTTGGGTGCGTCCCTTGCACAAAAAAGCCTGGCACAGTCCTGCCAATTTCCAGATGCTGTAAATATTGCTTCAATCAGCGTACGGATGAGGAAAATCGGTGCCCCTCAGGACCAGGTCCGCTTCCAGATACAAACTGATGCTGCCGGGCAGCCTTCAGGGACCATTCGGGCTGAGGCAGTTCTGCTCGCAAGCGCGATCCCGACGGAAAGCTATAACTGGGTGAGCGTGAGTTTTACCTCGCCGTGTGCAGTCGCAGCCAACGAAAGCCTCTGGCTGGTGCTAACGCGCGATGGGGCAGCGAGCTCCACGGTTTATTTTAGCCTTGGTCTTGATGAGAACCTGGGTTTTCCCAGCGGCAACCTGCTGCTGCTGGATGTATCGCTGAACGAATGGAGACAGCGCACGCCGGACGCTGATCTGCTTTTCAAGCTCAATACGCTGAGCGATTCGGTTGAATTAATGGAGCAAGTATCACAGGCTTCCGGCTGCATCAATGATTTTTCCTATGAGGCTGGGGCAGGTGGGAGTTTGCCTTACGTCAGCGAAGCAGGCATGGATTGCCAGGCGGCTTTTCTTCAACTGCTCAGCCTGGGGACGCCTGAGTTGGACAGGCTGCTGG
Source organism: uncultured Anaerolineaceae bacterium (assembly GCA_964584065.1). Lineage (GTDB taxonomy): Bacteria > Chloroflexota > Anaerolineae > Anaerolineales > Anaerolineaceae > Mesolinea. The sequence goes on along the minus strand of CAZOYK010000005.1, from coordinate 16,622 downwards.
TGGAAGTAAACTCAAAACGCCACATGCGGGTATTCACTCAGCCTGCTGTGGGCAGCCCTGTCTTCTGGCTTGGCAGGGGCGGGCGCATCAAAAACGAAGTCGGCAGGGATCTTGAACCTGCCTGGCATGCAGTTGGCAATTGGCTGACATCTGAAACGCGCACAGCCTGCTTCCTGGAAAACCTGCGCCTTGATACTTCTGTTGGCAATTATCAACTTCGGACGAATACTATTCCAAAAAATTAAATAATATCGAAGCTTAAACTTTTGTTAATAAGTCTTTAACTGATAAAATATTTGTATGATTATTACTCTCACCCCCAACCCCAGCGTTGACAGGACTTTGGTGGTCAATCGCCTCAAATTCAACGAGATCTTGCGTGCCGCTCCAGCCCATTTGGATTGGGGAGGAAAAGGTTTCAATGCATCACGGGGTCTGACTGTGCTCGGGCAGTCCAGTCTGGCGCTTGCCTGGGTGGGTGGGGGCGCCGGAAAGATGCTTGAGGATGGGCTGACCAGGCTGGGTATCAAGACGGATTTTGTTTGGGTGGATGGCGAAACCCGCACCAACACGGTTGTCCAGGAAGAATCCAATGATTGGTACATGCTGGTCAATGAACCCGGTCCACACGTCCTGCTTGGTGCAATCGATGAGATGATGGAAAAAGCGGGCAAATATGCCAATCCTGGTGATATCTGGGTCGTTGCTGGAAGCATACCGCCGGGTGTGCCCGAAGACTTTTATGCTAACTTGATCCGAATGCTGAAAGCGAAAGGCGTTCAGGTTGTTTTTGATGCAACTGCGGTGCCTTATAACCTTGGGATCAAGGAAATTCCCTGGCTGCTTTACCCGGAAGTGACCGAAGCGGAGCGCTTGGTTGGCTTTGAGATAAAGAACTTCGACATGGCCAAGCGGGCAGCCATGAGCTTTTTACAACAGGGGATTGAGTATGTGGCACTGATGTTGGAAAACGGCGGCGTACTGCTTTCTGCGAAGAGCCTGATGGTCATGGCTTCACCTATAAAGGTGCCGGTTTTGCGAGTTACCGGCGCGAGAGGGGCATTGTGCGCTGGTTTGGTGGATGGATTTGTTCGCGGGCTGGACCTGGTCGAGATTGCCAGGCGTGCAGCTGCTTTCCGTGCGGCCTATATTTCCAGCAAGGACTACACCACCATCCAGCAGGAATATTTTTTGGAATTGATCCCCAGGGTGGAAATCCGATCTATTCCGATGTTGTAAGCTAAAACACTTTCATTCCAACCAGAGCGTTTCTGCCAGACTCATCATCGCGATCAACCGCAAACTCGCTCCCAGAGAATCCTGTTTGTCAGGCTGTGCCTGGTTGAGGCGCGACCAGAGCTGATCCGGATCTTCCCCCTTTTTCTCAAGTAGAGCCAGAGGTACACAGCAGCTTAAGCTGGCAAGGCGCGAAAACCCCTCTTCGATATTGCCTTCAAGCGCTTCCTGGTCGGAAAATGCACGTTTCAGGCGCAAATATGCTAGGTCGGACCATTCAGGAACACTGTTTTCAGGGAATAAGAGCCCATAAAGCCCAATTTGCAGCAAGCTCAAGGCATCCTGCCTGCCGGGAAGTCCATTTTTCTCACGGAGCTGCGGTGTCAACTCTTTCCAGTCCGCCCCGGTTTGTGTTTGCCAAAGCGGATCGGGCACCTGCTGGGAGATGATCTTGAACAAGAGCGGGCTAAAGATCCCTGCCTGGTTCTCAGAATTGGTGTTGAGGGCTTCAAGCAAAGCCTGTGAGCGTTCCTCGAAGATCTGGTCGAGATCAAATTGCTGCAAACTACCCCACTGCTGCCTGGCAGCCAAAAGCGCAGCCAGGATCCAGGCTTCGGCGTGCAGGTCGGGCTCAAGGCTGGGAGAGGTGGGCAGGTCGGGCATGGAGAGCCAGCTGCTTAGGGCAGGACGGTCCTGGGCGGGGTGTGCCAGCAAGTATGCCAGCATGTGCTCGAATCTTCCGCGCGAATCATCGCCATTTTGTGCCATTTGCGTCTGGATGAACAGCCCCAGTCCTTGTGCCAGGCTCGTGCTGGTCAGCTGGTAGCGTAAGCCGCGTTTGTAGGTTTCGCCGCGCAAAAATTCTGTTTGTCCGTCCAGTCCCCGCAGCAGGTAAGCAGCCTGCCACGCCTTGAAGGCCTGGCGCAGGGCAGCCTGCCTCTCAGGCAGATCTTCCGGCCTGAAGGATGGGAGCCGCTGGGTGTAGCTGGAGGTTTGAGGGAAAGGTTTTGCCGCTGGAGAGGGATTGGTTCGAGCCTGCTGCTGGTGTTTAAGCTGTGTGCGCCTGGTCAGAATTAACAACCCAACAAAAAGGGCAATCAAACCGATCAGGCTGAGCAGACCGGTGGCATCCTGGGGAGTGAGTGATTGGGGTTGCATGGCGAGGACCTTTTGCGGTAATCATACCGCAATTCATATGTTGATTTGGGAGATGTGCAGGTAGGGTGGGTTGGCGTCATGATGCATGTGCAGGAACACACCGGTTTATAGCCTACCCACCGCAGCACAAGCACATTGAATCATTTTTTTGTAAGGCGGGCTCCTGTTATGGTTGGTTGACTTTTAAACGCCCTCATAATTCCTATACTCTTGAACGCCAACCCACCCTACGAAGGTTCATTCCGACCTACGCCGACAAAATGAATGTCGAAGAAACAAAACAGCCAGGCTAAGCTGGCTGTTGATGAAGCAAAGTATGCTTAGGCTAGAAATCCGGCTCGCCGTAGCACCAAATTCTCTCGCCATCAATGGTTACGCTGGGAAGCTTACTGAGGGAATCCTTGTGCTGCTCGTAAAGTTTTCCCGCAACGAGCGTGGGAATCGTGGTGGATTGCCAGGGAACTTTTCCGTAAACTTCTTCGTAATGACCATAGCGGCAACCCATCACCACCTGCAACTTTACCTGCACTTCAGGGTCAAGTTCCCCGTCATCCATATAGCGGAAAAGCGTTGGTACTGCGTCGTTGGAGAGTTCGTGAACCAGGTAAGCTGCATCAAGCTTTTCACCCTGTATAGCCCTTTCCAGGTTCTGTTGCGCGATCAGGGAGTCTTCATTGAGCCCCACCATCACCAATGCGAAAGCCAAAAAGCCGAGCATCAACACCAGCCCCAGCCTGCGGAAAGAATTCGTCAGTTCCATCAGGATCAAGGCCAGCAAAAGCAGCCCAACGAAGACCATGAAGACATGTGCTGCCAGGCGCAAACTGGTGAAGCCGTAAGCCTGCTCATACAGGCGCAGACGCTGGAAAGCCGAAATCAGCATCACGCCGACCTGTACCAGCAGCAAGCCCGCCATCACCGAAAAAGCGCGTCTTTTAGCCTGTGTGTCGTGTTTGGTGAAGGATGCCAGGCTAAAGTACAACACGCTGGCAATCAAGGCGACGGCAACCAACTCAAAGAATCCGCGTCGCGCGTACTCGGCATAAGTGAAGCCATCGATGCTCACATTTGCGGAGCCGGCGAAAAAGTAACGAAATTGCACCACCAGGAAGAAGGCAAACAGCACATTCAGACTAATTAAGGCAATGCTGGTTTCTGTCATTCCCAGGAAAGGTTTGAACAGGGGTTTGTCGGGTTGGAGCTCCAATTGCTTTTCGCTTTTTGTCATTGCGTGCCAGAGCGCGGCAGACCCAAGCCAGGTGAGCAGCAGGATGGCTAAGGTATGCGGGATGAAATTATCAAAAATGTCGAACTTTAGCCAGTCGAAGGCGGAACCGAGCATGTCGGAAAAAATCTTGTCTGCCGAAGCCAGCAGCAATCCAAATAGCAGCAAGAGGGGGATGGTAATCAGCACACCGCGCAGGACTGCCAGTCCGCGTTTACTTTTTTGTGGGTTTTGCTCTTTGCTATCCTGTGAACTTTGGATACCTTCCAAAATCAACAGTGGTGGACCAATCACACCCGATGGGATCAGTTTAAAGAGTTCCCCAATTAATTCCCGCAGGCGGAACTGCATCCACTGCCCATTCAACAGACTGGCTGTCACCAGCAGCATGCCAAGCCCACTGACGAGCACGAGTGCGGTGGTCGTGGCACTGGCACTGCGGAAGCCCGTCAGAAGAGCTGTCAGGCTGGTGAGCACGATAAGGGTGACACTCGTTAGCGGAATGCGCTTGCTTTCCATGCGCGCACTCACAACAGCAGCAATGAGGTAAAGGTTTACCGCAAATGCCCACTGCCAGCCCCACATCTTTTCAAAGAAGAGCAGGTCAAACAGCACTGCTGCCGCAAAAGCGATGAGCAGGATTAGGAACGAGCGATTGAGTCTGCCATTTTTTTCGAAAGCTTTCTCTTCTGTGAGGGATGAAGCAATTTGACCTTCATCGATATCACTTTTGTTATCTATTTCAATTTTTTCCATAAGTTCCTTTCTCAGACGCGCTATATCCCTTTTTAGGACCGATGCGTCCAGTAAGATGTGGTCATGATATCACTGGTGGGGTTTCTGTAACTATCAAAACCTATCTGATAGCCCCAAAACCTCGCGAAAATTTTGCAATCGTATAGGATTGACCAAACAGGGTTGAGGACAGATATGCTATACTTCCATGAAATACGCTTGATGAGGATACCATGGATAAAGTTATCATTGCAACCGATTCTTCCGCTTACCTGCCCAAGGAATATGTGGATCAATTTCAAATCCCAGTCCTGCCGTTAACGGTCAATTGGGAAGGCAAATCCTACTATGACGGGATCGACATCCAGGCTGAGGAGTTTTACCAGCAGTTAAGTCAATCCAAGAGCATGGCCACAACCAGCCAGGTGACAGTGGGGCAATTCCTCGAGCTTTTCGGTAAGCTGCTTGACGCTGGCAAACAGGTGCTCTACCTGGGCATTTCCAGCGGCATCTCAGCCACGATCAACTCTGCCCTTCAGGCGAGTGCCGAACTGGGCGACCCTGAAAACCTGATCGTGTTCGACTCGAAAATTGTTTCCATGGCGCTCGGTTTGATGGTTTTAGAAGTCGCGCGTGCGGCTGAAAAAGGCGCAAGCCTGAAAGAATGCCACGAATTAGCCCAGGATGCCTACGGGCGTATTGGCGTCTATTTCACCGTGGACTCGCTCGAGTACCTGCATCGCGGCGGGCGCATCAACTCCGCCAAGCGCTTGCTCGGCTCGGCGCTAAACCTGAAACCGATCATGGAAATCCGTGATGGCAAAATTGAATTGGTTGAGAGCGTAATCTCACGCAAGAAAGCATTGATCCGCATGGTGGACCTGATTGAAAAAGGCGTTGATGGGCGCAGCCCTGTTCACCTGGCACCTTTCCACGCCCTGGCATTTGACGACATGGTGATCATGGAAAATATGGCAAAAGAGCGCCTGAACCCGATCGAGATCATTCGTTCGGAGGTCAGCCCGGTGATCGGCAGCCACGTCGGTCCGGGAACCGTCTCCATGGCTTACATGGTTGGGTAAATCAGCATAACAACAAAAAACTCCTGCGAGAGCAGGAGTTTTTTGTGTCTTTGAGTAATTACGGATTCACCACGCGCCCCATGAAGACGATCGCATTGGTGGTGGTTTCGTAGATCACATAGATGAAAGGCTTGTCCAGGCTGATCGTGTAACTCTCGCCGGGCATCGAGGTCACTTCCATCACCACCGCGGTTGCCGCAGCTGCTTCAGTGCCTTCCTCGTTCACGTCGATGGTGGCCTGGTGCAGAACCGAGCCGATCATCAAGTCGGGCTTACCGGTCATACCTGAAAAATCAGCTTTTTCAGCATCGAAAGCGTTTGGCATACCAAGTTCCATCAGTACATCAGCCAGTCCGAAGCGGCTTTCCGACTGGAATTTTGGCATGCTCAGGTCGACCCTGGCTGAGCTTAACTGCAGATCAGACAGGATTTGTTCCAGGTCCGCGGCTGTCAGCTGCGACTCGAAGCCTGCAAAATTTGCCGAAGGCATAATGGCTGCCATGGCATAGGTGCCGCCTTCATAGGGCAGCCCAACTGCTGAGATTGTTTCGCTTATCAGGGCAGAGGTGGTGAAATTGCCGTGCATGAAGGGCACCGTTACGCTGCTGCCATCGCCGAGGGTGAAACTGCCATCCTTGGTGGCTTCTTCTTCAAAGCGATGCGACCATGCGCCCTTGAAGTAGATGGCGTTGGTGAGTACCAGGCGGGTCATGTTGCTGAGCACGCCCTCTGGGATGAGGTCTTTGATCTTGTCGTTGGTTTGAGCAGCCACCCAAAGGTTGATAAGCGCGCGCGCTTCGTCGGGTTTGTTGAAGTCCACCAGTTTCAGCCCGGCGTCGTAATTGGCTGAAAGGGTATCCAGGAAGGCTTGCTCAAAGTGGTAGTCTTTCTGAGCCCAAAGGGCATTGGCGATGTTGAAAATCAGGGGTTGGCTGTTTTCGTCCAGAAACTCTGGTTGATAGGTGAGCGCTTTGTTGAGGGCGTTCATCAAATTGTGGGTCGCAGGATCGTTAACATCCACTCCCAGCACGCTTGCCATCTGGCTGGCGGTTTCGCCTTGCGCCCCGGCACCCGTCATAAGCAGCGCCTGGAAGATGCTATAAGGCGAGTAGATCAGGTTGCCGTCTTCATCCCGCAGCGCTTGGTAAAGGGCAAGCGCAAATTCGTTATTAGACTGCGCGATTTGCTTTACGGCTTCAGGATCTGCCTGGGGGTCGATGATGTAAGCAACGGCTCCGCTTGCGTCCGTGATTTCACCTGGTTTTTCTTCAACGATGGGTTCTTCTGGCTCATCCACTGGGTAGGGGTCTACCGGGCTTTCAACAGGCACGCATGCTCCAAGCATGAGGGCGCTGATGATGACGAAGTATAAAAGGGCTTTACTTGTTTTCATTTTTTTCTCCTCTTGCGGATCTTATTTATTCCGCTAAGTATTGGACGATTTTTTGACCTTGTTTGTTCCCTTTGAGCTTAAGGCTGCATCAGCGTGCCCATGAACAAGATAGTTCCGGTCCATGTATCGCGGATCTGGTAAATGAAGGGGCGGTCAATGCTTATCTGCAGAGGTTCTCCGCCTGGCGCCATTTTTTGTTCCACGACCGCGATGGTGGCGACAGTGGCTTCGGTGCCTTGCTCATTGACGTCAATAAAGGCTTTTTGCGCAATGGTGCTGACGTACAGGGATTGATCGCCGCTGATTCCTGAAAAATCTGCCTCTTCCGTGAATGCAAGCTGCATTCCACTCGCTTTGAGGGCTGGAATCAGATCCATGATCGGGGTTTCGATGCGGAATTTTGGTAGGCTCAGCGAAACGGGTTCGGGTTGCATTTCAGAGTTATTCAACTGTCCTGACCAAATCTGTCCGATCCCATCTGGAGAATTCCACAGGTCAAGGCTGGGCATGAGGATTTCCATCACCATCGTCCCACCCGCGTAGGGCAGCCGCACCTTGGTGAGCTCTTCTGTGACGCTGACGTCGAGTGTTTCGCTCAGGTGCATGGTCGGCACGTTTTGCTGCTCACCACTAAGGAGTGTAAAGGGAGCATCGGTTGTGGCAGTCTCTTTAAAAGGGTGAAGCCAGGCAGCCTTGAAGTAAACCGCACTGGTCAGTGCCAGGGCGGTATCTGAGCTGAACATGGAAGGTTCAGCCAGCTGAGTGATTTTCTGAGCAGTTTGCTCCGCTACCCAGGCGTTGATGGCATCGGATGCGGCACTGGCATCCGTGAAATCGAGTGTTTTCAACCCGGTGTCGTAGTTTTGAGAGAGGGTATCCAGGAAAGCCTGCTCGAAGGTGCCATTTTTGTTAACCCAAAGAGCGTTGGGAATTTTCAGGTCAAAGGCTTGTCCATCCTCATCCTTTGTGCCGGCGGAATTGAGCAGCTGCTGGTTGAGCGCGTTGACCAGGCGGTGCAAGCGGGCATCCTCCCAGGGCAGGCGCATTGCCAGCCGCATCTCATTGGCGGTCTCGCCAGCTGCGCCGGCATAGAGCATGCTGAGCGCCTGGTAGAGGCTGTAGGGCGACATGACCAGGTTTTCTTTGGGGTCGAGCTGTTCCAGGAAGATCGCATTTGCGAATTCGTTCTGGCTCGCCACCAGTTCCTGCAATTCGGATTCTGTGAATTGTGGGGCAGTATCGTATGCCAGTTTGCCTAATAGATTTCCGGTTTTTGTGGATGGGGTAGGGCTGGCAACACAGCCAGCCAGAAGCATCAAACACGAAATTACAAAAAATATTTTTTGAAACATAAGTTTCCTCCTGTCAAAGGTTCTAATTATGGACGATGATTTACAGGTTAAGGTTCCATTTGGGGGTTAATCAAGTCTGCCAACCGGCTGGTTGGCAGACTTTTTGCGGAAGTTTTGTCGCTGATAGAGGGTCAGCGATTTGACCAATTTAGAAGATCGCCCTAAGGCGATAGAATGCCAGGCCCACATATTCCCAAAGCACAGCAGCCGATTGGTTGAAGGCTTCGCTTGTGGGCATGAGTTTGGTGATAACGCTGCGCCAATTCCACTCGGTCAGCGTTTCCCAGTCTTGCAGGGTCACGTGATAGTCTGTGGGAGCAGGCGTGACTTCGAATCCAAGTTGGCGGAACACGAAGTAGGCCCGGTCCATCTGGAGGGCAGAAGTGATCAGCAGGAAATGCTTTACATTTTGCAAAGAGAGAATAGGCGCGGTCAGCGCGGCATCAGAAGGTAGATTGGAGGATTTGTCTTGTACCAAGATGGCATCAGAGGGCACGCCGAGTTCGAGCAGAAATGTGCGAGCGGAAGTCGTCTGGCTGGGAGTGCCGCTGATGATGATGAGGGGTGCGGCTTGCCGCTGATAGAGCGTGGCTGCGTAGAGCAGACGGTCGGCTTTTTCCTGAACCTCCACGCGTTGGCGGGGAGTGTCTGGGGGCAGGGTGCCCTGCGCAAGCACCACGATGGCGTCCGCTTTTGTTTCCGGGGTCACCGGCATGTGGCGCCATTCCATTGAACGGGTGAAAAAGGTAGAGAAGATTGGGTTGCCTAAAACTACAACGATCACGAGGGCCATTAAGACGAACCAGGTGGCGGTTTTGGGATGCTTCTTGATCAGGAGGAGCGTGAGGAATAGCAATAGGGTCACAAACCCCAAGGGTAGGAAAAATTGTTTTATTATTGCGTTGGGTAGTCCTGACATAATAAACTCCTTTACTGACCTGCATAATATGTTGCAAGAAACAAGCCAACCGATAGATAAAGAGAGGAATAATATTTTAGTAGGGTGGGTTGGCGTCATAATATCTCGCCCTATCTTGGTATCGAAATAGCCAACCCACCAAAAACGACAAGCTTCTCTGGGTACAGCGTTGATTTATCAATTCGATTGCGCTGCGGTGGGTAGGCTATAGCCAGGTTTGTTCCTGCACATGCTCTTCCACGCCAACCCACCCTACCGACACTTTGTCTTGCTAATGGAATCCCAAGCAAGATCGCCATACCCTACTTCGCGGGCACAGGCGCAAAAGAAGCTTGCGATGACGGGATTGATCGTGCCGGTGTCCCCGCCGAGCACGGGAGTTGACCGTCAGGTCTCCAGATAATGGAATCCCAAGCAAGATCGCCACGCTTCGCTCGCGATGACGGGATCGATCGTGCCGGTGTCCCCGCCGAGCACGGAAGTTGACCGTCAGGTCTCCAGATAATGGGATCCAAAAGCAGATCGCATAACCAGCCTCACGTGTAAATTTTTCGTAGGGCAAGATTGAGGGCACTTTAAACGATGTGATGGACAAAAGTACCGTGCCCTCAATCCGCCGACAAGAGAATTCCGAAAAGCACAGGTTATTTTCGAGGTCTTGAATTGTTAATGGCGGATTGGAAGCACACCAAGGTTTCCGTGAGATGTGGCGCACAGTGCTTCCAATCCCGCCCTACGAACACTTTGTCTCACCCAACGAATGAAAACCAAAGGCAGATCGCCACGCTTCGCTCGCGATGACGGGATTGATCGTGCCGGTGTCCCCGCCGAGCACGGGAGTTGACCGTCAGGTCTCCAGATAATGGAATCCAAAAGCAGATCGCCACGTTTCACTCGCGATGACGATTTCTCCAAACTCACACCGGATAGATCCGGTTATATACCTCCGGGCAGTACTTTTCGACTGTTTCGGACGTGATGCTGTTTATGCGGCAAATCTCCGCGTAGAGATCCACGCTCTTGCGCCTGGTGCGCAGCTGCGTTGCAGGGTCGAGCCCCCAAAGCCCAAAACGCTGGCTCCAACCCCGTTCCCATTCAAAATTATCCACCAGCGTCCAGTGGAAGTATCCCTTGACCGGGACGTTGTGGTTGATCATATGCCACATCGCGTGCAGGTGTTGCAGCAGGTACTTGCACCGGAAGTCGTCCTTGCTATCCTCAACGCCATTCTCAGTAATATAAATCGGTTTTTCAAATTGCCTGGCCCACTTGATGCCCGCCTGGAACCCTGCGGGATCATTATTCAGGAAACCAGTCTCGGAAAGCTCGGCATCCTTGGGGTAGGACCGGCGGGTGAACATCTCCGACCGATTGCCGAGATCAAACTTGATCAGTTCACGCGTGTAGTAATTCAGCCCAATGAAATCCTGGGTGTTTTTGGCTTGGGGCACATCTTCTTTCAGGAAATTTGCGTCGAACTTACCCGTGACCAGAGCCTGGGGAAATGCTTCGTTGAAAACTTTGTTGAAAAGGTTAGTTGCATAACGGGTGAGGGGATTGCCATTGGCCGGCATAAATCCGCGCCAATGATGCGCCACGCCCACCTGGGCATCGCTTTGCACCTCGTGGATCGCCTGGTAGGAGGCAGCATGCCCTTTGATCAGGTTACTGAGCACCTTAAGGGCAGTTTTGAGGTCGTTTTTACCTGGTGGAAAGCCACCACCCAGGTAGCCACCGGTCATATAAACGTTCGGCTCGTTGATGGTGATCCAGAGGTTGCAGTGGTTTCCCAGGGCTTCCACCACCCGGCGTGAAAACGCTGCAAAGAGGTCAATCACAGCCTCGTTTTCCCAGCCACCCATTTCCATCAGCCACAAAGGATTGGTGAAGTGATGCAGCGTGACCATCGCCACCATGTTGCGCTCTTTGAGCCCGAGCAGCATCTGGCGATAGCGGTCAAGAGCGCTTTCATCCCAGCGGTCGGGTTCAGGCTGAATGCGGGACCATTCCACGGAGAGGCGGTGCGCGTTTTGGTAAGTCTCGTGCGCACGGTCAAAATCCTCACGCCAGCGTCCTGCCCACCAGTCTGCAGCTTTACCGGACTTGTCGCCGTTTGATATGCGACCTTCCTGTTGTTCCCATGCCCACCAGTCATTGTTCAGATTGTTGCCTTCCACCTGGTGTGCGGCAGTGGCAGTACCCCAAAGGAATCCGCTTGGAAATGTATAGGTAGCTCTTGGCATGCTGGTCTCCAATTATTTGTTTGGTTAATTTTACCCGGCCTTAATCAAATAGCGCAGGTTTTACCCTGCGCCACTTGATCTTTTTCAGCCGGTTAGTTTTACGCGTCCACTGGCTGAAGGAACTGGCTTTGGTAGAGCTCGGCGTAGAAACCCTGGCGTGCCAACAACTCGTCATGCGACCCTTGTTCCACGATGTCGCCATCGCGCAGCACCAAAATGCGATCGGCGTTGCGAATGGTGGAAAGACGATGGGCAATGATAAAACTTGTTCGCCCGATCATCAGTTTGTCCATGGCTTTCTGGATCAACACTTCGGTGCGGGTATCAACGGAACTGGTAGCTTCATCCAAAATCAGGATGGTCGGGTCAGCCAGCACCGCGCGAGCGATGGTAAGCAGCTGTTTCTGCCCGGCAGAGACGTTGGAGGCATCTTCATTGAGCACCATGTCATACCCGCCCGGAAGCGTGCGGGTGAAGTGGTCGGCATAAGCCATGTCGGCGGCAGCCACCACCTCCTCATCGCTGGCATCCTGCCGTCCGTAGCGAATGTTTTCCCGGATGGTTCCGTTGTAAAGCCAGGTGTTCTGAAGCACCATCGAAAGGTGGGTGTGCAGATTTTCACGGCTCATGTCCTGGATATTGACATCGTCAATCAGGATTTCTCCGCGGTCAATGTCGTAGAAGCGCATCAGCAGTTTGACCAGGGTGGTCTTGCCAGCGCCAGTCGGACCGACTATCGCAATTTTTTGCCCGGGTTCGACGACCATCGAAAAGTTTTTTATGACATATTCATCCGGGTTATAGCCGAACCAGACGTTGCGAAACTCCACCTTTCCCTGCACCTTTTCAAGAGCCAAAGCGTCGGCAGAGTCTGGTTCAATCTCATCTTCATTGATGAATTCAAATACGCGCTCGGCAGCGGCTGCTGTTTGCTGAAGGATATTGGCAATATTTGCGATCTGCATGATAGGCTGTTGGAACGAACGCAAATACTGAATGAATGCCTGGATATCGCCGATACTCAGACGGTTTTGAATGGTCAGGTAGCCGCCCAGGATGGCGACTGCAACATAGCCAAGGTTACTGAAGAAACGCGAGACGGGCATCATCATGTTGGAAAGGAACTGCGCAAGCCAGGCGCTGGTGAAGAGCGTGTCATTGAGGGTCTCAAAGTGCTCCACACTGCCCTGCTCGCCGTTGTAGGCTTTTAGCACCAGGTGCCCGCCGTACATTTCTTCCACGTGACCGTTGATGTGCCCGAGGTATTCCTGCTGCCGGCGGAAATGCACCTGCGATTTGCTGACGATTATCTTCACAAAAATCATGACAAGCGGCACCAGGATCAGACCAATCAGGGTCATACTCACGCTGATCGAAAACATCATGATCAAAACGCCGATGATGCGTGTGACCGAGGTGATGATCTCCGAAAGGCTCTGGTTGAGCGTGTTGCTGATGACATCCACATCGTTGGTAACTCGCGAGAGCACCTCTCCCTGGCTAACCCGGTCGAAATAGCTGAGCGGCAGCTGGTTGACCTTTTCGGAGATTTCCTTGCGCATCTTATAAGTGATGTCCGCGGAAATTTTGCTCATAATCCAGCCCTGAATCAGGCCGAGAACTGTTGAGATGCCATAAAGAATTAGCACCCGTACGAGGATCGTGCCGATCTTTGCCAGATCAATGCCCAGCGGGTCACCCTGAACCATGCGCATCACCCCGAGATAAAGCTCGGTGGTTGCCTGACCCAACGTGCGTGGACCAAATATCGCAAAGACAGTGCCTCCGGCAGCCATCAGCATCATCATCAGGATCGACCAGCGGTAGGGTCCAAGGTAGCTGACCAGCTGTTTCATGCTGCCTTTGAAGTCACGCGCTTTCTCGCCGGGCATCATCCTGCCCGGTCCACCCCCGCCAGGTCTTACCGTTGGACGCACTTCCTTGGATTGGCTGTTGGCGTAGGGATTCTTAGAATTATTTTGCATAGGTTTTTGGTTTTTTTGCTGGTTCATGCTAACTCCTCCGCACTCAACTGGGAGCTCGCAATCTCCTGATAGGTCGGACAGTGCTCCATGAGGTATTGGTGGCTGCCTTTGCCAACTGCTCTACCGTTATCAAGCACGATGACCTGATCGGATTTCTTGGCGGTCGAAACGCGCTGGGTGATAATGATGAATGTGCTGTTTTCAACTTGCGGTCGCAGAGCACTGCGCAAAGCTGCGTCAGTCTTGAAATCCAGAGCCGAGAAACTGTCATCAAAGATATAGATCGGGCGGGGTTTGATGATAGCTCGCGCGATGGAAAGTCGCTGTCGCTGACCACCCGAGACGTTGTCACCGCCCTGGGCGATGGGCATATTCAGCCCGTCTTCGTTATCCAGCACAAAGTCGGCTGCCTGGGCAATCTCAATTGCTTCGCGCATTTCTTCCTCGGTGGCGTCGGGTTTTGCCACTTGCAGGTTGCTGGCAACGGTGCCGCTGAAGAGCAGCCCCTTTTGGGGTGCGTATCCGATCTGCTCCCTTAGAGTGGCTTGAGGTAAATCGCGGATGTCGATACCATCAATGGTGATCTTACCCTTGCTAACATCGAAAAATCGCGGCAGGAGGTTGATCAGCGTGGATTTTCCACTGCCGGTTGAGCCGATGATTGCGGTCACTTTGCCCGGTTCGGCTTTGAAGCTTACATCGTGCAGGATGTCTTCCTCTGCATCTGGATAGCGAAAATCAACATCATGGAATTCCACCACGCCCTTGACGGGTTGCTCCAAAACTACCGGTTGGGCAGGGTCTTTGATGGAAACTGGCTTCTCGAGCACATCCGCAATACGGTTCGCCGAAACGCCAGCGCGTGGGATGAAAACGAAGAGCATCGAAAGATTCAAAAAGGCAAACATGATCTGCATGGCATACTGCATGAAGGCAATCAGGTTGCCGACCTGAATGGTGGATTGCGCCACAAATCCAGCGCCGACCCAAATGACAAACACCTGGCCAGCCATCATGATCAAGTACATGAACGGAAACATAAAAGACATTGCCCGTCCGATAAATAGCATGTTGCTCGTCAGATCCCTATTGGCAACGTCAAAGCGTGCTTCTTCGTATTCCTGTTTGTTGAAGGCTCTCACAACCATAATTCCCGAAAGGTTCTCGCGCATGACCAGGTTGAGCTTATCAATGAAGGCTTGAATGCGCTTAAAGCGCGGGACAACGATCGTAAACAAAGATACGATGAAAATCAACAACACCGCCACGATCAATGCAATTGTCCACCACATGCCCGGGCTTTTCTCGAGTGCACGCACAACTCCCAAACCGCCGATCAGGGGAGCCATCAACCCCATGCGGATCAGCATAAAGCTGGCCATGCGCACCTGGTCTACATCGTTGGTGGTGCGGGTGATCAGCGAGGCGGTGGAGAAGCTTTCAAACTCAGCGCTGGTAAAGTCGGTGACCTTGCGGAAAATGTCTGAGCGCAAATCCTTGGCAACGCTGGCAGAGGTTATTGAAGCCAAATAACTGACCGTCAATGAGGCAATCAAACCCAGCAGGGACACGGCCACCATTTGGGTGCCAACGCGCAGGATATATTTGGTCTGAAACCGTCCGGTGTCTGCCTCCAGGGCGGAATACTCACTGTTGATGGCAGTGATTGTGAGTTGGTGCAGGATCGTTCCTTCAAGCGCGGAGAAATGCTGATTGACTTTCTCGAGTAACTGCGCCCGTTGTGCCTGTGGCATGACTGAAAGCAAGCTCAAAAGGTCCTGCCCGCTGCTGATGAGGTTGGGGTCCAGCGGAAAATTTTCTCCCAGCAGCTGTGCGGCGCGTTCGGGGTCTTCCTGGAGCATGCGCACGCTCTGAATCAAAACCATCGGTTTTGCGATCAGATCTTCCACCACCAGTTTTTGCGCTTCGTCGAGATCTTTCAGACTATAAACTGTCTGCTCCGTCACTTTTGGAAAATCTTCTTCAAGTGCTTCGGATTGTGGACTTCCGGGGGAAACCAGCTCGTAATATTGCATTAGTTCTGCCTGCTCATTGGGGTATAGTTCGCCGATGCGCTGGAAGGTGCTTTCGCTCAGGACAACTGGTGCGCCGGATTCTACACCACGCTGTTGAATGCCAATATTGACGATGTCCGAAAGGTAATCTGGCAACTGTAAATCGCTCCAGGCAACGACCAGCACGAATAATATGGCTGGCAGGATGAATTTTAGGTAAGGGCGGTAGTATTTCTTTAGTCTTAGCATAGGTTGTTTCTCGATATTTCGGGATTTATTCCTTCCTGGATTTCTCTGAGCTTCTCGTTCATGATCTTAAAGATCTGGCAGGCCTGCTGTTCCTGAGCTTCAGTCAGGCTGGCAGCCAGGTCCGGGACCCATTTTCGGCGGGTGAGGAATGCATTTTGCACCAGGCTCTCGCCGGTGTCGCTCAGGCAGATCAGCTTGCTGCGCCTGTCGATTGGGTCCTCCTCGCGGGAGATCAAGCCAGAGTCCACCAGCCGGTCTACCATCTGGGAGACAGCAGCTTTAGTGACACCCAGGTGATCAGCCAGGCAGTGAATGTTGGTGCAGCCGGCGCGATGGATGAAAAAGAGGCTGTTGAGATGCGTGAAGGACAGATCGTGCTCCTGCATGAACTGCATGTTGTAGATCATGTTGATGTGCATCGTTATGGCAGCAAACTGGTTGAGTTGTTCGGTTAGATTATTGTGCTTTTCGTGCATTGTAAACCTATCTTGATAGTTAAACGGGCTTAACTATACGACCGGGGCGATGGATTGTCAAGACGAATTGTTGGTCTTTGATAAAATTCGCAAAATCTTGCAGTCTTGGAGAGGAGTCAGACAAAAACACACATGTCAGCAGGTGGTTTTCTTGGCACTTTACTGGGAGGATGGGGGTGAAGCTACTGCGCTGTGCCGGCTATGGCGAGTGAAAAATTGGACCCCTGTGAAAAGTCCCGATTCATAAACAAGATGCTGAAAGTGGCAATCGCATTGGCGTCTTCGGTTTGGGTGCGCACATAGCTTTGTTCACAGCCCAAAACCCTGCCGGAATTGTCGAAGAGGGTTGCCACCGCGCGTAAATCGTTCAGAATTATGGGTTCGGCACTGGCGAGTGAACCTTCCACGCTGAACCACCTATTTCTGGAATCATAACCTGAATTTGCAACCGTCGGCTCTATTCCTTCCGGCACACTGCCGCCAGTGGCATAGGAAAGGACCTTTACAGCGTAACTTTCGACCTGTTTGGGTTCCACAACGTAGAGGTCATAGCA
>CAZOYK010000004.1:33701-36765 GCA_964584065.1 uncultured Anaerolineaceae bacterium | reverse complement strand
TGCTTGAGCTGACCGGCATGATCCACCGCCAGTTCCGCCTGCTGATCCAGGCGCGTGAGATCCTGGACGCGGGCGGTAAAGCGCAGGATATTGAAAGGGAACTATCTGTTTTGGGCTTTGTAGCACGCAAACTTTTTGATCAAGCCCGCCGCTTCAGCATGCGGCAGCTGCTTGAGATCTACGACCGCCTGTTGAAAATTGACCTGGACATGAAAACCGGCGGCACACCTGGAGACGTAGCCTACGAGCTCCTGATTGCAGACCTGACCCGATAATCTAACCTGTCTGAGGAAGAACCATGCCTTTTAATATCATTCGCAACGACATCGTAAACATGCAAGTGGACGCCATCGTCAACGCAGCCAACTCCGGGCTCAAGCAAGGCGGAGGTGTATGCGGCAGAATCTTTTATGCTGCCGGCGAACATGAGATGACCAAAGCCTGCGATGCGATCGGTTGGTGCGAACCAGGCAGCGCGGTCATCACACCAGGCTTCAAACTGCCGGCAAGATATGTGATCCACACCGTTGGTCCGATCTGGCAGGGGGGTGGCCAGGGCGAGGAGCAGGTCCTGCGCAGTGCTTACCGTTCCAGCCTGGAGCTTGCCCTCGAGCACAACCTTGAAAGTGTTGCCTTCCCGTTGATCTCATCGGGTATTTATGGCTACCCTTACGACCAAGCCTTGGCGGTCGCCCTTGATGAAATCAACCGCTTTCTCTTCCAGCAAGACATGCAGGTCACCCTGGTAATGTTTGACCAGACCGCCACCATGCTTGGATTTATGCTGCGCAAGGATTTGGTAAGTTATATTGATGACCATTATGTGGATGAGCATCTCGACCACCGCCGCCGGGAGTTCAACCATCCTTATGCGCCTCAGCCCATGATCCTACAGGACATGTCCCGTGAGCACCACAAGCCTCGCAAGGAACATGGACAAATTCAATCAGCGCCAAGTATTTATGAAACCGGGCTGGAAGGCAAGCTTGAATTTCCAAAGGAGAAAACCTTCTCGGAAGCCTTGCTCAACCTTATTGACGCCAAAGGCATGACGGATACAGAAACCTACAAACGTTCCAACATTGACCGCCGGCTCTTCAGCAAAATCCGCAGCAATCCCGGCTATGCTCCCAGCAAGTCCACTGTATTGGCGTTCACCATCGGTCTGCGGCTTTCGGTTCAGGACGCGCAGGACCTGCTGGCACGCGCCGGCTTCGCTTTCAGCCCCTGCGACAAGCGCGACCTGATCGTGCGCTATTACCTGGAACGAGGCGATCACGACATTGCGAAGGTAAATGGAGCCCTTTACGATTTTGATCAAAGTTTGCTTGGCGTCTAAAATGTCGCCTGCCAGGCGACCACGCCGAAAGCTTGGGGGTATATCATAGACCTCAGATCAACAAGGAGGTCTAAATGAACAAAACAGAACTGATTTTCATCCTCGACCGCAGCGGCTCAATGGGCGGCTTGGAAAGCGACACCATCGGGGGCTTCAACGCGACTATTAGCGACCAGAAGAAGATCGACGGGGAAACCCGCGTGACCACTATCCTGTTCGACAACTTCTTTGAGGTGCTGCATGACCGCATCAATCTACAGGATATCGCGCCTCTGACGGACAAGGACTACTTCGTGCGGGGAAGCACCGCGCTGTATGACGCCGTTGCGCTTGGCATTCGCAAGATCGCGAATGTGCAGAAACAAACCAAGCTGGAGGGTCGGGCAGATAAGGTCATCATGGTCATCACCACCGATGGCTACGAAAACAGCTCGCGCGAAACCAACGCCGCGATGCTGCACAAAATGATTGATGACTGCAAGAAAGATGGCTGGGAATTCCTCTTCCTGGGTGCCGATATTGATGCTCAGGCAGCTGCAGGCAGCATTGGCATCGAGAGCCACCGGGCGTCGAACTACGTCAAGGATGCCCAGGGGGTGCGGGTGCAGTATGACTCGCTCAATGTTGCCATCAGCGCGATGCGCTCCGGCGTTCCACTACCCAAGGATTGGAAAGATAAGCTCGACCAGGACAACAAACGCGCCAAATAGTGGGGGTTATGAGGGGGTAAAGGGGTTGGGCTGGGGCGGTTTTCCGCCCCAGCCTATTAGTTATTCCAAAGGTGATTGTGGGGGTTAATCAATATAAAAAAACCGCCTATTTGGCGGTGGGGGGTGTGCCAGCTCATCTTTGATATAAAAGAGTCGACAAGGCTCTCATTTTCAGTCTCCGGAATTTCTTGATGTAATTGATGATAGAATTAATTAGTCTTTATCCCAGCAATATGGATTATTTTGTAAGAAACAAGGGAAGAGAAATGAAAAATGCAACCTTTAACCTGGCATTATTGCTCATTTTTAGTCTAACTTTTGGCGGTTGCACGCCTGTGCAGGTGGCGATGCCAACTACAGCACCAACAGCCACGCCTCAACCAACACCGATTCCGCCTACTGCTACAACACAACTAACTGAAGTAATCCTTGAAGGTGCGAGGCATTATGAGCCAGATGGTGGTTTTTCTTATATCATTCCCGATGGGTGGGAAATCTTAGAAATACCTGGATTAAAATATTTAGGTCTAACTGAATCAAATCCAAAGGACGTATTTCCGTCAAATGTAGTATTCGCTGACGAAAAATTTGATGGCTCGCTTGAAGATTATACTGATGCAGCAGTAACTCTTTACAAGCAAGTTATGCCAAATATGGAAGTATTGAACATCGATAAGGTTGACACAGATTCAGGCATTCGGGGGATTTCGGTTATAACAAGTAATGAAATGAACGACATCCAAATTACGCAAGTGTTTTTTATGTTTGATCTGGGGGAAAAGGTGTTGGTCATGACTTATACTATGAATTTAGGCGAGGCTTCGGAAAATATTATTGCCATAGGGGATCTGATCCATAGCCTTCAATCTGATGATTGATTTGATATTTAAAGGAACCTTAAGATTCCAAATGGACATATCCCGTACACGGCGGGGACGCTGGTACGATCATGAATAACCAAAAAAAAACCGCCTATTCGGCGGTTGAGGTTGTACTGGCTTTGGCAGGTTCTTTC
>CAZOYK010000004.1:10458-33601 GCA_964584065.1 uncultured Anaerolineaceae bacterium | reverse complement strand
AAAAAAAACCGCCTATTCGGCGGTTGAGGTTGTACTGGCTTTGGCAGGTTCTTTCGAAGTTCCCTCTGTTTTGCTCTCAGTGGGCGGTTTGGAGCCATTGCCGCCTTCCCCTTCAGTCTTATGGCTGTACTTCTGCCCGGAGGGCGAGCGGTTGTCGGTGGCGTAAAAACCTTTGCCCTTGAAAACAATGCCTACCGGCTGGTAGACCTTGCGCAGAGAAACCGTGTTGCAGCTGGGGCAAACAGTGAGAGGATCATCGGTGAAATGCTGGAATTGATCGAAATAATAACCGCAACTCTCGCATTTGTAACTGTAAACTGGCATTTTCTACTTACTTCTCCTAATCAAGAGTCATTATAGTACCACAAAATGACCTGGAAATATCTTACTGCTTGTGCATTAGATTTGTGTCAGATCGTGCTGCTGGAACAAAATCTGAGGGGAACGTGAGCCTCATTAAAAGTGGACACACCGAAATCATCTCATCTGTCTTGCGATATAATCGAACTCTGTATGGCTGAACAAAACAAAACACAGACGAAGCGCAAACGGCCGGTTTGGCTGATCATCCTCGGCATCCTGCTCGTTGGAGTAGTGGTGCTGTTCGCGCTTTACCAGGTGCCCGCTATCCATGACCGCGCGTATTTTTACGTGACCTCGCTGCGTTCCCGCATCTATTATTTTTTTAGACCCCCGGCTGAATCAACCTTCAATCCTTCGGAAAACTCCACCCCGGATATGAGCGTTGCTGCCACCCTTACAGCGCTTATCCCGACGCCTACGGCTACTTACACTCCCGAACCCACTACGGGGACAGCCCCTGAACCAACAATCATCCCCACCGCAACGCCACTCCCCACCCCCATCCCTGGCGCGGTGCAGCTTGAGGGTGTGGTACAGGAGTATCAGCGTTTAAACAGCTGCGGTCCAACCAACCTCGCCCTGGCTCTGCGCTATTGGGGTTGGGTGGGCGAACAAATCGACATCGAAAAGGTGGTCAAGCCCCGCCTTGAAGACCTCAACGTCACACCCCAGGAGATGCTCACCTATATCCAGCAGAACACGGAGCAGGATGCAGTCCTGCGCCTTGGCGGCACTGTCGACCTGCTCAAACGCCTGGTGGCTGCCGGTTACCCTGTGCTGATTGAGCGAGGTTACTTAAACATTGATGATGAATGGAAGGGTTGGATGGGGCATTATGGCGTGGTTGATGGCTATGATGACGCCAAAAATGCAGTCCACATCCCCGACACCGTCAATGGCAACATCTGGATTGACTACGATACGCTTCAGAAATTCTGGGATGAATTTTCGGGCACTTACCTGGTCATTTTCCCTCCGGATGAGCGTGAGATCGTATTGGGGCTGCTCGGCGAGCATGCCGACCCGGAATATAACCTGAATTACACCCTCGAACTCTTTCGAGAAAGATCTGAAAAAGCAGATCGTTCTGAGCAGTTTTTCGCCTACTATAGTCTCGGTGAACTATTGGTCCTGAAGAAAGACTACGTCAACGCAGCTGCGGCTTTTGACAAGGCTTTTGAGGTTTACGGCTGGATTCTGGAGGACGACCGACCCTGGCGCATGCTTTGGTACCAGGTGGGTCCTTATGAAGCCTACTATTACACCGGCAGATACAAGGATGTGGTCAGCCTGACGTATAAAACGATCACTGATGCCAGCACCGCAGCTCTGCCCGAAACGTTTTTGTGGAGCGGTCGGGCAAACGTGGCTCTTGGCAACACGCAGACCGCTATTTTCGATTTCAAACGCGCCTTGCAGTGGCACCCTGGCTGGCCGCCTGCCCTTGCGGAGCTCGAAGCTCTGGGCGTTGAACCCTAATCTTGCAACTATAAAAAAACTGAAGAGACATTATGTCAGCATCTAAAAAACACCTAAAAAAATCCCTCGGAAAGCGCTCGCTTTGGCGCAAGCCCTGGCCTTATCTCGCGATCCTGCTGGCGTTTGCCTTGCTTGGATTTGCTGCGATGCAAATCCCCGCTGTGAAAATTCGCGTGCAAAATCTATATTCGGATATTTACTATCGGTTCAATCCACCGTCTGAGAACGTTTTTGGTCCATCCCAGCAGGGCACGCTCGACGCAAGTGTGCTGGCTTCGCTGACTGCCATGGCGCCCACTCAGACGCCTGTGCCAGAACAAACCCCAACGCCAGAAGGCGACCCAGCCCAGCCAACCGCCACATCCGAACCCACCCCCACCCTTCTTCCTGTTCCGGCTGCGTTTGAATTGGATGGTATGGGGCTGGAGTATCAGAGCTTCAACAACTGCGGACCTGCCAACCTTTCGATGAACCTCACCTTTTGGGACTGGCCGACAACCCAGGATGTCACCAAGGCTGGACTTAGGACCCACAAAGATGACCGCAACGTCATGCTCAGCGAGATGCGCGATTTTGTGATGGAGAAGACCAGCCTTTCCGCCTTGATTCGCTATGGTGGCACACTCGACACCGTAAAACGCCTGCTTTCTAACGGTTACCCAATTCTGCTGGAACGCGGGCACACGGATCCTGACAATGGCTGGATGGGGCATTACAGCATCGTGACTGCTTACGATGATGCCAAACAGACTGTGCGCATCCCGGACACGCTTCTGGGAGTTATGAACCTCGGTTATGAAGATTTGATGCTCGATTGGGCGCATTTTGACGGCATTTACCTGGTAGTTTACCCGCCTGAGCGTGAGGCTGAGGTGCTGGCGCTGCTCGGACCGGACGTGGATCCTGCCAGGAACTTGCAGAACACGCTCGACCAGGTTACTGCACGAATTCAGCAGGTGAGCGGGCGGGAATTGTTCTTCGCCTGGTACTCCCGCGGCAGCATTTTAGTCGAAATGCAGAACTACATTGAAGCCGCACAGGCTTACGACCAGGCTTTTGCCATTTATGCCGAATTACCAGCCGGGGAACGTCCCTGGCGCATCACCTGGTACCAGGTGGGAGCCTACCCGGCTTACTACTACACCGGACGTTACCAGGATTGTCTGAATATTGCCATGCAGACCATCAATAACTCCCTGAATAAGGAACTGCCCGAAACCTGGTATTGGGCTGGGCGTGCCTCGGCAGCTCTGCAAATGACCGATGACGCCATTTCTCACTACCGCAAGGCTCTCGAGTATCACCCTGGTTGGGCTTTACCCCTCGAAGGTTTGGCTGAGCTGGGTGTGCAGCCCTGAGCCGAAAACTGCCAGTTTGGTGCACTGTTATAATCCCAGGCAATAATGAGAAAGAACGCTAAACATACTTTTCGCAGCCGTCTAACGCCGTGCCCTGCCTGGCGCAAGCCTTGGTTTTTCCCTGTACTCGTTGTAGTTGGGTTTCTGGTGCTTGCAGGTCTCTATCAGATTCCTGCCATCCACGATCGGGCTTACTTCTATCTTTCAAGTGCTCGAGCCAGAATCTACTATTTCTTCAAACCGCCTGCTGCGGAAGTTTTTGAGCCCACTCAGCAAGGCACCCTCGATGCCAGCGTTTTTGCCACGCTGACAGCCATGGCGCCCAAGGTCACGCTTCAGCCCACCTACACGCCGACCATCGAGCCCACTGCGGAATTTACTTCCACCCCTACCATTACCCCAACAAAAACACCCGTTCCCACTCCACTGCCACCACTGCCCCCTTCGGCGATGATCGAAGGCATCGAACCGGAATACCAGGGCTTCAATAATTGCGGTCCAACCAACCTTGCGATGGCTCTGCGATTCTGGGGATGGGAAGGTACCCAGAAAACGACTGAAGAAGTACTTAAGCCTTTCTCCAGAGACCGCAACGTCATGCCCTACGAAATGCTTGGGTACGTGCAGGAACAAACTGAGCTTAATGGTATTGTGCGCTATGGTGGTGACCTGGAATTGATAAAACGACTGATTGCGGCTGGTTTTCCGGTGGTCATTGAGCGCGGTTACGTTGACCGGCATGAAGGCTGGATGGGTCATTATGGGCTGATTGTAGGTTATGACGACGAGCAACAGGAAGTAACCATTCCCGACACCTACCTGGGGATGATCAAGATGAGTTACGACGACATTACCCTTTATTGGGAGCAGTTTGACCGTATCTACCTGGTGATTTTCCCCTATGAACGCCAGCAGGAAGTCTACGACATCCTGGGTGCTCAGATGGATGCTCAATACAATAAAGAATACACGCTTGACCTGATCAGCAGCCAGCTTTATGAACGCGAAGGCTTGGATCAATTCTTTGTCTGGTACAGCCGCGGTTCGATTTGCGTAGAGCTTAATGATTTCCTATGTGCAGGAGAGTCCTTTGATGAAGCTTTCCGCATTTACGCGACTCTCGAAGAAGAAGATCGCCCGTGGCGCATGCTTTGGTACCAGACCGGTCCTTATTACGCCTATTACTATTTACAGCGCTACCAGGACCTTTATACCCTGACCAAGCAAACTCTCGACAAAACGCCCGAAGACGCCATCCCCGAGACTTGGGTCTGGAAAGGTCGGGCTGAGGTCAAACTGGGTTTCCGCGATGACGCGATCGAAAGTTTCAAGCAGGCGTTGTTCTGGCACCCGGATTGGTGGGTAGCAGAAGAAGAATTGATTGCTCTGGGCGAAGTAGTAGACTGAGTGGAAAAGGACGCGATTATGCAGAATTACGTTGCCTACAATTCCCGCATGTGGGACGCTTGGAGCGAAGATCACAACACATGGTCCATTCCCCTGACTCACGAGCAGTTTGAGCAGGCAAAGAATGGTCCAATCGAGTTTGTTCTCACCCCCACTAAGACCGTTCCCCTCAGCTGGTTCGAAGGGGTGGGGAAGGACGTGTTGGGGCTGGCGAGCGGCGGCGGGCAGCAAGGACCTGTGATGGCGGCGCACGACTACCGCGTGACCATCCTGGATAACTCCATGCGCCAATTGCAGGCCGAGAGATTGGTGGCGGATCGCGAGAATTACCCGCTGTTGGCTCTGCAAGCGGATATGACCCTGCCATTCCCGTTCAAAGATGAGAGTTTTGACATGATCATCCACCCGGTCTCGAATTGCTACATTGAAGATTTGCAGCCAACCTGGAACGAGTGTTACCGCGTGCTCAGGCACGGCGGGGTACTGATGGCAGGTTGGACTAATCCGATTATGTATATGTTTGACGATGAAGCGCTGGACAACCGCGAGGCCCCGCTGATTGTGCGCAATAAGTTGCCCTATAATGGCAGGCTGGAGGTCGAAAAGGGCGCGGAGTTAACGTTGGATACGGGATACCAGTTCAGTCACACACTGGAAGCACAGATTGGCGGGCAGCTCAAAGCGGGCTTCATGCTCAAGGATTTCTACGAGGACTCCGACCCCGGCATCCACCTGGGGGCATACACCAGCCTGTTTGCCGCGAGCCTTGCGGTGAAGCTGTAAGAACAACCCAGGATTAAGCTCTTTGGGATCTTTCTTTGATTTGTCTTTAATCTGTCATTGCGAACCTCTGTTGTGAAGCAATCTAAACTACTAATAGTTAAAGAATGCTGACTACAAGCTCAGGTTCTTAAGAGAAAAGTAAAAATGTTTGGAATCCTTGTAAAATGCTAGTAGCCTTACCAGTTGAGAGTTTAGATTGCTTCGTCCGTCGCCGTATTTCTTTAATCTGTCATTGCGAACCTCTGTTGTGAAGAAATCTAAACTACTAATAGTTAAAGAATGCTGACTACAGGCTTAGGTTCTCATGAACAAGATAAAAATGTTAGGCACCTAAGTGAACTGCTAATAGTCCCGCCAGTTGAGAGTGTAGATTGCTTCGTCCTTCGCAGCATTTTTCATCTGTCATTGCGAACCTCTGTTGTGAAGCAATCTAAACTGTTAATAGTCAAGGAATGCTAATTTTAAGCTCAGGTCCTTGCGAACAAAGTAAAAATATGTGACAACTTTGTGAATTGCAAATCGCCCAACCAGTTGAGGATTTAGATCGCTTCGTCCCTCGCGATGACAGACTTATGTAGCGTCAAAATAACACCGATAGTAGTAAAGCTTATCTACCGGTTTGACGATTTTTTACCTCATCTTCTCAGGGTAATTCTTGAGCAATTCCTGCCCAGGCATCAAGATCGCCTTAGGTTCGCAGACGCTCTTGCAGAAGCAGCAACCCACCATGCACAAAAACGGTTCTGCCACCCAGATCTTGCCGTTCTCATCGCGCTCGTAAACCTCCCGCGCGCAAAGATCCAGGCAAGCGCCGCAGTCGTCGCATGAGGCGTCTGAGATGGTGGGAAACCAGGGTATCTGTTCCCGAGGGTAACCACGCCAGCTGCCGTATTCACGCGCGACGATCGCTTTGCCGGTTCGCCGGCGTTGATAGTAGCGCTGATATTCAAGCATAAGCGCGTTGGCGTATTCCTGCGCCGCCGGTTTGGGAATAAAGTTGTTCTGCTTTACCCCGTTATACAGGCGCTCTGCGATCTCCGGTTGGCTTGGGGTCAACCCCTCATCATACAATGCTGAAAACAGCTCTTCAAGTCCGAGCAAACCAGCTGGTTGCCCCCCAATTTGAAGCATTCTATAACTTAGTGCCATTTTGAAACCAATCAGTCCTATTTTGCCAGGCAATCCGCGGCTTCGGCTTTGAGGTGTGCCACCATGGCGGTCAGCCCGTTGCTGCGCTGCGAAGAGATGTGGCGCCAGAGGCCAAGCTCCTCGAACACGCTCAATTCCGCATCGAGCACGTCTTTGGCGGGCTGGTTATTGAGCAGTTTGTGAAGCATTGCCACCATGCCCTTCACCACCAGCGAATCGCTGTCAGCCTCGAAAACTATCATACCGTCCTGGCAGTTCACGTCAAACCAGACGCTCGACTGGCAGCCCCTCACCAGGTTTTCATCCACCTTGCTCTCCGGCTTCATCGCGGGCATATCCATGCCCATTTCTATCAGGTACTCATATTTTTCTTCCCAGTTTGCCAGCAGGGAAAAATCGTCGCTGAGATTTTTTTGGATGTCATGGATACCCGACATATTTACCTCTTCAGCATTTTGATGGCACGCTTAATGCCATAAGCCAATCTATCCATATCCGCCCTGTCGTTATACAGCGCTAGTGAAGCCCGAACCGTACCGCTGATGTGCAGGGCATCCATGATTGGCTGGGTGCAATGCTGCCCCGTACGTACAGCGATGCCCATTGTGTCGAGAAGCACACCCATGTCGTAGTGTTGGATGCCATTCACGTTAAAGGGCAGTATGCCAGAACGATGTTTCGGATTGCCGTAAATGACCAGATCCGGGATCTCCGCCAGCAGGTTCAACCCGTAAGCGAGCAGATCCTCTTCATATTTTTGCAATTCAAGCGAATCAAACTGCTGCAGGTAATCAACCGCGACGCCCAGCCCAATTGCCTGAGCCACGCTGGGCGTGCCGGCTTCGAATTTGAAAGGCAGAACGTTAAAGGTAACTTTTTCGGGGGTTACGATATCAATCATCTCTCCGCCGCTCAAGAACGGTGGCAAAACTTCCAACCACTTCTCTTTTCCATAAAATATGCCGATACCCATCGGTCCATACATCTTGTGACCGGAGAAGACGTAAAAATCGGCATCCATGCTCTGCACATCGTGCGCAACGTGTTGCACAGATTGGGCAGCATCCACCAACACGGGGATCTCACGGGCGTGCGCAAGCCGGATGATTTCCGCAACCGGATTGACTGTGCCAAGCGAGTTGGAGATGTGGTTAATGGCTACCAAACGGGTTTTCTCGTTGAGCATCCGCTCAAACAGCGCAAGGTCGAGCTCGCCGTATTCATCGAACGGTAAAACGCGGAAGGTGGCGCCGCGTCTCAGGCACATTTGCTGCCAGGGAACGTAGTTGCTGTGGTGCTCAAGTTGCGTGACAATAACCTCATCGCCAGGCTGCACAAATTTTTCGCCGTAGGAAAACGCCACGAGGTTGATTGACTCGGTTGTGCCGCGGGTGAAGACTACTTCGTGGTTGTATTCCGCGTTGATATATCTTGCCACTTTCCGTCTGGCTGCTTCGTAGGCTTCGGTAGCCTGTACTGCCAGGGAGTGATTGCCGCGATGGATGTTGGCATTTAAGCGGCTGTAATAATCGACAAGCGATTCAATAACCAACTGCGGCTTTTGGGTGGTGGCGGCATTGTCAAGGTAGACCAGCGGATGGTCATTGACGCTTTGATTTAAAATTGGAAAATCAGCTTTTGCACTGAGGATATCTTTACTCATAGTTGTTCCTTTAAGTGGTTTGATTCTACCATTGCCTTTGGTTGGGTTGGCAGGTTGTAACGTCCGACCATCTGGTGAAAGCATCTGTTATCCCGGGTTGAATCATTAAAAACCCGTAAAGGTTACGTTATCACTTACGCAGAGAAGGGTTTACGTTTAGCTTTGGGATACAATTGTTAACAAGTCGGAATTGTTTTTTGTTTGATGCATTGGAGGGAGTATGGCTGAAAAAATATTGGTTGTAGACGACGAGATTTCCCTGCAGGAAACCTTAACCTACAATCTGAAAAAAGAAGGTTATCTTGTTGAGGTCGCTGGAGATGGCATTATAGCGCTTGAACTTTTCAGAGCTTCCAAACCAGATCTGGTTATCCTGGATGTAATGCTGCCCGGGATGGATGGATTCGAAATCTGCCGCACCTTGCGCCAGGAATCCAACACTCCTGTGTTGATGCTGACTGCCCGTGACGATGAAATTGACCGCGTGGTTGGCTTGGAGGTCGGCGCTGACGATTACCTGCCCAAACCTTTCAGCATGCGCGAACTGATCGCGCGCGTCAAGGCGCTGCTGCGACGTGTGCGCCTGATTCGCGAGGAAGTTGGTACTGCCGCGCAGGAAGCCAATCAACCCAAAACCCTTGTGTTTGGAAACCTGGAAATTGATCTCAGCCGGCGGGAAGTTCGCCTGGATGGAAAAGTACTGCCGTGTAAACCGAAGGAATTTGAACTGCTGACCTTTATGGGTCAGCACAAAGGTCGTGTGCTCACTCGCGAACTGATCCTTGAGCGGGTTTGGGGCTGGGGTTTCGTGGGCGACTCGCGCACAGTGGATGTGCACATTCGCTGGCTGCGTGAGAAAATTGAAGCCGTTCCTGAGACTCCCCAGAGAATCATCACGGTCCGCGGAGCAGGTTACCGCTTCGAAGGGTAAGACAGCTTATGAAAATGCGCATCCATTGGCGCATTGCCTGGCCTTTCATTCTGACACTGGTACTAACGCTGGTGATCTGGTTGATTGTATTGCCATTGCTTGAACAAAGTGCCTGCCAGCAAGCGCTCACCCATGGCGACCCTGTAGATCACTCTTTGGTTCACAATATTGCATTTCTGATTTCACTGGCTGGCTTGATTGTCGGTTTGGGCATCAGCCTGATCCATACTAACCGTTACATTGATGATCTAAAGGCACTCACAGAAGCCGCCAAAGAGCTTGGTGAAGGCAAATATCAGGAGAATAACCTGGTACTGATGCAGAATTCACTGCCAGAGATTCGCGATTTGAGCGAAGCTCTGCAAAAAACCGCCCTGCAAATTGAAGACCAGATCACAGCCCTATCCAAGGAGCGTGCCATGCTTTCAGCAGTGTTGGCTCAAATGACCGATGGTGTCCTGATTGCTGACAAAAGCGGCAGGGTGCAGTTGCTGAACAAAGAGGCTGAAAAGCTGTTCATGGTTAATGAGGAAGATGCACTTGAGCGTTCAGTCGTAGAAGTAATGCGCCATCACCGCTTGGTTGAACTTTGGGAAGAAACGCGCAACGGTCCCGCAAAAACCATTACCATGGAAATGGGTGCGATGCATAAGTATCTGCAGGTGGTTGGCATTCCTCTTGGGGAGGAATTACCCGGGCGATCCATGTTGCTCTTCCAGGACCTCACCCAGACTCACCGCCTCGAAACAGTCCGACGGGACTTTGTCTCGAACATCTCCCACGAACTCCGCACGCCGATGGCAGGCTTGAAAGCCATCAGTGAAACTTTGCTGGATGGTGCTCTGGAAGATCCTGCTGTCGCTCGCAACTTTGTTTTGCGGATGGACAGCGAGGTGGATAACCTTACCCAGATGGTCAATGAGCTGCTTGAGCTCTCTCGCATCGAATCAGGGCGTTCCAATTTTGATTTTCAACACATTGAGCCCTGTCAGTTGATCCAAAAACCTGCCGACCGTATGATTTTGCAAGCAGAGAGAGTTGGAGTCACTCTCAGCTATGATTGCCCAGCTGACCTGCCGCTGGTTTTTGCTGACCCGGACCGCATTTCACAAGTTTTCATTAACCTGATTCATAATGCCATCAAATTTACTCCCAACGGCGGACGAATTCATGTGACCGCCTTCCAGAATGGACAAATGGTGGTCTTTAAAGTCAGCGATAACGGTGTTGGCATTGCGCAGAAGGATATTACCCGCATCTTTGAACGCTTTTACAAGGCTGACCGGGCAAGAGCTGGCGGCGGAACAGGACTGGGTCTTTCGATTTGCAGGCATACCGTCGAAGCGCACGGTGGAAAAATCTGGGCTGAAAGTATTGAAAATTCGGGCGCTGATTTCTACTTTTCCATACCCGTTGTGTATCCTGAAAAGCAGAATTAACAGTTCTTTTACAGATTAGCAAACAGACCTTAACCGGCTCTTTGGGATTACGGCAAAAGCGCATGTTATAGTAAATCTGGCGGATAGTAGGATGGCTCAAGTTGCTATATAATCTCAATAGAACTCAATTAGCTTTGGAGGCATTATGTCTCGTTTTACCTTAGACCAGGAAATAAAACTCGTTCAGGATGAAATGCTTTTGCTGGGCAGCCTGGCTGAACAGGCAATCTTGAATGCGGTTGATGCCTTGCGTCGCAGAGATGTAGCCGCGGCAAGGGACATCAGCCTTGAAGATAAAAAAATCAACGACAAGCATTTTGCCATCGAGAATCACATCCTGATTATTTTCGCCACACAATCGCCGCTGGCTCGTGATCTGCGTATTTTGGCGGCTATGCTTGAGATTATTACTGAATTGGAACGCATTGGCGATTACGCCAAGGGCATTGCCAAGGTTGCCATGCGCCTGGCGGATGACGAGACACCGATCCCAATTCGGGAAATTTCGATCATGGCAGACAAAGCCACATCCATGCTCCATCGTGCTCTGGGCGCCTTCATCTCCGAAGACCTTACGGCTGCGTATGCCATTCCCAGGGAAGACGATGAAGTCGATGAGCTGTACATCACAGTCTATCGCAAGATCGTTCAGAACATGATCAAAAATCCGGAGACCATCGACCATACCAACCAGATACTCTGGGTCATCCACAATCTTGAGCGAACGGCTGACCGGGTGACGAACATCTGCGAACGCATTGTTTTTATCGTGTCCGGAGAACTGCTTGAATTGGACTCCTCGGATGATGAAGACCGGGATGATTAACCAGTATCTATTTTGATCAAAGAGACGCGCCAAGGGCGCGTTTTTTTATATACGCAATTTCGCAAAAAGTCGCGGAGTAAACTATAATCCTTATATCCCTCCCTTTGGGATGATGTGTTGATTAGTGCCAGCTGTAAGATAAAAGGAGGCATAACTCGTGTTAAGAAAAAACGATACCAAAGGAAAACTAATTGTTGTGGAGGGAATTGATGGTTCCGGCAAATCCACACAAATAGACCTGCTTTACAAGTGGCTCCTTAGAGCTGGATATTCAGTTTACTTCAGTGAATGGAATAGCTCTGCATTAGTGAAGAGCACCACCCGTACCGCAAAGAAGTCTAAATCTTTCACCCCAACCACCTTTAGCATTCTGCACTGTACAGATTTCGCAGACCGGTGGGAAAACAGCATCTATCCCTTGCTTAAGGCGGGCGTTATCGTGCTGGCAGATCGCTATGCCTTTACGGCTTTCGCGCGGGATGTTGCCCGCGGCGTTGATCCGGAATGGGTGCGTAGTATGTATTCCTTCGCCATTCAGCCTGATGCCGCGTTATATTTCCGTGTGCCGTTGGATGTTGCCGTAGGACGCATCACCGGCGCCAGAGCCAGCCTGAAGTATTATGAGGCAGGCATGGACCTGGGATTGTCTGAGAATATCAATGAAAGTTTTGAACTTTTTCAGGGCAAGATCCTGGATGAATATGACAAAATGGTGGATGAGTTTGGCTTGACCATGATTGATGGCACCAAACCTGTCAAGGACCAACAAAAAAGGGTACGCTCGATTATCAAAAAGGTACTGGTAGGTTTTGAGGGGCTGCCTAATCCCAATAAGATGCCCATTTCAGTGACCAACATCCAAGCTGGCAAGCCTAAAAAAGGAGGCTCAAAATGAATAAAGGAACCTTCTATGGAGCTGGCTTTCCCTACCGCGATTTTGGCAAACTCCCCGGCAAGTTGATTGTGCTGGAGGGGACTGATGGGGTTGGGCGTTCAACCCAGGTCAAAAAGCTGCGCAATTGGCTCGAAGAAGAAGGCTATGCCGTCTCGGATACCGGGCTGACGCGCTCGGGACTGACCGCTGCCGGGCTTGAGGTTGCCAAGAGCGGACACACGCTCGGTCCGATCACGATGAGCCTTTTCTATGCTGCAGACTTTGCTGATCGCCTTGAAAACCAGATCATTCCTGCCTTGCAAGCTGGTTTTGTGGTGCTTTCAGACCGTTATTTCTACTCGGTCATCGCCCGCGATAGCATTCGGGGCATCAACCGTAATTGGGCAAAACAGTTGTACGGCATCGCGCTCAAACCAGATCTGATACTCTACATGAAAGCCAGCGTCCCTTCGCTGGTAACACGATTGATTCACGGGCGCGGCTTGAATTATTGGGAATCTGGAATGGACTTGCACCTGGCAGACAATTTTTATGACAGTTTCGTGCAGTACCAGGCTTTGATCCTTGAGCAGTTTGATATCTTGTCGGAAGAATACAATTTTGTGACCATTGATGCCGACCATACTCCTGATGAAATTTGCGAGAATCTTAAGAAACCAATTCTCGAGCTGCTGCATAACCGGTTGACCAAAGGCAACAAACCAAAGTAGAGAAAGTGACTTACCCCAGCATGCCTGGGGTAAGTATTTTAAGGAGAAGTAATGAGTAATATCCGATCCGAAGCTGTCTGCGTCTACGGGGCAAAGATCATTAATGCGCACGTATTGGCAATGTACGCCGAGATCGAAGGCGTGTTGGCAGCCAAAGATATTGAATACATCCATCGCATGCGGGTTGCTTCGCGCCGGCTGCGCAGTGCATTGGCGATCTTTGAAGATTGTTTTTCGCGGAAAGAGTTTAAGAGATACTCGCGGGATGTGCGGGATGTTACCCGGTCTCTTGGTGCTGCCCGCGATCTGGATGTACAACTTGCGGTTCTTGAGGGCGTCATGCCCGGCTTTTCTGACCCCAAACTGGCTCCGGGGCTGCGGCGGCTGCAGCTGCGCCTCAGGCAGCGGCGGGCTGACGCACAGAAAGACGTCATCACTGCCATAAAGACGCTCCAGACAGATGATACCCTGGTGAATCTAGCCAAATGGGCAGTGACTTTTCGCGAGTTGTCGGACGGAATATATCTATTTTCTCCCGCGCTTTATGAGCTTGCGTTTAGCGGCATCAATACCCGCTTGAAAGACTTACTTGACCATGCCGCTTATATACAGGATGAGCGCAATGTGGCTGAACTGCACAATATGCGCATCAGCGCCAAGCGCTTGCGCTACACCATGGAAGCCTTCGCTGATTTGTACGGTGCAAACTTGAAAGTTTTTATCAATCAGACACGGAAATTTCAGGATATTTTGGGAGATATCCACGATGCAGATGTATGGGTGGAGATGATCCCACACTTTATCCAGGAAGAAGAAGAGCGGATTTCGGTCTACTTTGGCAATAACCGCCCCCTTAAACGTTTGCTGCCCGGTTTGGAGGCTTTCCAGGCAAACCGCACTGAGAAACGTAAGGCGGACTATCAGCGATTCCTCGGGATGTGGGGCAAAGCAGAGGAAGAGCATCTTTGGGATGAACTCCTCAAACTAATCAACGTGCCACTCAACCTCGAGGTCGCACTGCGTTCCCTGCAGCAACTTGAGGCTTCGCAGGTGCCGCAGGAAGAGAAATCTGAGGAAATCTCCCCGGAGGATTAGCGCCATGACAAGCTTGAGCGAGCTTGTTTCACTCCACCGATTATCGATTTATGTAAGTCAATCGCGATGATTTTTTAATGACGCCTTACGCGGGAGAATTTTTACCAGGGGTGAGAATGGATTCCAATCCAACAACCGGGCAAACTGAAAGGGCGAAATCTTGCGTTGGGCTTGGATGATCTGACGCTTTTTGAGGATGGGCAGAAGTCCCTTTAGGGCGTCCCTCTTGCCCCTGAAGAGAGCTTTACCTGATGGCATAAATGTTCCCGCAAGAAGATAGAGCAGATTGTAGAAGAGATGAGCCGGCAAAAGCAAGTAAAAAAGGTAACCCGGCATGTTTTTTACGAATGCCCAGATCAGGTTGCGATGACCATAATAGGTTGCAAAGTCACTGCGGTAACCAGTGCTGCCGGAGCCTACGTGCCTGACTATAGCTTGGGGCAAATAAAGAAAAGGAAACCCAGCCAGCTGCAGGCGCATATCCAGGTCGAGGTCTTCCATGTAAGCAAAGAACTCCTCGTCGAATCCTCCCACCTGTTCAAAGGCAGTTCTGGGGTAGGCTGAGGCTGCCGCGCAGGCACTCATCACCAGGCGGGTTTCAGTTGCGCTTTTGCTGATGGGCTGATTGTGATTTTTGCGCCAGGCTAGCCCGCTGGCGTGATAGATATTCCATTCGCCGTCAAGCAAAGCAGGATTGTCTGCTTGTAAGAGACGCGAGGCAAAGCAATTCCCGGGATGGCTAAGGGCAGCCCGGTGGAGGGTTTCAAGCCAATCCGGCTCGGGGAAAGCATCACCGTTCAAAAGCACCAGGTACTCCCCTGACGCCGACCTGGCAGCAAAGTTGTTCCCGCCGGCAAAACCAAGATTGGTTTCGGAACGAACCACTTTTATTGCAAGATCCTGAAAAGTGGTCAAAACTTCAGGGTCTATTGGTTGGGCAGCGCCGTTGTTGAGCAGGATTACTTCAAAATCTTGATAGGTTTGCATCTGCAGGGATTGTAAGCAGCGCGGCAGGTATTGTTCACTCTGCCAAAACAAGATTAGGACTGAGAAGAAAGGTTGGCTCATTTTCAGTTTTCCTGATTATGCCTATTATAGTTTAGGTAAGCCATGTGCAAGGGTTTGAAACAGGGGGTATGGATTTTGTATAATTCCGATCACAACATCCGCAGGATATCTAAAAATGGCCAAATCGAACAGATCCAAACAAAAAAAGACTGCTCACAGGGGGAGTAAAGCGCAGAACAACGCTGCAGTCAACGTTAAACGCATTTTACCAGTTTGGAATTGGGTCCTGATTATAGCGGCAGTGTTTGTTGGAGCCTTTCTTCTAATTCAAAGTGTGGATCAAAAACAGCCTGTCGTCAACAATTTGCCACCAGAGATCAGCGTTGCCGATGCAGCTAAACTTGATCCGAAAGAATGGTTCTTCCTGGATGTGCGCGAGCCTAGCGAATGGGCAGAAGCGCATATCCCCTATGCCACCCTGATCCCACTGGGAGATCTGACAGCCAGGCTAACCGAGATCCCAAAGGACAAGAATATCATCGTGGTCTGTCGCTCAGGCAATCGCAGCGCAGTTGGGCGCGACTTGCTCTTGAATTCCGGTTTTACGAGTGTTACCAGCATGGCTGGCGGCGTGAGTACCTGGCAAGCCCAGGGGCACCCGGTTGTAACCGGACCGTAACCGCGAACAGTACTAAAAGAACCATCCTTTTTTAGTGATCATCCTTTCCACGAGACTGCTTTTAACTCCAGATTGAGGGGAAGAAACGCCCGATTTTTTCGAGTTTGTCTCTTAGTTGAAACTCAGTCTTACAGCCTTGGCAGTTTGTGTGACTGGCACACCCAAACCTTACCTATGGTAAGATTAGAAGCTATCTGATGAACATAAAGGTGACATAATTGGCCAGTAATACTAAACCTGTCTACGACTCAGCCAGCCACCGGGTATCCGCGATTTCCGAATTAAAGGAATTGGGAAAGTACCGTTACCTGCTAGGGCAATTGATTCGACGGGATATTTTGACGCGTTATAAGCGCTCAGTCTTGGGCGTAGCCTGGACTATGCTAAACCCCTTGGGTACAATGCTGATCCTGACCTTTGTATTCTCGAATTTTTTCAAATCAGAAGTACCTCACTTTCCGGTTTACATATTAAGCGGTCTTTTGGTTTGGAATTATTTTGCGCAGGGCTCGAATGCGGCAATTAGCGGGTTAGTTTGGGGCGGTAGCCTACTCAAACGCATTTATATTCCCAGCAGCGTGTTTGGCGTTTCGGCGATCGGTACCGCATTGGTTAACCTTGTCATTTCACTTGTCCCGTTAGTGCTTGTGATGCTGGTTGACGGGGCTCCATTCTATCTTTCCATGACTTTTTTGCCGATCTCAATCCTGCTTTTGACTGCCTTTACACTGGGGTTTGGCTTATTTATCTCGTCGCTTGCTGTCTTTTTCCCGGATGTAGGGGAAATGTTTCAGGTTTTGTTAACTGCTTGGATGTACTTAACCCCGATCATTTATCCGGAGAGTATGATTTCAGCGAAATGGTTGCCATTTTTCAAAATTAATCCTATGTATTGGATGGTAAAAATGTTCCGCCTGCCAATTTTTGAGGGACGACTTCCTTACTGGCAGGAATTCCTGCCGGCATTCGCCTGGGCAGTGGGCATGTTACTGATCGGTTGGATCTATTTCACTGCAAAGACGGAGGAGTATGCCTACCGTATCTGAGTTAAGAATGGATCCATCCCAATTGTCCGATCCACAACCAATTATTCAACTCGAGAATGTCTCGGTGAGCTATCGCTTGCCTTCAGAACGAATTGGCACCTTCAAAGAATATGCCATTCGCAAGCTGCAACGCAAAATCAAAATCAACAAGTTTTGGGCATTAACGGATATCAATTTACAGATCAACCGAGGTGAAGTTTTTGGGTTGATTGGCAACAACGGCGCTGGCAAAAGTACCATGTTAAAAGTGATTTCCAAGGTTTTGAAGCCGACGAAGGGCAGGGTTGTAGTTTACGGAAAAATTGCTCCTTTGCTTGAACTTGGCGCAGGATTTCATCTTGAGTTGTCAGGACGTGAAAACATATTCCTCAATGGCGCTTTGCTTGGGTATAGCCGAGCGGAAATGGAATCGGTTATTGATGAAATTGTTGAGTTTTCAGAATTGGAGCAATTTATCGATTCACCCATTCGCACGTACTCCTCAGGAATGTATGCCCGGCTTGGTTTTGCAGTTGCCACAGCCCATATGCCCGAAATCTTGATTTTGGATGAGATACTGAGTGTAGGTGATGAAGCCTTCCAGCGAAAATGCAATCTTCGTATGAAGAATTTCCAGCAAGCTGGTGCGACAATTTTGATGGTCTCGCATGCATTGGACATGTTGGAAAGTATGTGTACTCGCATTGCCTGGATTGACCACGGTAAGAATCAGAGAATCGGTGAGCCACATGAAGTAATCGCAGCATATCGAAAAGAGAATTTGTGATGGAATATATTTGCACAGCCATATCTGAAGTAGTTTTAATAACCCCAAAAATCCTCGGTGATCATCGCGGATTTTTTCTGGAGACCTTCCGTCAGTCAGAATTTGATGCCTTTTGCGGGCATCACGATTTCGTGCAGGACAATCATTCTGGTTCCAGTCAGGGCATCCTGCGCGGCTTGCATTATCAGCTCCACCAAACACAGGGCAAGCTTGTGCGTGCCGCTGTGGGTGAGGTTTTTGATGTTGCTGTCGATATTCGCAAGGGCTCCCCAACTTTTGGAAAATGGGTTGGCGCGGTTCTAAGCGCTGAAAATCGACATCAACTTTGGGTTCCCCCTGGTTTTGCGCATGGATATTATGTTTTGAGTGAATGGGCGGAAATCTTTTATAAAGCCACCGATTACTACGCCCCGGACTGGGAGCGCAGCCTCCTTTGGAATGATCCGGTAATCGGGATCGATTGGCCGTTGGTTCAAGGTACGCTGCCCACCCTGTCGAACAAAGATGCTAAAGCACCCACACTGTCTGAGGCGGAAGTCTTTCCGGTGGGCTGGTCAGTAGAATAATTATTCAAGGAGTGAACATGAAAAATTTGCTGGTCACCGGAGGGGCGGGCTTTATCGGCTCAAACTTCATCCACTACTTGCTGCAACAGGACGCAGACGTCAATATTATCAACCTTGACGCGCTCACTTATGCCGGCAGTCTCGAAAATCTCAAGGACCTGCCTAACCCCGAGCGGCACCTTTTTGTGCATGGCAATATCACTGACCGTGTTTTGCTGGACCAGATTTTCAGCGAGCATAAAATTGATACGGTCATCAATTTTGCAGCAGAATCGCACGTGGATCGTTCCATCCTCAACCCTGGTATCTTCGTGGATACCAACGTGGTCGGCACTTACACCCTGCTCGAAGCCGCCCGCCGTGCCTGGATTGTCGATAAGGTCGTTCCAATTGAAGAAGTCCGTTTCCACCATGTTTCTACCGACGAGGTTTTCGGAACGTTAACACGCGAAGATCCACCTTTCGAAGAAGACACACCCTACGCGCCGCGTTCGCCTTATGCTGCCGCAAAAGCCTCCAGTGACCACTTTGTGCGCGCCTATCATACGACCTTTGGCGTGCCCATCAGCATCAGCAACTGCTCCAACAATTACGGTCCGCGCCAGTTCCCCGAGAAACTGATCCCCTTGATGATATTAAACGCGCTGAATGGCAGACCGCTGCCGGTTTACGGCGACGGCATGCAGATCCGAGACTGGCTCTACGTGGACGACCACTGCGAGGCTATCCTGCGCATCGTGAAAGACGGACGCACGGGCGAAACCTATTGTGTGGGCGGCGATAATCAACCCCCCAACATTGAAATTGTGAAGACCATCTGCGACATTCTTGACGAATTACAGCCGGATTCAGCTTACGCTCCCCACAATCAATTGATCACCTACGTGGCTGATCGTCCGGGTCACGACCGCCGTTATGACATCAACATTGCAAAGATTGAACACGAACTCGGTTGGAAGCCCAGCCACGACTTGCGCCAGGGTTTGGTGGACACAGTAAAATGGTATTTGGACAACCCCGGATGGGTTGAAGCAATTACTAAGCAGTCAGATTATGATAATTGGCTCCATAAAAACTATTCGGACAGAAAGGCATAGATATGAAAGGAATCATTCTTGCAGGCGGTAAAGGAACCAGGCTCTACCCATTAACCATGGCGATCAGCAAGCAATTGCTGCCAGTCTATGACAAGCCCATGATCTACTATCCGCTTTCCATGCTGATGCTGGCAGGAATTCGGGATGTTTTGGTCATCACAACACCCGAAGACAGTGATCAGTATCGGCGACTTCTGGGTGATGGCAGCAGGCTTGGAATGAACATTCAATACGCTATCCAGGCGGTTCCACGTGGGCTCGCAGATGCTTTCCTGGTAGGCAAGGAATTCATCGGAGATGATAAGGTCTGCCTGATCCTGGGCGATAATATCTTCTTTGGGCATGGTCTGCCGCAAGTCCTGCGCAGTGCAGCTGAACAGGATTCTGGCGCAGTCGTATTTGCCTACCCGGTCAGGGATCCTGAGCGTTACGGCGTCGTGGAGTTTGATGAAAGCGGCAAAGCCATCAGCCTGGAAGAGAAACCCCTCAAGCCGCGTTCCAATTTTGCCGTGCCGGGAATTTATTTTTACGATCATCGCGTGGTTCGCTACGCGGAGGAGCTCGCTCCCTCTCCGCGGGGTGAGATTGAAATCACGGATATCAACAAACGCTATCTGGGTGATGGCGAACTCTCTGTGAAGGTACTTGGGCGCGGCGTTGCCTGGTTGGATGCCGGCACGCACGAGTCGCTGCTGCAGGCATCGATGTTTGTGCAGGCGGTGGAAGACCGGCAGGGCATGATGATCTCTTGCGTGGAGGAAATCGCTTTTCGCATGGGTTATATTGACGAAGATACCTTGCGTAAAGACGCCGAAGAATTAGCCAGCAATGAATATGGGCAGTACCTGCTGCGATTTTTAAATGGGTTGCACAAATGAAAAGAATTTTACAGATTGGGAAGATTGGACAACTTGGGTGGGAGTTACTGAGCACCTGCGCGCCGCTGGGTGAGGTGGTTGCTTTGGACTACCCTGATGTTGATCTTTCCGACAGCAGCGGTCTGCGCGAACTTGTCAGAAGCGTTAAACCCGACATCATTATCAATGCCGCGGCTTATACCAATGTGGATAAAGCTGAAAGCGAACCCGAAAAAGCCAGGGCAATTAACGCTACTGGTCCTGGAATCTTGGCAGAAGAAGCAAAAAAGTCTAACGCCGTTTTGGTTCACTACTCGACCGATTATGTGTTCGATGGTACCAAAGGCAGCTCATATGTTGAGACAGACAAACCGAATCCATTAAGTGTTTACGGACAGACCAAACTGGAGGGAGAGCAAGCCGTTGCGGCTTCTGGTTGTGTGAATTTAGTGCTGCGTACAAGTTGGGTCTACTCCATGCGGCAGGGTGGCTTTGTGACCAAGGTGCTGCAGTGGGCTCGAGAGCAAGAGGTCATGCGCGTGGTGGATGACCAGATCAGTGGTCCGACTTCCGCTCGTATGCTGGCGGAGGTCACAGCGCTGATCCTGGCCCAGGGTCGGGATGATGTATTTGGCTACCTCAAGGAAAAAAGCGGTTTATATCACTGTGCCGGCGGCGGATCCTGCAGCAGGTATGAGTGGGCAAAGGCTATTCTTGAACTTAATCCGCGTAAAGAAGAGCAAAAGGTCAAACAGCTACTTCCAGCTAAGAGCAGTGACTTCGCCGTCCCAGCCAACCGACCGATGGTGAGCGTGTTGAACTGTGACAGGCTGGAAAAAACCTTTGGATTGGCCTTTCCTTCTTGGGTGGTAGGTTTGAGATTGACTATAGTCTAAACTATAAGAGATGTAATAACTGAGATGAATGAAACTGAGAATCAAACCCAATCAAAAGTCGTAAAAAAGCATGCAACTGCAGTGGTATTACATCTTTTTTATACTGAGTTGTTTGAAGAGATAAGAGCAAACTTAGATTTTCTTGGAAATGAATTTGACCTTTATGTCTCTGTTCCCGAAAAGCGGGCAAGTTTTGTCGAAACAATTAAGAATTATTACCCGGATGCCCATGTCTTGAAGGTGGAAAATAGGGGACGTGATCTTGCTCCTTTTCTTGAGTTTCTAAAAGTTATTTTGCCTCTTGACTATGAAATTTTGCTAAAAATTCACACGAAAGAAACAATTCATCGATCAGATGGCATTTCTTGGCGTAAAGATGTATTTAATAAGTTGTTAGGCTCAGAAACTCAAGTAGAAATTATAAAATCGAGTTTTTTAAAGAACCCAACATTAGCAATGATTGGACCTAAAGATCACGTACTTGACTCTCGTTACTACATGGGCAGTAACCGTGACAAAGTCCAATCCTTGTTGTATAAAGCTGGTTACCCACAATCCCTTCCAGAATCCTTCTCCTTTGTTGCCTCCACTATGTTTTGGGCGAAACCTGAGATTTTTAAACCGATACTAGACATGAAAATTGAGACGAGTAGTTTCGAGAGCGAGCCATTACCTGTTGATGGCTGCTTACCGCATGCTCTCGAACGTTTTCTTGGATTACTGGTAGAGATACAAGGTTTTGAAATACAATCAATAGATCAAGATGGTATTGTCTCAGCCCCAGATCTACATAAAATCTATCCGTTCGCTACTCCACCCGCTCATCTGAGATTGCGTGAGTTGAAATCGGTTGTGTTTTATAGTGCTTATAAAGAGGCGTATGCCATTGAACACTTGCGGATTACAGCCCCATTTAAAGCTGCAGGAATTGAGATTATAGAAGGAGTGCGGAATGGAATAGCTGACCCTGATTTGGCTGGGTGTGGCGATGCAGTTATCTTTCAAAGGGAGTTCCCCAAGGATGTCTTGCTTTATGAAAAAATTGTTTCAACTGCGCGTTCTTCAGGGAAGTTTATTTTTTACGAAATAGACGATCTATTATTTGAACTACCTGAAAATCATCCCGAGCGAAATCAACAACTGTATAACGCTGCGCTTTTACCAATGATTACTGCCATGATTGAGGCGGATTTGGTCTTCGTTCCGACAGAAGAACTAAGACTCATAGCAGAGGGGTTTAATCACAATGTGATTGTTTTACCTAATTATTTGGACGATACTATTTGGCATCTAAAAGCACCAAAGCATCCATCAGATGATCAAATATTAAAAATTGGTTATATGGGGAGTAACTCCCACACACCAGATTTGGCTCTCATAGCCCCCGTACTAAAAGAAATAGTTCAGAAGTACAGCCGAAAAGTACAGGTAGATATCTGGGGTACACCGTTGCCAGAAGAGCTTGTTGATGTTGAAGGGGTAAATTGGTATCCCTCCCCAACAAATGTTTATAAAGATTTTGTTAAATTTTTCCAGACACTTGAATTTGACATAGCTATAGCACCTCTTGCAGATAATTTATTTAATCGCTGCAAGAGTGGATTGAAGTTTTTAGAATACAGCGCTAATGGTGCTCCTGGGGTTTACAGCCGAATTGCTCCATATGAAGCAATTATTAAAGATGGTGAAAACGGCTTTTTAGCTGGTAATTCAGATGAATGGCGCAAAAGCTTGTCGAAATTGATAGAAGATGCGGCTCTACGAAAAGAAATGGTTAAGTTTGCTCAAAAGGAAGTTGACGATAACTGGTTATTGTCGAAGAACATTTGCTCATGGGAAGACATATTTTCTAAATTGCATAAAGCACTATTTTTTGAGGACCTCGAAAAATCAACCCGAGTCCAAATTTACAATGTTGTTAATCAACAGCTCTTTCTTGATAGAAGTAACTTAAAAACCATCTCACAAAAGCGGGAAGAGGAGTTTAGCACGCGCTTCCGGGAATTAGAAACAGCGCATCAAGAGGATATAAAGAAGACTGTAGGGGACTATGAGATGCAAATTGAGCAGAAACAGAAAGAGTTTGAATCTTACTCACAAAAGCGGGAAGAGGAGTTTAGCACGCGCTTC
>CAZOYK010000004.1:0-10358 GCA_964584065.1 uncultured Anaerolineaceae bacterium | reverse complement strand
GCTTCAAGGAATTAGAAACAGCGCATCAAGAGGATATAAAGAAGACTGTAGGGGAGTACGAGAAGCAAATTGAGCAGAAACAGAAAGAGTTTGAATCTTACTCACAAAAGCGGGAAGAGGAGTTTAGCACGCGCTTCAAGGAATTAGAAACAGCGCATCAAGAGGATATAAAGAAGACTGTAGGGGACTACGAGAAGCAAATTGAGCAGAATAATGAGCGAGTGCGGAAATTGCTGGTCGATAATGACTCCCTCAGTGATCAGTTATATTATTGGTCTGGTCAAGCTCAGCAGAAGACCATAGAAATCAACGATTTAAGAAACCAATTGAATAGCTATGAACAAACACTGAATGAAATTTATCAAAGTAAGTCTTGGAAAGCACTAACATCTTACCAAACAAGCAAAGAAAAGATTGCAAAAGCAAGTAAAAAAATACTCAATATTACAACCCCAATCGAACGCATTATTCCAGGGCGTTTTGCAAAAAAGAAACAAGCCGTTATTGATTCGGGTTTGTTTGATCCCGATTATTATCTAAGCAAGAACCCAGATGTTAAAGATGCTGGTGTGGATCCGCTTGAACATTTTCTAAATTTTGGTGGTTTAGAGGGTCGCGATCCGTCACCAGATTTTGATAGCAGTTGGTATTTAGACAATAATGCAGATGTAAAAGCCGCCGGCATAAACCCCTTATTACATTTTGTAATATTCGGAAAAGAAGAAGGAAGGGCTGCTCAAGCGGCAACAATTAAGGAAGACGTGCCCGTTGTTGTACTTCCCAGTGCACCTACAAGTGAATCAGTAAAAAAGGCAGTTCCAGATGTGATAATTCTCACCCCCAAAATTAAAGAAATATTGCAAAAGAACCTGCGAGAAAACTATGTTTTATCTCTGAGTCATGATGATTACCTGACAATCACTGGAGGGTCTCAGGTCTATATATCAGATGAACAACGTTTGGTTAATCAAAAAGATCAAAGCTATTTACACGTTTATCCGCAAAACAAAGTGAAAGCGCTTGTCCCTTCTGATACTATTCTCTATCTCGGTGTCAACCTTGATGGGAGGCAACTACTTGAAACCGAATCAAATGAGCTGATCAGTGCTTTGTCAGAAATGAAGGATAAAAAATTATCAAAACTATCCATCCATCACTCAATGGGATTTAACAGGTCAACTTTACAAAAGCTTCTTGATTTGGTTGGTGGAAAGGGCATTTTTTGGTTACATGATTATTTTTCGCTATGTCCTTCTTACAATTTGAGGCGTAATGATCGGGATTACTGTGGTGCTCCAGATCTCAATAGTAATTCATGTCGATTATGTAAATACGGGGATCAAAGAAAAAAACAAGCAAAGGAATTTGAGAGATTGTTCAGAGAGAATCAACTTGAAGTCGCCGCACCATCGCAATTTACATACGAATTGTGGCAATCTCGATTCCCCATAACTTCAACTGCTCACATCATTCCTCCAGCGGTTTTGCGATGGGGGCGAAACAACCCCGGAAAATTCAAGGGGGGGCAATTGCGAGTTGCTTTCTTAGGATATCCACTTGATTATAAAGGATGGCCAACCTGGTTAAAATTAGTTCAAGAGTTTAACGGTAAAGACAATTACAGATTTTTCCACTTTTCTTCACAACAGGCGGAACCTGGAAATTACAAGAGAATTGATATGTGTGTGACCAAGGAAAATCGTCTGGCGATGGTTGAAGGTTTGCGTTGGAATGAGATTGATGTTGCCTTGCTATGGTCGACGGTAGCAGAGACCTTTTCTTTTACATTACACGAAGCCCTCGCAGCAGGTTGTTTTATTGTTACCAACCCAAATAGTGGAAATATTCAAAATTACATTCGTCATAATCCGAATCGCGGAATAATCCTTAAGGACGAAAAAGAGTTGCTTGACTTTTTTCAGAATGACGGAATAGTGAATAAGGTAATTAATTATCAAAAGCAGGGAAAGCCACAAGCTGAGTTAATTTTTGGCAGCCTTGAGGAGTTGAATTCATGATTGTTTTTACCAGCATAACTCTAAATTATTTACCGAAAGCTAAAATTCTGGCCA
Source organism: uncultured Anaerolineaceae bacterium (assembly GCA_964584065.1). GTDB lineage: Bacteria > Chloroflexota > Anaerolineae > Anaerolineales > Anaerolineaceae > Mesolinea. The sequence continues at coordinate 8,286 of CAZOYK010000004.1, read as the reverse complement.
AAACGCTCAAGCAGCTTCATTCTGACTGGCAATTCCATTTATTAATTAGTGACAAGATTCCTACTGACAAAACAAATTTGTTTAACCTTGAGCTCAAACAAGCTCATTTTGACAAAGTTGTTTGGATAGATGAACTGCCAATCCCGGAAATTAATGGTTGGATTTTCAAACATAGTGTAGTAGAAATTTGTACTGCAGTCAAAGGTCCATATTTACGATTTCTGGCAGATCAGGGATATGAGAAGATTGTTTATATCGACCCTGATATCGCAATCTTAAACTCTCTGGATCCAATCGAGAACTGGCTTGATGAGTATGGAATCTTGCTAACACCTCACCTTCTGGACTACACCGAGAATCCTCAATCAATCCAGGACAATGAGATTTTAGGCACAATGCGTCATGGGACATTTAATCTTGGTTTCCTGGCAGTAAACAGCATGAATGCGGATGGCCGCCGTTTTACTGATTGGTGGGCTGACAGACTTTTACAATATTGTTATGCGGATTATGACAGAGGGCTTTTTACTGATCAGAAATGGGTTGATCTGGCACCATCTTTCTTCGAAAATTTGCTGGTTATACGTGATCCTGGTTATGATGTTGCTTCCTGGAATTTGGATTGCAGAGAGCTTAGTTTTGATCAAGAAGGGCAATTAGTTGTAAACGGCAAATATCCTCTTCGGTTCTATCACTTCACCGGATACGATTCAGGCGCCGGAATGAATGTGGTGACATCGCTGACTTCTGGTGGAGCGAATCCAGTTGTGAATGAGCTGTGGGATTGGTACATCCGTCAACTTGAAGATAGTGGTCACGAGGCAATGGGTAAGACGCGGAGTTATTACGACACCTTCGACAACGGCATAAAAATCGATCATGAAATGCGTGTGCTCTATCGAGAGTCCCCTGATTTACAGAGAATATTTCCTAACCCTTTTGATACTGACAATGGTGAAGGCGGTTACCTAACTTGGTGGCGGAGAGATCGACCCCAACCAGATAATAAACAAGAAGAGCAAGTCTCTACGCCTGCATCACAACCGGTAACTGAGATCGTCTCAAGTCAGGAAAAACTTCAAGCAGCTGTCTATCAGGAAATGCTGCTGAGTGAACAAAACGATCGGGACAGCGAGTTTGTGCCTTTACTCAGCAAGTCTTTTGATGCGGCAGATTCGCTAATCAAATTGATTGCGTTCTATTTACCACAGTATCATCCATTCCCGGAAAATGACGCCTGGTGGGGTAAGGGTTTTACTGAATGGGCAAATGTAACTCGCGCTGTGCCACAATTTCCAGGGCACTATCAACCTCACCTTCCTGGTGAGCTTGGGTTTTATGATTTACGGATTGAAGATGTTCATTTCCGCCAAATAGAACTGGCTAAACAATTTGGCTTATTTGGATTTGCCTATTACCATTATTGGTTTGGTGGTAAGCGGTTAATGGAAATGCCGGTAGATCGGTTTCTTAACAACAAGAAAATGGACTTCCCCTTTTTGTTGATCTGGGCTAATGAAAACTGGACGCGTCGTTGGGATGGGCTCGAAAACGATGTACTAATTGCACAAGACCACTCAGCGGATTCTGATAAAGCCTTTATTAAAGATTTAGAACCCTATTTGAGAGATGAGAGATATATCAGAATAGGCGATCGTCCAATCATTATTGTCTATCGTACGGACATTCTGCCTGAACCAGTTTCCACGGCTGAAAGATGGCGGGAGTATTGCCTAAGTAATCGATTAGGCAATCCCTACTTGATAGCAGCACAAACCTTTGGGCTTTATGATCCGACACCAGTTGGCTTTGACGCTGCTATGCAATTCCCACCACATAATCAATGGCATAGCGCTGACTTGATGATTCAGTCGAGGACTCAATTGGCAAATCCGGAATATTCTTCGTTCATTTTTGATTATCCAAAGATGGTTGATTACCAGGAGTCTCATGCTGAGGACGCTCCTTATCCACTTTATAAGACAGTCTTTCCGAGTTGGGACAGCGAACCAAGAAAACCAGGACGGGGAACAATCTATGCTCACTCAAGCCCAAAATTATACCGACGATGGCTTCAGGCTGCCTGTAATTGGACGATCAAAAACCACCCCAAAGGGGAAAGGTTCGTATTTGTAAATGCCTGGAATGAGTGGGCTGAAGGCGCTCATCTGGAACCAGACCGAAGATTCGGTTATGCATATTTGAACGAAACAATGAACACGCTTCGGTCCCTTGTTGAGACAAAGAAAGCTTGAAACTGTTGGTTTTTTAACCATGCATATTAGCCAGTTTTTTTGCCATGAAATGATTTGGGATTTTTTGGGAGGAGAAAATCTTTGCTGCCTAACCCATTAAAATTTGTTGAAGCTGTTATCAGCGTTGTACTAAGGTAAAAGTATCGTTGATCATGGTCTACCCAGCAGTTTTTTTCAGGAAATTTCCCAAAAAATCGCTAACAGTGATAAAATTATATAAATGGGGCTATAGCCCAAGCTACTCACAACTGTACATCGGAATAGGAGAGGTATGCGATGAAGATCCACAAGGCAGTTAATATTCTACTCATAGTTGTATTATTGTTAACAGGCTTTTCAGCCAGTCCAAAATTAACCAGCGCTCAAGGTGTGGTTGAACAAGAACCTCCGATCGAGCCAACAGAAGCCCCCATTCCTGAACCCACGATTGAACCTGGCCCAGAGCTAACCGAAACCTCAAACAGTATTGAAGTCATCATCCCAGACGACGGAGAAATTGTTCCGGAACATTACATCGTGGTATTGAAGTCGGATAATTCGGTAAAGGGTAATGAGACTGTCATAGAATCCACTCTGGAGACTTATGGTGGATCAATAGTCTATTTTTATGAATCAAAATATAACGGCTATTTGGCAAAACTTCCTCCTGACGCTTTAAAATTTGTTCAGTCGAATCCAATGGTTGAACGAATTGAGATGGTTGCACTTCAAGAAGGTCAGTCACTGGATACTGAAGTCATCAATGAGAATTTTTCCATAAAGCACACCACTTTGGATGACGGTACTAAGATTTTAGTTGATGTTATTAATGGCCCCTCAGAACCCCCGGAAGGATATGCCACTGATTCGGTATTAATCAACGAATTACCCGATTCCGTCACGTTGGCTTCCTTCCCGTCTTATGATTGGGTGTTTGGGTGTTCAGCCGTATCTGGTGCAATGCACGCAGCATACTATGATCGAAATGGGTATCCAAATGTTTACACTGGTCCAACCAATGGTGGTGTGATGCCATTAACTGACACATCTTGGCCTACATGGTCGGATGGGTATCAAACTTATCCAAATAATCCCCTGGTTGCTTCGCACAAAGGGGTCGACGGGCGCACTATCCGGGGTTCCATTGACGACTATTGGGTAAGTTACGGGAGTTCAGCACAAGACCCGTATATATCCGGCGGTTGGACACAGCATACCTGGGGAACCGCGATTGGTGATTACATGAAAACCAGTCAATCAGCATATGGTAATACTGATGGGTCAACCATGTTTCCCGTTAATTACTCTGCGGATAAGTACCAGTGTTCAAATATGCCCTCTTATGCTGGATTGCTTGGAGTGCAACAGTTCTATCAGGCTAGAGGATATAGTGTAACGACCTGTTTTAGTCAAAGAACCGATAACCAATATACAGGCGGATTCTCGTTGGCAGATTTCCAGGCTGAGATAAATGCAGGCCGACCGGTTTTGTTAAGTCTAACCGGGCATACAATAATTGGCTATGGATATAGTGGTTCAACGATCTATATTCGAGACACATGGGATTCTAATCCATCGAATATTCATACAATGACCTGGGGCGGAAGTTATTCAGGTTTGGAGTTGAGAACTGCACATATCATCCGTTTAGCCACGACTGTCACAACCATCCCCACCCCCCTGTCCCCCTCTGGTGATATTTACAAGAGTTATCCAACTTTCACATGGACGAAAGTACCAAATGCCACCTGGTATATTTACCAGGTTATGAGAGGATCCACTGTCGTATATACAAAATCTGTAAGTCCGAGCGTTTGTGGTACAACACAATGTTCATACGAAGCTATGTGGCCTTTGACTGAAGGAAGTTATAAGTGGCGAGTAAAAGCTTATGTTGGCGGATGGAGGGACTACAGTGCTTGGAAAGCTTTTAATGTAATACCGATTCCTACACCGCTTGCACCTACAGGTACTGTATCCGATAATCTTCCGACTTTCAAGTGGAGTAAAACTTATGGTGCCAGTTATTACATCTACCAGGTGATGAAAGGATCCACTGTCATTTACACAAAATCAGTAAGTGCGAGCGTTTGTTCGACCACAGAATGTGCTTACAAAGCGATGTGGTCTTTGGGTGATGGCAGTTACCAGTGGCGAGTAAAAGCTTATGTTGGCGGGTGGAAGGACTACAGTGCTTGGAAGGCTTTCAATGTGCTAACGATTCCTTCAACGATTGCACCTAAAGGCACTATATCGGAAAACCTTCCGACTTTCACATGGAGCAAGATAAATAGCGCTGGTTATTACATCTACCAGGTGATGAAAGGATCCACTGTTGTATACACAAAATCGGTGAGTCCGAGCGTTTGTGGTACAACACAATGTTCATACAAAGCCATGTGGTCCTTGAGTGATGGTAGTTATTCGTGGCGGGTTAAAGCTTATGTAGGCGGTTCCTGGAAAAATTATTCTCCATGGGCAAGTTTCACGATTTTAAGCTACTCATCCGGCTTTAATTCGCAGTTCAGCGGATCGATGACAGGCTGGGCACGTAAGGCTGGCGCCTCTTGGCAGGTTGGCTCGAGCTACATGTATACTTATGGTCTTTCGGAAATGTATTCTTCTGCTATTCATACAGGGCAATATTCTAACTTTGATTATTCTGCCAGGGTGAAGCGTGTAGGTGGCAGTGACGGTTGGACATATCCGGCTCAATATTTAATGGTGCGTATGGGAACACAAGTGTTGAGTACAAACAATACATGGTATCCAGGCTATATGTTTGGCTATGCTGACACTGGTAGGTATTCAATTTGGGAAACAAACTCAGATGGAAGTGTGAGCAGTATTCAACCCTGGACATATTCTTCCGCTCTGAAACCAAACGACTGGAATGTTCTCCGAGTAGTAGCTAATGATAGTTATTTCTATTTCTATATCAATAGTACGCTGGTATACGTTCTTGGCGATTCAACTAGATCGGCAGGTTATGTTGGTTTCCAAATGTTCAAATTGTATGGAATAAACACCCAATTCCAGGTGGATTGGGCAACTCTTGGCGTGGTCGATACTGCTGAGCTTGTGGATACCATCAGCCCTGAACAGGCAGCACTCAATCAAGCGTCCTTGGAGATGGGTGTTATTGGATCTCATGTGGAGGACATTATTGATTGAAGCAGGTAGATGTAACCCTTGAATGAATGAAAAGGGGTTTTTTCAACCGATAAATAAGCAAGACTGCCTCAATATTGAGGCAGTCTTGCTATTCCCACTGCCCATTAAGAGGAATAAATCATCCGGGTCATTGTGATCCTGCCCTTAGTAAGCACAAAGTCGGTTCCGGTTTCGGCTGCACTATCCTGGAAAAGATTCTGTGATTAATGAGGGGCGCGAATATTGAGATAAAACAACCGAAAGGGATAGAAGGTTTAGCGATTCTACCGAAATCAAAATCCCAGGAATTCTGTGATAGAAATTCTGATTGTTACTTGCAGATAGTAGGGTAAAGAAAGGGCGAGTTTCAGCAAATTTTATGGTAAACTGTTCTCTGTTTTAGTTGGTAAGTAATTGTCCAAAGTGATTTATTGCCGGAAAAACTGTAGAAAGGACTACTAAGCAAGGAACATATGCTAAAAAACTCTAAAAACCAAGAAGTTCCTGATCGGAATGCCAATCTAATTAGCATTTTGTCCTCTTTCATTGCAGCAATTTTCCCCTGTGTTTATTTAATAATAAGAAATTACAGCAAATTAGGGTCAAATGATTTTTTAATTTCATTAGGCGCCGCATCGGTTCATTGGTTGTTGGTGTTTGTTATCAGCTTTGTGCTAATGAAAAGCGCCAACAAAGCTGCGCTCGCTACAATTGTTGCCGTGATTCCTTTGAGCATTTTTCATTCGATTCAGAATGGAATTAATTCGGTCATTCCTTCTTTTTATTATTGGCACGGAGTGATACTGGTGGTTACAATTTGCAGTATTGCTTGGATAATCATTCACAGACACATAAGCCAAAGCGCAGTAGCAAAGCTAAATTCACTTATTGGCGCTATTTTTCTGATTCTAATCATTGTAAATGCGGCTACTTCATCTATAAATTATTTTAGACAACGAGATTCCCTCAACCAAGATCTTGCTGCAGTTAAGCCGGCATCAGAGAACAAGATTTTGGGTAGTGGGGACCTACCAAATATTTACTTATTTATCTTTGATGAGTATAGCGGGCCCGAAGCTTTGCTGCGGTACACAGGTTACGACAATCATGAGTTTCATGATGAGCTGACCGAGCTGGGATTCAATATTTCTAAAACAAGCAGAAATTATACAATATCCACCACCGTTGAAATTCCGAATTTATTGAATTTGACACTTTTAGTTAATGATAAGAATAACACAGAAGCAACTAAAGACGAGGTATTAAAGAATCCTCTTTTATTTTCCATACTCCGTGATTTTGGATATGATTTGAATCTTCTAGATGATCAAGATTTTATTTCAACCCCGGAGCAGTTCTTCAATTATAGTTTTGTTCCACAAGGAGTGTTTAGTAGAGAAGAGAGTTTGCTTACCTTGTTGGTTGATAAGTCAATTTATTATCCACTAAGACAAAGGCCTAGCCAGGCCAGGATTGTTGAAGTAAACGAGATGTTTGATTATGGAGCAAAATCGAGCTTACTTCAAGAATCGAATTTGTTCACGCTTGGATATTTAATGTTCCCGCACCTTCCATGGGTTGTAGATGAATACGGTAATGAAACTGCTGCTAGTATGCGCCATGATTGGCAAAATTCTGACGTTTACCTTGGGCAATTGAAATATTCAAACAAGTTAATAATTGATATGGTTAAGAAGATTGTTGGTAATGATCCAAATTCTTGCATAATTCTTATGTCTGACCATGCATACAGACAGCCATTTCACTTACTGGAATTGTATGGCACTACAATAGAAGACCCTGCTTTAGAATCTAAGTATATGCGCAATATTCTTAATGCAGTCTACATAGGTGGTGACAAATTTCAAATCGAAGGTATGTCAGGAATCAATACATTAAGGACTGTCCTGGACAAAATTTTGTCGACAAATTTAGGTCTAATTGAAGAATCTAAGTAATACGATGAATAAACGCAGAAACCATTATATATTATTCGTGATTTTGTGGTTAGTTCTTTTTATCTTTTCAACGGACATAATTTTACTTGCTACTGGAAACCGTTTGGAACAAGAGTCCGTAGATACCACAGTCTTATCACCGAATATACGTTACAATATCGAAAGATTTTCTTCCCCGGAGGGGATTCTTGGCGTTGTCAATTTTGAAGGGTGGGCAATAAATACAACATATAAAGCCGATTCACAAAAGAAGGTTTCGCTAATTCTAAAAGCTGATAACCACGCCTACGAATTGTCAACAGTAGAATACGAACGACCAGATGTTTCAGCAGAATTCAAGGAGCTAAACCTCTCTCCTGAGGGCTTGGGTTTTACGGGCTCATTTTCAACCACTGCAATTAAGAGTGGAACATATGAACTGTTTATAAAACTGTGGGAAATTGGGGAAACTGCTGAAATCATGAATACAGGAAGGATTTACCATATCAGTGGTCTCAATCTTTTTGAGGAACCCAAGCTTTTTGGACAACTTCTTCCTGGAATGGACGATTTAGAGGTAAACGACCGGATTAAGGGCTACGTTGACCAATGCAAGGTTTCTGATGGCCATGTTATCATTAATGGTTGGGCATATCTTCAAGGAAACAATGCTGCCGAGGACAGCATCCAATTGCTGATGAAGGATGCAAAGAATAGAGAGATTTATTATGCTGTAGAAAAGTATGAACGACCTGACGTCTCAAGTTATTTTGGAGATGAAAATTACCTTTTCAGTGGCTTTAGATTGAATGTTTCAATTGATCAAGAGCTTACAAAGCCTTTTTCTATTTCAGTGATTATTAACAAGCATTACGTATCAGACGTTGAATTTTCTTGCCCTTAGGACGCAAGTGAATGTGATGGCAATGAATCGAATTTTTGTACGACATTGATTGCTAAAC
>CAZOYK010000003.1:8625-41069 GCA_964584065.1 uncultured Anaerolineaceae bacterium | reverse complement strand
CAGTAAACTGGTTCAAAGCCTGTGAACGCTTTGCCACTGCCAGAAAATTGGGATTGAGATCGGTCTGAACCACTTCTCTTGCGCCGCCAGCCAGGGCCGCGATGCCGAGCGCGCCAGTGTAGGCGAAGCAATTCAAAACACGCGCATTTTCCATCTGGTGGCTGAGCCACAGGCGCAGGTTGCGCGTGTCTGGGTAGAAGCTTGAGTCCTGATTGAGCTTGAGGTCCAGCGCGTAGTTTACGCCATTTTCTTCGACAAAAGTCGAAATTTGCTCGCCGCGAATCAGTACACCCTGGCGTAGTTTGGGATCCTGAGCGTGGCGCTGCTTGAGCAGGACGCTCTGCACCTCTGGTAAGACTTTAGTGTAAAGCTGAGCTATGAATTGATGCAAATCACCCCGGGAGGACACCTCCCTGTCATGGTCCGAGATGACCAGGGTGTTGGCGTAAAGGTCAACCGTTAGGTGCGGCAAGCCTTCATAAAAGCCATTGAAAAGTCGAACAGCGTTGGTGGCGCTGAGAGAAGCATCTTTCAACCGGAGGTCAAGGCAGACCTCGAGTATTCTCTGCAACTCAGAGGATGAAAGATTTGTGCTGCTATCCAATAACTCGCTCATGCTTTACAATTATTCCCAAACTAATCTTATCATCAGAGAGACACCATGATCCTCGATAAATTTGCGCAATTCAATCCCATAATCCAGGCTCTGCTGGGCACTGCCTTCACTTACGCCATGACTGCTCTTGGCGCCGCAGGGGTGTTTCTTGGCAAGGAGATCAATCGTAAATGGCTGGATGCCATGATGGGTTTTGCGGCAGGCGTGATGATCGCCGCGAGTTACTTCTCCCTGCTGGCTCCCGCGATCGACATGTCTGAAAGCCTGGGTGTCCCTTCATGGTTACCGGCTGTGATCGGTTTTTTGGCTGGCGGCGGTTTTCTTTTATTGGTGGATAAGCTTTTACCGCACCTTCATCCGGGGGAGGATCAACCGGAAGGTGTCAAGAGCTCCTGGCAGCGAAGTGTCCTGCTGGTTACTGCAATTACCCTGCATAACATTCCTGAAGGTTTGGCGGTAGGTGTGGCTTTTGGCGCTGCGGGTGCTGGCATCGAAGGGTCAACTCTTAGCTCAGCCATCGCCCTGGCATTGGGTATCGGCATTCAAAACTTTCCTGAAGGCATGGCGGTTTCGATGCCGCTGCGCGGTGAAAACGTCAGCCGGAAAAAGGCTTTCTTGCTGGGGCAATACTCTGGCATGGTTGAACCGATCGCGGCGGTTATTGGCGCATGGGCAGTCTTATCCATTCGCGGTCTGCTTCCTTACGCCCTGGCGTTTGCTGCCGGCGCGATGATCTACGTGGTAGCGGAAGAATTGATCCCCGAAGCGAAACGCTCAGCGGGAGATCACTCAGATGTGCCAACGATTGCGGTCATGCTGGGGTTTGCGGTTATGATGCTGCTGGACGTCGCGCTGGGTTAGCCCCCGAGTTTTTGCCAGACCTGGTATAAGCCCAGATTGCCTTCCTTGCCGTCCGAAAAGAATTCATCCTGAAGGACCAGTCCCTGCGATTCTCCTAATGCGCGTAATTCTGACGGATAGAAGTGATGGACGTAGCGCAACTTTGCCGGCTTGCCCGGGTCAGCCCGCCAATCCATCAAAAGATCGGTTTCTCCCAGGAGGTCATCCTGAATCCCGATTGGCTTCCACTGAACCAAGTGTTTTTCGAGACGCTCATTTCCCAGCACCTGCCAGCACGAGAGAAAAAAACGACCATTGGGGCTGAGTTTGCTGCTGATTGAGGAGAATATCTGCTGGTGTACATCGTTTCCGGGCAGGTGGTGGAGAGTAGCAAAGGAGCAAATGGCGTCCGCCTCGTCAACTAAATCCAAGCAATCGAAATTTGCCAGTGAGCCTTGCCTGAAGCTATAACTGCCGCAGGCAGCATCCTGCGTGGCAGCCTCTGCCTGCTCCAGGAAGTAAGCGTTTTCATCAACGCCAAAATAACTACCCTGAAAACCTGCGCTTTTGAGCAGTTCTGCCAGGTTTCCATTGCCGCAGCCGAGGTCCAGCACCAGTTCAGCCTGCAAAATTTGCGCGAGCAAACGCTGCACGCCGGGTTGGACGCTGTGGCGCGTGGCAGCGAAAGACTGCGCATAGGTGGCGTAGAAATCCTGATTTAAGCGTAAGAGCTTCTGGACCATTTCGGGTTGCATATGCTGATTTTATCAGCAAGTCTGGTAAACGGACCTAACTGAATTCTTAAGCCAATGGTCTTTATGAAATGGATTGCAGTGCAAAGTGAATAATAAGGGCAGAGGCTGTCCACCGGGACAGCCTCTGTAATGGAAAATGTGACGCTTTATTTGATGGTCATGGGCAAAAAGACTCCGTATCCCGTGAAAGTTTCATCGTTCGCTTGAGAAATGTAAGAACCATATTCGAGAAAAGAGGAGTTCCATATGACATGGTTGAGTGGCGCTGTGACAATCGCATCAAATTCGATCTGAAGGTTAGGGACCTCCATGCCTTCGATGCGAAAAGCCATGTCTGAATCAAATCCCCACCAGACCATCCACGGCTCCCAAACCGTGCCATATCCGAAACCACCTCCAGGGTTTATCACCCGTGCTGAGTGCGCGTTCATTGTATCGGCTGGTTGTCTGCCAAATTGCCCTCCGGTAGTGAAGGACATGCTTGGATAGAAGATAAACCAGTAGTGACCTGGTGGAAGCAGAATTGGAGATGAAAGATCCAATTGTGTATTTGAGGGTAATCCACCGGAACCGGTTGTTATGGTGATTTGGGGATCAGTTGGCAGCACTCGATACACCCAAACTGGCAGGGCGCCAGCGCCAGAAGGATCGCCCGCGGGAATTCCCACTTTATCTTTATAAAGCATAAAGGTAAGCACATTAGCATTTAACAATGAGGAAAATCCATTCCAACCGTGACCTGGGACAAAAATGCTTTCTATCAGCCAGGGTACACTTACTTCAAAATCATCTGCGAGGTAAGTCGAGTAGTCGGGAGAATCAAGGAAATCCTGATTAGCATATGCGTTTTGATTAATTGAACTGAGGGGTTGATCCCATAAGACAGAGTTAATCGCGGTATCTATTGATCCGACTTGAACCACTGTTGCTGGTGCACCACTTTGCGCGGTGATGTCTGTTGTCGAAGATGTTCCCGACTTCCTCGCGGGGGTCCATCCGTTGGCATTCGCCATGATTGAACCGTAGTACCACCAGATTGACTCGGAGATCGTGTCGTAGCCATACTCACCTATTTCCGGTGTGACGGTCAAACTACCGGGCACATATGCAACTGAATCTGGAAGGAAATCATAGACCAGCGCGCTGTCTATGACCATCGGATCAAGTGTGATGTTGTAGTGGATAGTCTGACCTGGTAAGGCTAGTTCGGTGGCTTGTTTGGTCATATCAGGCACGTGGCATTCAGGGCAGACAAGGTCGATATACTTATCTGAAAGCCCTGATGGATTAAAACTGCCTGTCGACCCGCCAACATGATAGATGGATCCATCAAGTGAAACTGCAGCGGTACGATAAACTGAACCGCTGGGTAAAGGTCCAGCAATGACCCATTCACCATCCTCGATGTCATAATATGCGCTCTGGTTATAGATCGCAAAGGCACCATCAGCGCCTTCCACCAACCAAAGCTCTCCTTCCAGCTGCGCGTAACCCATTCCCCACCAAGCATTTGGCAAGGCTCCCAGGTCAGCATATTCGGCATTCCAGGCTGCTGTCGAAAAATCGTAACATTGGGTCGAATCGAATGCTACTGAAGCCGAATTAACACCACCAGCAACGCAAAGTAAATCGTGAGAGTCCGAGGGTCGGTTGAAGAGAAAGGCTGCGTGGAAGTCGCGAGCGCTTGCGAAAGGTGGCAGTTCAGGCAACCAAGCGTTCCCAATCGTGTTGTAGACATAAACCGTAGTCAGATTGCCTGCGCCAGGCGTCGTGGCTCCACCAGTCATAAAGCATAGTCCTGATTGGCTATGTCCCACCCAGGCGGTTCCCCAAATGCCCGCATGAGGCGGGGGAGTGCCGCTGGGGGTCTCTTGAGTCCATGTGTTCGTGTCCATGTTGTAGCTCCACAAGCCGGTATATCCAGGCGTGGAAGCATCACCATAGACGAAGACTTCATTACCAATTTGGCAACCGGAACGTGGATAACTGGCAGCTCCCCAGGGTGGAGCAGAAGCAGGGATGGTAGTCCAAGAGTCTGAGGTTGGATCGTAATAATTTACTTCACCTGATGTGCCATAGCCGGCAATGTTCCAAACTTTACCGTCATATGCCGCCAACACATTATCCATGCGAACGATAGGACTGGTCTGGATAGAGCGCCATTCAACCAGTTCATAAAATATTTCATAGTAAATCGTTGATTGATCTGAGTAAGTGCCATCAGAAACGGTGACGGTGGCAGTGTAATCCGAATTGGCTGTGCAGAGGTGTGGGTCTAGCATGACATCAAACGTAGTCGTCGCGCCATCAGCCAGCGTGATATGATCGGGTCCGATGATGTCACCCGGAAAGTCTTTGTTGTAGGTAATGTCGAAAGTGGACTCAGCACCCGTGAGATTCGTAAGAGTCAGGATGTGGAATTGTGCTTCCCCACGACAGCCTGAGGTGGTGATTTCATCAGGAGTCAGTACTACCTGATGTGTGGCCGCACAAGACGGCACAGCTGCAACGGGATTAATCATCTCATCGCATGCTGTCTGCCCTGCCGGGGTGTAGCCGTCGCTACTGCAAGGGTTATGCGGTGCTGCTGCATATCCGTCGCCATCAAAATACCAGGACATCTCTGCCGGGTCGGCAAAACCTGACGGAGTCACATCAACGCAGTAGGTTGCAACGCAATGGTCTGTAGGCTGCTGGTTACGCGTTTGTGCTACATTTACTTCATAGGGCGAAGTCAGGAAAGACCAGCTGAAAGAGCCCCATGTGCCAAGATCACAGACTGGGGTTCCCTGCACATACACATTCGAGACAGTCCAATCGGAGGGGAATTTGATCCAGTTGTTATAGACGTATTCCCAGTCATTTGTGTAAGTTTCTGATTTGAAGCAGAATGTTTGAGGTGTGGATGGGAAGTAGCAAGCATCACCCCCGGCAGTTGGATCAAATGTGACCTTGCTGCCTGAAAGTGAACTTGTGCCGGAGTCATTCAAGTCTGAAGTTGGCGCGATCCCGGTGCTGGCTTCGGTTTCTGGGGTTTCTATTTGGGTGAGTTGATCTTCAACGATTGGTGAGGCAATGGATTCTTTGATCGGGAGCAAGCAAAGAACCATTAACATGAACACAGTGAAAGCCTTTTTGGCGGACATGGATATCTCCTTACTTTAGTGTGTCAAAATTTACTTATCAGGCGGATTGGGTAAATGACCTAACAGCAGTTCAGCAAATTACCCTTTTGTTCGGCATAGGATTGTTAGTTTTGCAGATAAGCCTGGTAGAAAAATCTACCGGGTGGACCCATGAACAGCGTTTGATTAACATGAATTGTTGAATTAATCATAGTATAGCAAAATAACAAAAAAATACAATCATAAACAAAGGAAAAACCTCAAAAAAAGCCTTTTGAGAAGCAAAATCCAATTTCCTTGAATTTTCGAAGAAAAAATACTCAACAAGAGTGTGCTACCCGCTATCATCGTTTTGCTCAAAATAAAAAAACGCTTAAAGAAAATTACCGTTGGTGGTGGCAGTATGATCTCTGGGTCGCGAGTTAATCCCAATACCATGCGGTAAAATTAAAATCCATGACTAATTCAACCGAACGTGAACGCTGGCAGAAAAAGCGGCAATATTCCGCTGAGGAGCTTGAACTTGCCCTCAAAGTGCTTGAAGCCGTGCGTGCGGGGGCAGAAGTTCGCCAGGCTCTGCGCGCAAATCCACTTCCAGAAGGCAGGGGGTTCCTTGCCAAACACGCCTTGGTTGCGTCCTACCGGCGCATGGTGGAGGGGGGGGAGTGGGAAGAAGACCCGATCTTGCTGGCAAAGATCCGGATGAAGCCAATCCGCACGCTTTCGGGTGTGACTACCATCACCATCCTGACCAAGCCTTATCCCTGCCCGGGTGAATGCATCTTTTGCCCCAATGAGGCAGGCTTGCCGCAATCGTACCTGTCAGACGAGCCAGGCGCGCGCCGTGGCGTTGAAAATCAATTCGATCCCTACCTGCAAGTCAGCTCAAGGCTTAAGGCGCTGCACGAGGTTGGTCACCCGACCGACAAGATCGAGCTGTTGATCCTGGGTGGCTCCTGGTCTGCGTATCCTTCAGACTACCGTGAGTGGTTCATCCGGCGCTGTTTTGAAGCGCTGAATGAAGAAAACCCGCTGGATGACCGGGGATCTGTTCCGTTGGCGGATGTGCAAGCACGGAATGTTGATGGCGCCCATCGCAATGTGGGGCTGGTTGTTGAAACCCGGCCTGACCTGATCACATTGGAGGGCTTGCTGGAATTTCGACGGCAGGGCGTTACGAAAATTCAGATTGGCGTGCAGAGTATGGATGAAGAAGTACTGCGACTCAATCGGCGTGGTCATACTGCAGTCGAAACAGAGGAAGCGGTTGCCCTTGTTCGCGCGGCCGGCTATAAAGTGCTGCTGCACTGGATGCCCAATTTACTTGGCGCCACACCTGAGAGCGATCGCGAAGACTTCAAACGACTGTGGCGGGAGGGGGGATTGCAGCCGGACGAGCTAAAAATTTATCCCTGCCAGCTGCTCGAATCCGCGGAACTTTACCACTATTGGCAGGCTGGCGAGTATCAGCCTTATTCCGAGCAGACTTTAATCTCTTTGATTGCCGATGTAAAGATGGACGTGCCCCGGTTCTGCCGCATCAACCGGGTTATCCGGGATATCCCTTCGACCCTGGTTGTGGAAGGCAATCGCAACACCAGCCTGAGGCAGGATGTGGCTCTGTTTCTGCAAAAACGCGGGCAGCAGTGCCAGTGCATCCGCTGCCGTGAGATCCGCTATGGCAAGGTGGATGCGGACTCGTTGGTGCTGACCGACCAAGTATACCTGGCAGGTCGGGCGGAAGAGCATTTCCTGTCTTTCAACACCCCTGATGACAAAATTGTCGGCTTTCTGAGACTTTCCCTGCCTCTGGTTGAAAACTCGCCTGCCATCCCTGACCTTCAGCAGGCCGCGATCATCCGTGAGGTGCATGTGTACGGGCAATCGCTTGAGGTTGGGTCCGAACAGGCAGGCGCCGCGCAGCATATCGGTTTGGGCAGCCAGCTGCTGCTCGAGGCGGAACGAATTGCCAGAGAGCGCCAATATGAAGGTTTGGCTGTCATCTCAGCAGTTGGCACACGCACCTACTACGCTGAAAGAGGTTTTATTCTGAGCGAGCTTTATATGCGCAAGTCGCTTGAATAGAAAAAACCGCTGGTGTTTATTGCCCCAGCGGTTTTAGGTTAATTTAAGCCTAACCTTTGTTATGAGGTATGTATGGCAGGAGTTTTGCCGCAAAGTTGGCGGCGTTAACGGACTGCAGCCAGACTTTTCCGGGACCCTGAACGGAACTGAGGAACAATCCCTCACCGCCAAAGAGGACATTGGTGAAACCTTTGACGGTTTCGACGTCATAGAAAACCCGTGATTCAAACAGGGCGATGTTGCCGGTGTCAACCTTGAGACGTTCGCCCGGGGCAAGATCTTTCTCGACCACGGTTCCGTCAAGTTCGAGGAAGACGATGCCGCGACCACTTAATCGCTGCATGATGAAACCTTCACCGCCAAAAATGCCTGCTTTAAGCTTGGTCACATATGTTGAAAGCTCAACACCGGGAGTCGCGCACAAAAAAGCGGACTTTTGGGCGATATATTCCTTGCTGCCATCCAGTTCAAGCGCGATGATAGCTCCGGGGAATGAAGAAGCCAGGGTCATTTCTGCGCCGCTGGCAAGGGCAGTGTAGGTAGCCATGAACAGGGACTCACCGGAGAGCATGCGCCCAAGCCCTTTCATCAGACCACCGCGTACGTTGGTTTCCATCCTGAAATTATCGGTCATCCAGGTCATGCCACCTGACTGCGTGTAGATGGCTTCGTTGGCTTCAAACTGCAAGCTGACTGCGGGTAATTTGTCACCAAAAACTTTGTATTTCATAGTAGTCCTTTCACGATTACAAGAATTGGATTAACTCCACAATACTATTAAAGAAACTGCTTGCACGATGACAAGCTTTAAAACTGATTTACTCTCAGACTAATTTTCGCTGACAGGTGCATCCGTAGTAGGAATTGGATTGGTATCTTCTTCCTTGACCGGGTGGGGGACGTACGGGATGGCATAGCGCTGTTCGATGCGGGTCAGCATATCCACGCGCCGCTGATGGCGCTCGCCCTCGTAGGAGGCGTTTAACCAGCCTTCTGTTATCAGGGTCGCCAGTCCGCTTGCAACCACCCTGGCTCCCATACAGAGCACGTTGCTGTTGTTGTGCCGCTTTGCGAGGATCGCGGAGTAGGGTTCGCTGCAAGCCGCAGCCCGAATGTTGGGGATCTTATTGGCTGCAATGGACATGCCGATGCCGGTGCCGCAGATCAGAATGCCCCGATCGAATTCGGAAGAGAGGATCGCTTTGCAGACAATTTCAGCAATGCGCGGATAATCACAGCTTTCCTGGGTGTGGGTGCCAAAATCCTCGTAGGGGATCATCCGGCTGTCAAGATACGCTTTGATAGCTTCTTTAAGCGCAAAACCTGCATGATCAGAACCAATTGCGATTTTCATAGTCACCTCTTTTGATTGGGTTGTCGTAATTATACCGAATTCCCAAAAATACTTTGAGAAAACACACGATTGCACAGCTTTTCAGTTGTAGAGTATCCGCCTTGACAGTGTAGCTGTTTGCTGTTCAAATTAAACCGACTGGTCGGTTTAATTTTTTTAGAAGGAGCTTCGTGCAAAACAAACTTTCATCCCGCGACAAAATTCTGGAGTCTGCAGCAACGCTCTTTCTGGAAAAGGGCTATGACGCCATATCCGTAAATGACATTTGCAAACATGCAGAAGTAAGCAAAGGATCTTTCTATCACTATTTTGAGACAAAGCAAGTGCTATTTTTGATCCTGATGGAAAATTGGTCCAGCAACCTGATGCAATCCATCCTGAGTCAACCCATTTCCGTGGATAGCGACCTCAAAGATGTATTGATTAAGATGCCATATCATTTCGACACAGCTTTTGCTGTAGTCCCAAAGGGCTTTCCGATATTGGTTGATTTTTGGCGACAAGCGATGGGTGATCCGGCAATCTGGAAGACGGCACTGGATCCCTATCGGTATTTCACGGGATTCTTTATGCGAATCGTCGAGACTGGTCAGCTAAACGGATCGATCCGCAAGGATGTCAACAGTGAAATCCTTGCCAGGTTGCTTGTGGCGGTTGCAATGGGGTATCTGTTGGAGGCTTCTTTTGACCAGGACACAGCCGACTGGTCTGCAATCACTTCAGAGGGGCTGAAACTGCTTCTTGAAGGCATTGGAGGTACAAAATGATTTTGGTTACTGGTGGGGCAGGGCATCTCGGGAACGTGTTAGTGCGTACCCTGCTTGAAAAAGGCGAGAAAGTACGCGTGTTGGTGCTGCCCGGTGAGGATGTCTCTTCATTGGAAGGGCTTGATTGTGAACAGGTGGAGGGTAATATTCTTGACCCCGTCCAGCTGTGCAAGGCAATGGAAGACGTGGACCTGGTTTATCACATGGCAGCATTGGTGGCGATTACATCCGATAAGTATGAACTGATGTACAAGGTCAACGTGGAAGGAACGCGCAATGTGATTGAAGCCTGCCGCGAGATGGGTGTTCGTCGCTTGGTCTACACCAGTTCCATCCACGCCCTGGGTCGCCTTGCGGAGGGGGCCACCATTGATGAGACAGTCGAATTTGACCAAGCTAATTCTGCCGGTCCCTATGACCGGACCAAAGCCATCGCTTCGGCACTGGTCCAGGAAGCAGCAAAAAAAGGCTTGGACGCGGTTATTGTATTGCCAACGGGGGTGATTGGTCCAAATGATTTCCGACGCTCTGAAATCGGAGAGATGCTGTTAGCATGGATGCAACCGAAACCATCCATATCGACGGAAGGCGCTTTTGATTTTGTGGATGTTCGGGACGTGGCAGAAGGGCATATCCTTGCCGCGGAGTCCGGTCGGAGTGGGGAAGCTTACCTGCTTTCGGGTACCCAGGTTTCGGTGAGCGAGTTTCGTAAACTGGTCCAACAAAGTGCGGGAATCCGCTCACATGAAATCAAGCTCCCAGGATGGTTTGTGAAGCGCATCGCTCCGCTGGCTGAGCTCTATTACAAGATCACCCGCACACGCCCCCGCATCACAAAATACTCCATTGAAACGCTTCAAAGTAATTCACGCGTTACCTGTATCAAGGCAGAAGCTGAATTGGGTTATCGACGCCGTCCATTACGTGAGACGATAGCTGATACGGTCGAATGGTGGCGTGAAAATAGAAAGCGCACCAAGCCTTCTTTGCGCAAAAGTTCGCTTTAGTCTATCTGTCGAGTAGTTATCAGGCTTTGTAAGCGATGAGCACCAGGTCACCGCTGGAATCAGCCGCGTAAGGCTCGGCTGCAAGATTGCCGTAGAGTTTGATATCCTTAAATCCCAACAAAGCCAGGTCATCCTTTAATTCCTGCGAATATATTGGCATAAGTTGAGTGGACGTGAGTTGGATTTCCCAGGGCAGGTTTGCTTTTCGATGAAGAGACAGAATGTTGAACTGAATCTTGCCGTTATCTTCAAAATCGTAAAAACGCAGGAAAAGCCATTCTGTTGAACCTTCATTCAGTGATTGTGGCTCCATCCAGCGCTTTTTTTCTCCCATCACCAGGTCAAAATTGCGCATCTGCAGCATGAGCATGCCTCCTGGTCGCAGCAGATTCTTGAAATCCCGCAGAGTTTTTTTCAAATCCTCATCAGTATCGACATGAGGTAGGGAATTCCCCAGGCAAAAAACTGCATCAAACTCACCAGGCTGCCCGAAGCTCTCGCTGATATTCCCGAAGCCTGCCGTACGGAAGGTCACTTTTGTTCCAGCTGCTTTAGCGTTGCCATCTGCCAGGCTAACCATCTCGGGAAAAAGATCTGAACCAGACACTTGAAACCCAAGACTTGCCAGGGCGATCGCGTGATGTCCGGTGCCGCAAGCTGTATCCATGACCCGAATTTGGGAAGAATCTTCCCCCAGAGTGTGCAACTGCTGCTCCAAAAAGGGGAGTTCATAAGCCAGGCGATTATCCCAATTCACAAAAAAGTCATAGATTGAAGCGAGTTTGTCGTACATGCTAATCTCCTTTTAGGCGTTGGCAGTGCGGACAAAAATGGGTGCCTCTTTGACCAACTGTGGTTTTGTTGACCGGCTGACCGCAGCGAGGGCAGGGGTTGTTGGTCTGTTGATAGACCTGGAAATGGTTTTGGAAATCTCCCCCGCGATAGACCCAGTCGATACTTGCGCCGTTGGATGCGATTCCTCGCTTCAGGGTATATCTGATGGCTTCCAGCAGCCTGGCAGCATCCTGTAGATCGAGTGTTTTGCTGGATTGGAGCGGGTGTATGCATGCTCTGAATAAGGCTTCGTCAGTATAGATGTTTCCCAGTCCCGCCAGGAAATGCTGATCAAGCAAAAGAGGTTTTATGGCTCGTTTTCTTTGCTGAAGCATTTCGTGAAATCTATTTGGTGTCAGTTCTGGATCATCCGGTTCTGGACCCAATGAAGAAAACAAGACGTTTGTGTCATTCACAAGCCAGACCCTGCCGAATTTCCGCGTGTCGTTGAAGCTGAGACGCCAGCCGGAATAAAATTCCAATATTAAGCGGTCGTGGGTCGAGACAGGCGATTCGGATGGTTCCATTCTCAGATCCCCACTCATGCGCAGGTGAAAGACTAATATGGATTCAGAGAGGGTCAGGGTCAGGAATTTGGCTCTTCGCCCAACATCTCGCACCGATTGTCCTGGGAGCAGTGCCTGGAAAATCTCGATATCCGGTTCTGCCAGCGTTCGCGACCATAAAAGTCGTGCGCTTTGGATGGTCTGTCCAATCAAAGAAGGAGCGCCCCCAGTGCCCCTTCTCAAATTTCTTGCGATGGTTTCGACTTCAGGTAGTTCAGGCACTTCGCTTACTCATTAAACATTGCCCCAACACTTGTGCCTTCGTTTGCCCGTTTAATGACTTCTGCCAGCAGGGGACCGATGCTGATGATGGTCAGACGGTCTCCAAAAATTGCCTGTTGTTCCGGTAACATTGGGATCGTGTTGGTGGTGATGAATTGCTTGACCGGCAAGGCAGCCAGGCGTTCAGAGGCATTGGCGGAGAGGACAGGATGAATAAATACCACGTAAACATCACGCGCGCCATTCAGTTTGGCCACTTGCACTGCCTGGACGATGGAGCCGCCGGTATCAATTTCATCATCAATCAGCAAGACATCCCGCCCGTGCACATCACCAATCAGGTTCAGCGCCTGGGTATGCTCTTTGTTGTCTATGCGGCGTTTTTCGATGAATGCCAGCGGGATATTGAGGGCTTGCGCATACCGCCTGCCTGTCTTGGCAAAACCAAGGTCGGCTGTCAGCAGAACGGGATTAGTGAGATTTGGTACTCTCCCGAGCAAGTAAGGTTTCAGGATGTGATAAGCGGAAAGCACATCGCCTGGGATGTCAAAGAAGCCTTGGATTTGTCCGGCATGAAGATCCATGGTGATATAGCGGTCAGCGCCAGCAGTTTCCATGATCTGCGCCACCAGTTTGGCGGCAATTGGAACACGTGGCTGATCTTTGCGGTCTGAACGTCCATAGCACATGTATGGGAAGACCAAAGTGATGCGTCCGGCAGAGTCAAGTTTGAGGGTTTGCGCCATAATCAGCAGTTCCATCAGGTTGCGATGAACCGGCATGGAGGTCGTCTGAATGATGTAACAATCCTGCCCACGCACTGAAGCGTGCAGTTTGACAAAAAGATTCTCGTTGGTGAATTCAATGACATCACGACCGCAAAGTTCCAGCCCGAGATTGTCAGCAACCTCCTGAGCCAGGTCAAGCGAGGCCGTTCCAGCAAAAAGGCGGATATTACCATAGAGCAAACTGTGCAGGGTCTTACCAGGGGTCATCTGTTTTATCTTTCCTTTCAGCTTTTGATCCAATCCGATTTCAAAATGCTCATAACGTGAACATCAAGGTAACGTCCATGTTTATACTCGGCCTGGCGCATGGTTCCTTCGTACACGAATCCGGCATTCTCGTAAGCTTTCCGAGCTCTCGGATTAGAGTCGTAAACTCTTAGCCAGATGCGGTTTAGGTTGAGTTCTTCGAACCCATAACGGCACATCGTGCGCATTGCCTCGCTGCCGTAACCCTTGTTCCAATAATCCTTCTCGCCGATCATGATGCCGATTTCGACAGAGCGCGCGATTTGATTGATGGGGAAGAAAGATGTGTTTCCAATTGCCACCCACTTGTCATCATGACCTTCGGGGTGGACTTCAATCACCAGCGTGTGCTGATCGATTGGGCGTGCTTTCATAGCGTCGAACCAGCCTTCTTCTTCTACGGTCCCCATGGGGGCGTATACTTCGAGGTTCTCGACGACTTCGGGGTCGTTGATCCAGCGTAAAAATTGTGGAATATCCGCTCTTTCAGCAGAACGAAGGCGAAGGTTGTGACCGTAAAGATAAGGCATTAGTGCTCCTATGGCTCCAGTCGGTTTGGACCCCTGAACAGGTAGACAGCGTCGCGGATGGTGGGGAGGTTGAGCATCACCATCAAGAGGCGGCTCAGCCCGAGCCCAAGACCGCCATGCGGCGGGCAGCCGTAGCGGAAGAAGTTCAAATAGTTCTGGATGGGTTCCAGGTTCAGACCTTTATCGAGGGCCTGTTGCGCCAGTTTTTCGTAGCGGTGCTCACGCTGGGCACCCGTGGTGATTTCCAATCCGCGTCCAAGAAGGTCGAAACTCTTGGTCAGGCTGGGATTGTCTTCGTGGAGCATGTGATAAAAAGGTCGCACAGTTAATGGCCAGTCCTTGACGAAGACAAAGTCATGACCGAAAGTTTGCTTGATGTATTCGCCAAGCGCGCGCTCAGCACCGGGGTCAAGGTCGCCCTTGCGTTCAGGAGGTAGCTTGTAATCCATGCCCTTGAGGATCTGATAGGCTTCCGCCATCGTCAGGCGCGGGAAGGGGACTGTGGGCACTTCAAAATCGACATCGAAGTACTCTTTGATGGCATCGTGGAATTTTTCATCAATCGCATTGTAAACATACGCGAGCCATTTTTCCGTGAAAGCCATTACGTCTTCGTGGCTCTCAATCCATGAGATCTCAAAGTCCACGCCGGTGAATTCTGTCATGTGGCGCGAAGTGAAAGAGGGATCAGCCCGGAAAACGGGTCCGATCTCAAAAATGCGTTCAAATCCGGCTGCCTGCGCCATCTGCTTGTAAAACTGAGGGGATTGCGCCAGGTAGGCTGTGCGGTAGAAGTAATCCACCTTGAAGAGTTCCGCGCCGCTTTCGCTCGGTGTGCCCATGATCTTGGGGGAATGGACTTCAATGAAACCGTTTTCGATCCAATACTCGCGCATGGCTTGCTCAGCGCAAGTCTGGATTTCGAAGATCAGACGGTTGCGTTCGCGGCGGAGATCCAGGTAGCGCCAGTCCATGCGATAGTCCTGGTCGGGCAGGATGTCTGTGAAAGGTTCAAAGGGCAGGGGGAGCTCTGCATTGTTTTCGATGTTCAGCGATTCGAGCTGAATTTCAATGCCGCCAAGCTTGACGACCTCATTTTCGACCACTGTGCCAGTGACCGTCAAAGCAGATTCTGTTCCCAGGGCTGAAATGGTTTCCGCCAGTTCGGGATTGCCTTTTTTCCAGTGAGCTATTTGCACCAGCCCGGTCCTGTCGCGCAGGATAAGGAACTGCATGCTTTTTTGATCGCGCAGGGTCTGCAGCCAGCCCTTGAGGGTAACCTGCTGACCGATTTTTGTCTTCAGGTCTTTAATGAAAGTTCTTTCCATTGGTCTTACTCCGATGATTCCAAAGAGTTATTTCGATTATACGTCAATAATACACGAACTGCTTCATTCGGTGAAATTGAGCGGTTCTGCGCCTGTGCGATCAGGGAATCGATCATCTCCAAGGGTACCTTCTGATTGAAATCGCTGAGCAAACCGGCTATCAGTTGGTGGTGAATATTTGCCCGGATAGCTGCCTGGTCCTTTGCATGCCACTGACCGCTTTGATGCAGGTAGGCTGCATGCGTGAGGATGGCGTCGGTCAGCTCCTGTATGCCTTCACAATCACAAGCCACAGTCTTCAGAATCGGGGGAACCCAATCCGTTGAGGTGGTCTCGTGCTCAGAAATTTCCTGATAATCCTCCAGGTGATGTTTTCCGTTGCTGATGCTCCTGGCATAGCCCAATTCGACCATATTCCTGAGATAACTGACACTCTGGTCTGCTCCAGGACGGTCGGATTTGTTGACCACCAGGATATCCGCGATCTCCAATATGCCAGCTTTGATGGATTGGATGTCATCCCCCGTGCCGGGAGTGTCAACCACGATGGTGGTGTGTGCCAGGTTGACCACATCCACTTCGGATTGCCCTGCGCCAACCGTCTCAATCAGGATGAAAGCGTAACCAGCGGCATCAAACACCTGGCTGAGGGCTTCCGTCTGCTGTGCCAGTCCGCCAAGTGCGCCGCGAGAAGCCATGGAACGAATAAATATTTCTTTGTCGTCTTGCAGATCGAGCATGCGCACCCGGTCCCCCAAAAGCGCGCCGCCGGTGAAGGGGCTGGAAGGATCCACGGCGATGATGGCAACTTTCTTGTCTGGTTCGCGCCGGCGCAGCTCCCGTGCCAGGGCATTCACCAGCGTGCTTTTGCCGGATCCAGGCGGACCGGTGATGCCGATTTTCTGGGCTGAACCTGTCTCAAGGAAGAGTTCCTCAAGCATAGCTATACCAGCTTCGGTTCTGTTCTCCACCTGGCTCAAAATGCGAGAAAGGGCAAGCCTGTTGCCCTTTCTTAGCGAGTCGAGTAAAGCTGAGGTCATGCCTATGCTTTCGATTCAACAGCCTCACGAATGTCTTTGCAGACTTCGCGCGTATCTGTGCCTGGTCCGTAAACCTTGTAGACACCCTGTTCGAGCAGGGTCTGGATGTCATCTTCCGGGATAATCCCGCCCAGAAAAAGCACTACATCTGTCTGTCCGTTAGCCCGGAGGTCAGCGATCACCTGGGGAACCAGCGCGTTGTGGGCACCGGAAAGAATGGAAAGCCCAACAACGTCTACATCCTCCTGCAAGGCGGCTTCGGCGATCATTTCGGGTGTCTGGCGCAAGCCGGTGTAAATGACTTCCATGCCATCATCCCGCAGTGCGCGCGCCACAACTTTAGCGCCCCGGTCGTGACCATCCAAGCCGGGTTTGGCAATCAAAACGCGAATCTTTTTCTCGGTCATTGACTCTCCTTTTCGTTGTCGCTTAGATTATAACGCCTTCCACATCCTTTTTGGCAGTTCTTATTGCCTGTTTGCGCCCTGATATTTGCTAATGCCTTTGATCTGCAGAATTTCGCCGTAGTACAAGCGGTGATAATCTCCGCCGTCATACTGCTTGTGGATAAATGGCGCAAGGAATTGCTCTGGTTTGTAATCTGAGTAGTAAATCTTTTTACATTCTACACTCAGTTCTGCCTCGGCGAAGGTCGGCGAGCTCACCAGGTCTGCTGAAATCGCGGTGAGTTTGGTTTTTGCCAGCTTATCTTCATCCCGACCGGAGTGCCTGCCGAGGTATACAATGTCTCTTCGAAATTCCTTGGGGAAGGCAGTCATTGTAAAGTTATCGAATTTTTCCATGAACTGGTATGTGAATCGGCTCGGTCGCACCACCACCAGTGCCGCGGGAACGCTCCACATTGTGCCAAACAAGCCCCAGCCGATGGTCATGCAGTTGTATTCTCCTTTGGCGAAGTCGCCGCTGGTTAACAGCACCATTTGGCGGTCAAAAAGGTTGTGCGGTTGAACTGAAAATTCAAACGGGTCGATTACTTGTAGATCCATCGTTTCCTCCGAAAAATATTATTCACCTATTGTAACAAATTGGACGGGCTGCCTGTTGTATAATTGCGACCAGGTCTCCTATGTCAAAACGAAGCAAGCAGCGTCTGAACCTGATCGTCCGTTGGGGGGGCACACTACTCTCCATTGGGGTCATGATCTATCTGCTCAGCCGGGTCGGTTGGGGGGAAGCCTGGCAGACCATCCGCCAGCTGACCGCCTGGCGCATTCTGATCGTCCTGGTGCTTGTTTTCGTTTCGAGATTTGCAACTTTTGGTCGTTGGTATTCCCTGCTGAAGAATCAGACCCCCACACTCAGCCTTGTGGATGCGCTTAAGCTCACTTTTGCCGGTCTTTTCGCCTCGAATGTTTTGCCAACGACGATCGGCGGAGACGTGTTGCGGTTGGCTGGGGCTGTGCGGCTTGGGCTGAGCACCAGCCTGGCAGCAGCTTCGCTGGTGGTGGATCGCCTGGTCGGTATGACGGGCATGGCGCTGATGCTGCCTTTTTCCTTGCCCGCGCTGAGCGCTTATCTGCGTTCACGCAATATATCGGCTCCAGCGACAGGCATGGCAGTGCCGCTCCTCAACAGCCTTAGGAATGGTTTCAGTAAAGTTCTGCAAAACCTGCGCTTCTGGTCAAAACACCCACTCATTCTTCTAAAGGCGTTGGGGTTTACACTGATCCACCAGGCAGCCATTTACCTGATCATTCGCATCCTGATTGAAGGGATGGGGGAAACGCTCAACTTTTGGGAGATCGCTGGCATCTGGAGCCTGACCTACTTCATCACCCTTCTTCCAATCTCCATCAACGGATTGGGTTTGCAGGAAGTCACCATTACCAACCTTTACACCCTGCTCGGCGGGCTTTCTTCTGCCACCAGCATCGCGCTGGCGCTCATCCTGCGCCTTGTCTGGCTGATTGGCAGCCTGCCAGGAGCCTTCTTTATTGGGGAAGTGCTGGCTGGTAAGTCCCCAGCTGAGGTCGAAGAGTCACTCCCCGAGGAAGCATTATGAATCCGGAAGAAACCCAAAAATTTCTACGTCACTGGCTTCTGTTGCTCGGCGCGGCCTGTATTTGGTTTTTATGGGAAAGCCGCTACACGCGCAACATCTGGTTCATGGCGATGGCTGGAATGGTACTGGTTTGCGCCATCTTGTTTTTCTTTACCTGGAAGCTAAAAGCCAGTTTTCTCGATAGAATTCCATCCCCAAAACGTAGAAAGAGCAGCTGGATTGCTTTTTCGCTGATGGCTTTAGCGCTGACGGTGCTTTTCTTTACCCTTCGGTTTTACCTTTTCAGCTACGGCAGCGGCAGATTTGCCTTCGCGGTGGGGTTTTCGGGTGTCTTTGCTTTAGTCCTCTCGCGGAAAATTGAAAACTCACCTTACATTGTCTTTGCACAGTGCTTGCTGATGTTTGGGGTGCTGCACCGCATGGCAGCATTCGTGCCGGAGATCCAAAGCGGACCTTTCGCGCTGGGCTGGTCGGAAGGCAGTCGTTTTTACAATGCCTCACTCTTCGCTTCCGAAAGCATGTATGGCTCCAGGCTCCCTCTGCCGGTCTTGCATCCGAGCCGTTACCTGATGCAGGCGCTGCCGTTTTTCGTCGGCATCCGCTCGATTCTTGTTCACCGCGTCTGGCAAGTGGCACTTTGGCTTGGGATGACGCTTTGGGGCAGCTGGCTGATGGCAAAGCGCCTCAATAAATCTGCGAACGTTTCACTTTCCTGGCTGACAGCTTTGCTATTCCTTTTCTTTTTCCAGGGTGCGGTTTATTACCACCTGTTGGTCTGCGTGGTGTTGGTTCTGCTGGGCTACAAAAAGGAGAAACCCCTTCGCACTCTGATCTTCGTGTTCCTCGCTTCTATTTGGGCTGGCATCAGCCGGATCAACTGGATGCCAGTGCCTGGCTTGATGGCAGTCGCGCTTTACCTGCTTGAGACGCCTTTCGACGGCAAAAAATGGCTAAAATACCTGGTTTGGCCGGTTGTTTGGGTGATTGGTGGATTTGCTGCGGCGTACCTCGCCAAGCAGGGTTACATCGCCATTTCGGGTGAGGATCCAGGCTTATTCGATTCTGCTTTTTCATCCGCGCTGCTCTGGCGCAGACTGTGGCCTAACGCCACATTCTTCCTGGGCATCGTGCCCGCGATCCTACTGGTGATGCTGCCGGGGATGGCTTTATTATGGCTCAAGTTCCGCGAAAAAAGTCTGCCCGACTTGCACTGGCTGCAGTGGCTGGGTCTGGCTGGAATCCTGGGGGTCTTCTTCGCGGGCGGCTTGGTGGTCAGCGTAAAAATCGGGGGTGGGGGCGACCTTCACAACCTGGATGGCTTCCTGGTATTTTGGGTTTTGATCGTGGGCGGCATCCTGGCGAAGAGTTCGAGCCGGTCAAAGCCAGAGCAAAAGGTTACAGAAAATCAAGCATGGCGATTTTGGCTGGCGATGGCGGTGATCATCCCGGTTTTCTTTGCCTTCATGCGTTCAGGAACCTGGTCTTTTGGCGCCGCCCGATCCCAGGGCACAGAGCTGAGCGATTTGAAACGCGCTGTGGCAGTGCTTGAGGAAAATGGCGGAGAGGTGCTCTTCATTTCAGAACGCCAGTTGCTCACTTTTGGTGAGCTCGACCTGCGGGTTGTGCCTGATTATGAAAAAGTCTTCCTGATGGAAATGGCGATGGGCAACAACATTGAATATCTGAGCCGCTTCCGACAGAAATTGCAAGACCATGCCTTTGTGGCCATTATCAGTGATCCGCTTTCGACCAATATGCAGGGCAGCAACCGAGGATTTGCGGACGAGAATAACGCCTGGGTGGAGCAGGTGGTGCTGCCGATGTTGGCAGAGTACGAAGCCGTGCTCTCCTGGCGCAAAGGCGAAATCAACTTGCTTGTGCCGCAGGGAGAGACAGAATTAATCCAACAATTGTTGGAATCCCAGCAATCGGGTAATTAACTTCTATTTTTCGGGATCAACCACCTCGCGGATGGCGTAGGTCTTTTTATCCTGTGACTCGTAATACGTGCGCATGACCAACTCGGCGATTAGCCCCAGCAGTACTGCCAGAAAACCCAAAATGAACATCATCACGCTGATCTGGAACCAGGGCGAACCCAATACAGACACCGCGGAAACGATCCTTCGGATCGCCAGCCAAAGGAAAAGCGAAAAACTGATCCCCATCAGTCCCAAGCCGACCCCACCGAAGAGATAGATCGGTTTTTGCGAGAATTTCATCAGAAATTGCACGACGAACAAGTCCAAAATGACCTTGACAGTGCGTTCAAGCCCATAATTTGCTTTGCCGTGTTTGCGCGGGTGATGATGGACCACTACCTCGCTGATTTTCCCACCGGCTTCCCTGGCATAGACCGGGATGAAACGGTGCATTTCACCGTAAAGGTTGATGGAGTCCAGGATATCGCGGCGGTAGGCTTTGAGCGTGCAGCCATAATCGTGCAAATGCACACCGGTGCTGGAGGAGATCAACTTGTTCGCCAGGTGAGAGGGGAGGTTGCGCGTCAGCTGGTTGTCCTGTCGGTTTTTGCGCCAACCACTGACCACATCAAAACCTTTGTCCAATTCTTCCAGAAGCAGAGGAATGTCTGCCGGGTCGTTCTGCAGGTCGGCATCCATCAGGATCACGACGTCGCCATCGGACTGGTTAATGCCGGCGCTGATGGCAGCGGTTTGTCCGTAATTGCGGCGAAAGACCACCATCCTCACCCGATCGGGTGCCTGCGCTTGCAGCAGGCGGATGACCTCCACGCTTGCGTCGCGGCTGCCGTCGTCCACAAAAGTCACATCCCAGTCCATCTCCAGCGGCTGCATAACTGCCATAATCTGCTCAAAAAGCTCGGGCAGGTTCTTTTCTTCGTTGTAGACGGGCACGACAATCGAGAGTTTCATAGTTGCTCCAAACACATTTATCACTTGCCTGATTATAACGCCTGGCAGGGGCTGCGCGCTAAAGTCGGGTATAATTTTGGCGATGAATACGAAGAATGACGAAAGTGTCCTGGCAGGGCACAAACACCCGGAAGATCCGGTCGATTTGGCTTTGCGTCCCTCAGCCCTGGATGAGCTGATTGGGCAGGACCTGGTCAAGGAAAACCTGCGCATTCAGATCCAGGCAGCCAAACAACGTGAAGAAGCCCTGGAACACGTGCTTTTCCATGGACCTCCTGGATTAGGCAAGACCACCCTGGCGCACATCCTCGCGACTGAAATGGGGGTAAACATTAAAGTCACCTCTGGTCCTGCGATTGAGCGGGCAGGCGACCTGGCAGCCATTCTGACCAACCTGCGCGCGGGTGACATCCTTTTTATTGATGAAGTGCACCGTTTGGGGCGCATGGTGGAGGAGATCCTCTACCCTGCCATGGAAGACTACGCCCTGGATATCATCATCGGCAAAGGACCGTCTGCACGCTCGGTGCGCCTGAAACTGCCGCGCTTCACTGTGGTCGGCGCGACCACCCGCCTGGCACTGCTCAGCGCTCCCCTGAGGGCGCGCTTTGGAGCAGTCTATCGCCTGGATTACTACGACTCAAAAGCCCTCTCCGATATTGTTCGGCGGGGAGCCCGCTTGTTGAATGTTCCATGCGAAGAGGATGGCATCCTTGAAATAGCCCGCCGGGCACGCGGCACGCCCCGTATCGCTCTGCGTATGCTGCGCCGCGTGCGCGATTACGCCGAGGTCAGGGCTGGCGGTCAGATCACCGCGCAGGTCGCTGAAGCTGGCTTGAGCATGATGAACATTGACGGGATCGGTTTGGATGATATGGATCGCCGCATCCTTTTGACCATTATCGAGAAATATAACGGTGGACCGGTGGGCTTGAACACGATTTCCGCTTCGGTCAGCGAAGAGTCCGACACTATCATGGATGTGGTTGAGCCCTACCTGCTGCAGCTTGGTTTCATCGATCGCACTGCCCAGGGACGCGTGGCGACCAAAGCCGCTTACGATCACCTGGGAATAACCTTTGTACCCTCCACCGCACAACCTGACCTCTTTAACGGTGCAGCCTGACCCTTCTCCATGAAAACTGAAGATTTTTACTATGATCTGCCTGCAGAATTTATCGCCCAGACTCCTGTGGAGCCGCGCGACCATTCCCGACTGATGGTGCTTGACCGGGCTAACGGGCTTATCAATCATCACCGTTTTTATGAGATTGGCCAGTTTTTGCGCCCGGGCGACCTGCTGGTGGTCAACGAGACCCGCGTTTTTCCAGCCAGGTTTTATGGTAGCAAGTTGCCAGGCGGCGGCAAGGTCGAAATATTGTTGTTGAAGAAACTGGATGGGCTGACATGGGAATGCCTGGTGGGGGGCAGCGGGATGAAACCCGGCAGGCAGGTCCAGATTACAAATGGTCCACTCGCTGAGATAATTGAAGATCTGGGAGAGTCACGACGATTGGTGCGATTTGAGGCGCCTATGGAAGGCGCTTTTGACCGGGCAGGGCATGTGCCCCTGCCGCCTTACATCCATGCCTACCATGGCGACCCGGAGCGCTACCAAACCATTTTCAATAAGACCCTTGGTTCGGCTGCAGCGCCAACTGCCGGGCTGCACTTCACATCCGCTTTGCTCGAAGAACTGCAGCAGCAGGGAGTGGGTCTGGCAAAGATCGACCTGCATGTCGGATTGGACACCTTTGCGCCGGTGACCGAGGAAGACCCGGAAACGCATCAGATCCACAAGGAATGGTGCGCGATCAGCGCGGAAACCGCGCAGGCGATCAACCAGACCAGGCAAAACGGAGGCAGGGTGATTGCGGTTGGCACGACCTCGGTGCGCACGCTCGAAAGTGCGGCTGCGCATAGCCAGGATGGCTTGCTGCAGGCAGGGCAGGGCGACACCAGCCTCTACATCCTGCCGGGGTATCAATTTAGGGTGGTGGATGCCATGGTCACGAACTTTCACCTGCCCAAATCCACACTGCTAATGCTTGTGAGCGCGTTTGCTGGCAGGGACACCATGCTGAATGCCTATGAGGTTGCCAAGGCAGAGGGTTACCGCTTCTTCTCCTTCGGCGACGCGATGCTGTTACTCTGATGCAGGACTTTTACCTGATTCTTATATCCATCCGCTAAACTTATTCCTTGGAACATTAATTGCAACGTGTTTTCTGTTGCAAAGAAAACAAAAAATGAGGAAAAGCACACTATGATGCGATTTGATAAGTTTTCTGAGCGGGCTCAGGATGTGGCTGCCCGCGCCGCTGAGATCATTCAACGCTACGGTCATAACCAGATTGACTCTGAGCATATTCTTCTGGCTCTGATCGAACAGCCGGAAGGAACGGTTTCTCAATTGATTGAAATGGCAAACGTGGATCCTGGCATAATTGCGGATCGCCTGGATGTCATCCTGCGAACCACGCCAAAAGCCAATATTTTTGGCGGTCCTTCCGGGCAGGTCTTCCTGACCCCACGGGTGAAAATGGTGGTGGATCTTGCCAAGACGGAAGCCAACCGCCTCGGAGATGAATACATCTCCACCGAGCACCTTTTCCTTGCTGTGCTTTCCGAAAAGAACACGCAGCTGGCGCGCTTGCTGGAAGAGTTCAATCTCACCAGGCAGGGTGTCTATGAGAACGTGCTTGAATTGCGGGGCACCAAAAAAGCCACCGGACGCAAGTTTGAGTCTCGTTACAAAACCCTCGAAAAGTATTCCCGAAACCTCACGCAAGCAGCCAAAGAAGGCAAGCTTGATCCCGTTTATGGTCGTGAATCAGAGATCATGCGCGTTATCCAGGTCCTTTCCCGCCGCACCAAGAACAACCCGGTGTTGATTGGCGGCGCGGGTGTGGGTAAAACCGCTATCGCGGAAGGTTTGGCGCAAAAAATTGCCAACGATGACGTGCCAGAGATCCTGGCGGACAAGCTTGTGGTCTCGCTCGATCTTGGTGCGATGGTTGCAGGAACACGCTTCAGAGGAGAATTTGAGGAGCGCCTCAAGAATACCATCGAGGAGATTCAGGAATCCGACGGGGAAGTGATTCTGTTCATTGATGAACTGCATACGGTTGTTGGAGCCGGGGCGGCGCAGGGCGCCATGGATGCCTCAAATATGCTCAAGCCAGCTTTGGCACGCGGTGATCTGCAGTGTATTGGCGCGACCACCAGCGATGAGTACCATAAATACATTGAGAAGGACTCAGCACTTGAACGCCGCTTTGCTCCGATATATGTTGAAGAACCGAGCATTGAAGACACCGTCAAGATGCTGCGAAGTCTGCGAGACCGCTATGAGGCACATCATAATGTGGTGCTTTCAGACCAGGCGCTTGAAGCCGCTTCGAAACTTTCCGCGCGCTACATGACCGGTCGCCGGCTGCCTGACAAAGCTATCGATCTGATGGATGAGGCGGCGGCAAAACTGCGCGTAGCCTTATATTCGATGCCCGATGATCTCAAGCAGGAAAAAAAGGAAATTGACCGCCTGACCGCGGAAGAAGAGCAGGCAGGCGTGGAGCGCGACTATGAACGCGCCGTCAAACTCAAAGCTGAACGTCTCCGCCTTGAGGAAGAATTCAAAGAGAAACGCAGCGTTTGGGAAGCGGAACACAAGCTGGATGATATTGTCGACGCAGATGATATTGCCGCCGTGATTCACCAGTGGACTGGCATCCCGGTGACCCAATTGCTTGAGTCGGAATCGCAAAAATTGCTCGAAATGGAAAACCGCTTGCACGACCGCATCGTCGGTCAGGATAATGCCATCAAGGCCATCTCCGATGCCATCCGGCGCGGGCGCTCCGGGCTAAAGGACCCCAATCGTCCGATTGGTTCATTCATCTTTATTGGTCCTTCCGGTGTGGGCAAGACCGAGCTGGCAAAAGCCCTGGCGGAATTCCTTTTTGATGATGAGGATGCCCTGGTGCGGGTTGACATGAGCGAGTATCGCGAGCAGCATACTGTTTCGCGCCTGTTTGGCGCGCCTCCAGGTTATGTCGGCTATGAGGAAGGCGGGCAGCTCACTGAAGCGGTGCGCCGCCGTCCTTATCGCGTTGTGCTATTTGATGAGATCGAGAAAGCACATCCCGAGGTTTGGAATTCCCTCTTGCAGATCCTTGATGACGGTCGCCTGACTGATGGTCAGGGCAGGGTGGTGGACTTCAAGAACACCGTCCTGATCATGACCAGCAACCTGGGCACTGAATTTGTCAAAAGCAGTGGTGCGCTTGGCTTCCTCGGTAAGGACGAAAGCGATGACGTCAAGGCCTCCCACGAAAAGATCGAAAAAGCTCTCAAGGATGCTTTCCGACCTGAATTCCTCAACCGCATTGACGAGATCATCACATTCTCAGCCCTGACCAAGGACGATGTGCTTGAAATCGTTGATCTTCAGATCAAAGAAATTGTTCAACGCACAGAAGAATATGGCTTTGGATTGGTGGTGGATCATTCTGCCAAAGATTGGCTGGCTGACCAGGGCTATGATCCACTGCTGGGTGCCCGACCGCTAAAACGCGCTTTGCAGAAATTCGTTGAGAGCCCCCTGGCAATCAGATTACTCGAAGGCGTTTTGCAGCCTGGCGCTTCGGTCCATATCTTCCGGGAGGAAGGTAAAGAAGGGTTGAGTTTCGAGACGATCGAACAGCAGCAACCAAATCTGGGGATTGAATAGGAGCACAGTGAAGAGCGGTATGTGAACGCAGACCGCTCTTCTTTTGACCTAAACGGACCATGAAAGAACAAACACAACTCATTCTCACCCTCCTGCGCGAAGTTCCACTTTTCAGTGGGCTGACGATTGAGGAGTCGGAGCGTTTGAGTGAAGAGTTTGTCTTGGTGGAACTGCCGAAGGATGAGACGCTTTATCAAGCCCAGGAAGCTACCGATGGACTTTTTGTGATCGATTCGGGTCAGCTTGCGCTACTTGATGAGGATGGAAAGCAGCTTGAAATCCTGAAACGGGCTGAAGTCATCGGCAACGAAGCCCTGAATTACCTCCCGGTTCGCGGCAATTCAGCGGTCGCACTTACTGGTGCCCAGGTTTACTTCCTGCCTAACAAACAAATTCGAGCCTTATACGATGGTGTTCCTGCTTTTAAGGAAACTGCATCCGTGCTTTTTAACAGTCTTCGCCTGGTATCCAACATTCCCATGACATGGCTTGAACCGGGTGAAAAGATCCACCTGATGGCACGCAAACACCCGGTTTTTCTGTTCTTCCGATCCATCCCGCCAATATTTGCTTTCGCAACGATCTGGTTTTTGATGATTCTTCTTAGCCCCACGCATGCTTTTTGGTCGCTGGCAGGCTTGGTTACAGGTTTTCTTTTCTGCCTCCTCTGGCTCGTTTGGAACATTAACAACTGGGCTAATGATTTCTACCTGATCACTTCGCGAAGGATGGTTTGGGTGGAACATGTCCTGGGGCTTTATGACAGCCGCCAGGAGGCACCTCTCAGCACTCTGATCTCCGTTGGGATAAAAACCACCCAGCTTGGAGTGTTTTTGGGCTATTCTGATGTTATCGTTCGCACCTACATTGGTGATATTCGTTTTGAACGCGTTGCCCATGCCCGCACGATTGGCAAGTTGATCGAGACCAACTGGGCACGCGGAAAACGCACTGACCTGGAGCTTGACGCGCGTGAGATCCGCAAGGCACTGCGCCAGAAATTCGGCAAAGAGGCTGAAGATATCACCGCCAAAGACCTGCAGACTGAGCTGGGAACGGTTCAACCAGCGCCAAAAGAAGTCAACTTTTTTGGGTGGTTATTTTCAGATTTTATTCGGGTGCGGCATGAGGTTGGCGGCACGATCACTTATCGAAAGCACTGGCTTGTCCTTCTTAATAAAATATTTCTTCCACTAGTAGTGCTTATATCGTCGATTGGTTTTATAGTTGCAATCGTCACAAACAACCTGACCCAGGTCGATTACACCATGGGTTTGGTGGCAGGCTATTTCCTGGTCTTTATCGCTGTCGCGGCTTTGGTGTATCAGTATATAGACTGGCGCAACGACCTCTTCCAGCTAACTGCAAACCAGGTGATCGACGTTGACCGTAAACCTTTTGGTCGCGAGTCGCGGCGCTCTGCCCCCCTGGAGAACATCCTGAGCATCGAGTACGAACGGCGGGGGCTGATCCCCATGCTGTTCAACTATGGCACGGTCTATATCACGATTGGAAACACACAACTGACATTCAATGATATCTATCAGCCATCGATCGTGCAGCAGGATATCTTTACCAGGATGGGGAAGCATGCCCAGGAACGCGACGACCGCACCACGATGCTTGAGCGCGAAAGAGTGGCACAATGGTTCAAAGTCTTCCAGGAAGAATCTGAGCAGGGTCTGACCATTCCGCCCCAATCCGAACCTACGCGTCCCATTACGATGGAAATTCCGAAGTAATTTTACAGAAAAAATCCGGTTTTTTTGGGGATTTAGCCTGCCCCGTCATTGATCACCATTCGGCATCTATTTGAATCCAAACTTGCGTTGCGGTAAAATAATTAAGGTAATGAATGGAGATTTATGGCAATTTTAGACATTGTGACCTTCCCTGAGCCTTTTTTGAGGCTCAAAGCAAAACAGGTCACCAAATTTGATGAAGAACTGCAGACCCTCATAGAAAACATGTTTGAGACCATGCGAGCCGCCCCTGGCGTGGGATTGGCCGCACCTCAAATTGGCGAATCGGTGCGCCTGGTAGTTGTGGAATACACTGAGGATGAGGACGAAAATGCCAAGCCGAAAAAGTATGTCCTGGTCAATCCGGAGATCGTCAAACGCTCCGAGGAAACAATAACAGATATTGAAGGCTGCCTTTCGCTGCCTGGTTTGGCTGGTACCGTAGAACGCCACGAAGCAGTGACGGTCAAGGCCAAAAATCGCTTTGGCAAGCCGCTCAAAATCGAGGCTGAAGGTTGGCTTGCGCGCATCTTCCAGCACGAGATCGATCACCTCGATGGGGTGCTCTACATCGATCGGGCTGAAGAAGTATTTGAACCAACTCCTGAGGAAGCAGAACAGATCAAGGATTAATGTATCTAACCCGGCTATCGCTGACGAACTATCGCATTTTCTCCCGCCTGGAACTGGACTTTCCCAGGCGGGTGATTTTGTTTACTGGTGATAATGCCCAGGGGAAAACATCCATCCTCGAGGCGGTGGCTTACCTGGCTAACTTTGGCTCTTTCTCGGCTGCCAATGACCGTCAACTGATGAACTTTTCTGCTCCCAACGAGCCGATCGTAGTCGCGCGCATCCTGGGCGAATTCGAACGCGAAGGAAGGCATCATACGATCGAAGTCCGCCTGATCCAGGATGCCGCGACCAATCCTGCCAACCCGCGCTTTTCCAAGCAAGTGCTGCTCGATGGGGTGAAAAAACGTGTTGGTGATGTTTATGGTCAGTTTAACGCGGTCACCTTTTTGCCCCAGATGTCCCGGGTGATTGAAGGAGCTCCTGCCGACAGGCGCCAGTATTTCGATGAAATTCTCTCGCAGGTGGAACCGGGTTATTCACGGCATCTCTCTGCTTATTCCAAGGCTCTCACCCAACGAAATGCCCTGTTGAAGACCCTGGCGGAAATTGGTGGGGATAAGAACCAGCTTGAGCCCTGGGATGATCTGCTCGCCAGGCACGGCGCGTCAATTATGTACGCCCGCATCCTGGCTCTTGCAGCGCTTGAAAAACAGGCAATTCCCATCCATCAACGGCTGACACGCGATCTCGAGATTCTTCAATTTCATTATCAGCCTTCATTCGAGCCGCTCAAAAAGCCTTCAGGGCAGATGGCACTCCCTGTGCAGACAACCCTGGATCGGACTGGGATCAGTTCGGATGAACTTGAGCGCGGTTTGCTGACAGCCTTGAAGCAAAGTTACCACGCAGATATCCAACGCGGACAGACCAGCCTGGGTCCACATCGCGATGAAGTCCGTTTCCTGAGCAACCAAATTGACCTGGGGGATTTTGGTTCGCGCGGGCAAACCCGCACTGCCTTGCTGAGTCTCAAGTTCGCTGAGGTAGCCTGGATGAAGCAGCGTACAGGCGAATGGCCTGTGTTGCTGTTGGATGAGATCATGGCGGAGCTTGATCCGCAGCGACGCAAAGATCTGCTATTGGTGGTTGGTCAAGTTGAACAGGCCTTTCTCACTGCCACGGACCTCGATATGTTTACGCCGGAATTTGTGCGGGAACACGAGGTCTGGCAGGTGGATCAGGGTATCGTTTCACGATCATGAAAAACAAAGAATTCACCCGGCTGCTTTTTCCCCGAGTGCTGATCTTTTTGGTTCTGGCGATGAATTTGCAGTGCGCACTGGCGTATATTCTCAATCCAATGCCTTATGTAGCTCCGTTCGAGTTAAGCGGCGAACCTGGACGCGCAGCAGTCATCGGTATTGGTATTTTGTTCGTGATGTGGCAGGTGCCCTATGTGTTCGCACTGGTCCATCCCCTGCGCAATCACCGCTCGCTTGTTGAAGCTGTTGTGATGCAAGCTATCGGTCTGGTGGGCGAGACTCTACTGCTCATTACGATACCATTGACCAATAGCGTATTAAGAGCATCCATTTTTCGGTTTATCATCTTTGACGCAGCTGGTCTGCTACTGCTTCTGGCAGCAGCTGCCTATACCTTTAGACTTCTGAAATCTGATTTAGGAGAATCCCATGCTGACTGACCTGCTATTGAAAAGCCGATCCTACCGTCGATTTGATGAAACCGTCAAAATATCCGAAGCTGTTCTGCGCGAGTTGGTTGACGCCACACGCTATTGCCCCTCAGCGGCTAATCGTC
The DNA here is from genome assembly GCA_964584065.1 of uncultured Anaerolineaceae bacterium. Taxonomy (GTDB): domain Bacteria; phylum Chloroflexota; class Anaerolineae; order Anaerolineales; family Anaerolineaceae; genus Mesolinea. The sequence continues at coordinate 11,181 of CAZOYK010000003.1, read as the reverse complement.
AACCGCTGAAGTATCGCCTGGTTTTCAAAGAGAATGAAACGGCTCATGTTTTTGACTGTCTGAAGTTTGCTGCTTACCTGCGCGAATGGTCAGGACCAGCTGTTGGCGAAAGACCGACCGCTTACATCGTCGTTCTCGGCGATGAAGCCATCAGTAAGTTCTCGGAAGTGGATGCGGGAATTGCCATGCAGACCATCCTGCTGCGCGCGACAGAACTTGGCTTTGGCGGATGCATCTTTGCATCTGTCCAGCGTGAAAAGTTGCGTGAGATCCTGGCTTTGGATGAGCGATTTCCAATTGCTTACGTGATCGCCTTGGGAAAACCTGCCGAAACGTGCCTGGTTGAGCCGCTTGGGCAGGATGGCGACATCAAATATTACCGCGACGCCGACGGCGTGCATCACGTTCCCAAGCGAAGTCTTGACGACCTGTTGGTTTGAACAAAAACTGTTAATCCTGACAACCCTGTTTTTGGGCAGGGTTGTTTTCTTTATTGATTTTGTTTTTTGGATAGGCTCGCGACCAGGATCACATCTTCAACGATTGAATCACCCATAGAGATAGCAAAACAACCAGAAGATCACATGTAGCAGAGAATGTTCGCATTTCACGGCAATCAGATCTGAAAGCCTACTTAACCTGAAGAATTTTAGGAATTAGCTAATTGGGTGTGGGGGTCAGCGCTTGCGTTGGAACGATGGTTGGAGTGATTTTTAACTCGTCCGGTTGGCCAGTAAGTGTAGCTGTAGGCGTAAGTGTCTCTATGGTAACAGGGGCTTCGGTGGCAGTTGCGGTTGGGATGGGGGTCTGAGTGGGTGTGGCTGTGGCAGTCGGGGTGGGGGTCTGAGTGGGTGTGGCCGTCGCAGTGGCGGTAGAGGTGGCGGTCTGAGTGGGGGTGGCTGTTGCAGTTGCGGTAGCAGTGGCCGTGGCAGTCGGGGTAAACGTTGGAGTGGGGGTGGCTGTTGCCGTTGCGGTAGCAGTGGCAGTAGGGGTTGGCGTCTTAGTGGGGGTGGCTGTTGCTGTTGCGGTCGGTGTGGGAGTGCGAGTGGGGGTGGCGGTTTGTGTCGCGGTGGGAGTCGCAGTCGCGGTGGCTGTGTTTGTGGGAGTTGGGCTTGGAATCTGGATGGTGTAGTGCAATTCGGGTCCGATCAGGCTGCCTTTTTCTGACTGGATTTGCCAGTAACCGGAGTATTCACCCTGGTAACTGGGCGCAAACAACTCAAGTGAAATATCGAGAGTGCTGCCAGCACTAACCTTAGGCAATAGTGTGGGGGAATTACCGCCCATCAGGTTGCCGCGTACAAAGACCAATTTGTAATTTTCCCAGTCACAAGTACCGTTGTTTTGCACTCGCCAGGTTTTGGTGAATTGCTGACCAGGTTTCAGAATGGTTCCATCCGGGATGCTCAGGTCTTGCAGCAAGGCTGCAGACATGGTGCAGGCGGGTGGTGTGGTCGTGCCGGTGGGTGTTGTTCCGGGGGTGGGGGATATCAGAGTTGGGTTGGGCGGTACTTCCTGTCCGGTCATAACCTTTACCAAAACAGCCACCTGGGCGATCGCCGAGGGCTTGTCACCTCGCTGATAGAGTTTTACCTCGATCATGGTAGGACCCTCTTTGGTTGGAATCCAGGGCTGCAGCACCAATCCGAAAGTTCCAGGGTTGGTGTCGGGTGTGTCAAGGCGGGTTAGCTCACCGTTAATATACAGTTCGATCCGGGACCAATTCCCTTCGGGTTTGATTTGAGATGTTACCTGGTACTCCAGGAAAGCCGGGAGCGATTGACCTGAGACTGGGTTCAGGATCGAAATGCTGGCGTCGTTTTTTGGCAAATTGCAGGCAAGCAACCCGACTAAAGCGAGCAAAAAAACGATAATTAGCGATATTATGGTGCCTTTTTTCATAAATACCTTTTACAGATTAATAAAACCTGCTTTAAAGACGAAAAATACGCCATGAAGTTCCCCACTCAGGTCAACCGGTAAGCCGTATTCTGTCTTGGATGCGCATCTATCTAGGCGGGCTGTCGCCAGCCTGCTCATGCGGTCTACCCGGAGATCAAATGAGCCGAGCAAGCTCTTTCTCCTGTTTGACCTTGCACCGGATGGGGGTTGCCTGGCCGCGTTTGTTACCAAAGCGCCGGTGGTCTCTTACACCACCTTTTCACCCTTACTCTTGCGAGCGGTATGTCTCTGTGGCCCGATCCACGATCTTACGACCATCCAGGGGTTACCTGGCATCCTGCTCTGCGGTGTACGGACTTTCCTCACGATTAAGCGCGCGCACCTGGCTGACCTGAGTAGGTTAAGAATAGCGGATGGCGGAGGAAAAGTCAAACATCGGTGGATAGGGCTTAGGGTAGAGGCACGGCATGTTGTGCCTGATGACGAATGTGGAGACCTATCGGTCAAATATCGCGCACGGTGAGGACACCGGCGCGATCGAAAGTAGGGGCACGGCACGCCGTGCCTGCCTTTAAGTTAGTAGACCTGGCGGTCAACGGCCTTTCATGGTCAGGAGACCATGAAAGAACGAGGTAAGGAATGACAGCTCAAATC
>CAZOYK010000003.1:0-8525 GCA_964584065.1 uncultured Anaerolineaceae bacterium | reverse complement strand
CCTTTCATGGTCAGGAGACCATGAAAGAACGAGGTAAGGAATGACAGCTCAAATCATGGGAGACCTAAAGGTCAAATGCCGAGCACCAAGAGGACGCCGGCACGATCAACAATCACCCCACCATACGAACAAGCATACTGAGCACAAATTCCGGCGTGCAAATCCGCTGAGCCCTCACTAAAGAGGGCTCAACGTAACGATGATGAGAGCTTTACCCATGTGCTTGCATCACTAACACATTAATCAAGCTTGGTTCATCTCATCTATCAGCCCTCAGAACCCAAATAATTTATTCCTTGGAAGCAGTTAGTTTTCGCCGTAACCATTTCTCAAATTCAACAATAATGTAAGCTGCGATACTGACCGCCAGCACATTGAGCCAGAGTTCCAGGGAAATTGGCGCACTCTGGAAGAGGTTGTTCATGAACGGAGCATACGTGAACAACAGTTGAATCAAAATCATCGCAAGCCCACCTGCAACTGCCCATCGATTGGAGAAGAATCCCAGTTGGAATGGGGAACGGGTGAGAGAGCGAGCGTTGAAAAGATAGAATAGCTCCACAATGATGACAACATTAACCGCTACAGTTCGGGTTTGTGCCAAAGACGCACCACTATCCAGCACACGATTGAATAAGCCGAAGGCTCCTACCAAAATGAACAGGCTCACCAACACAATTCGCCAAATCAGCATGCTACTTAGAATAGATGCATTTGGATCGCGTGGTTTTCGCAGCATCAGATCCGGTTCTTTGGGTTCCAGAGCCAGGGTCATACCCAAAATACCTGCTGTTACCATGTTTATCCAAAGCAGTTGAATAGGCAGGATTGGGAGAACCGCGCCAGTGATGATTGCAGCGAGCAAAACCATTCCCTCTCCCAGGTTGGTTGGCAGTGTCCAGGCAATGAACTTGGTCAGATTGTCAAACACTCCCCGACCCTCTTCAACTGCAGCTTCTATCGAGACAAAGTTATCGTCAGTCAGGATCATATCGGCTGCTTCTTTGGAGACATCCGTTCCGGTTATTCCCATCGCAACACCCACGTTTGCTTGTTTGAGTGCCGGGGCATCATTGACTCCATCCCCCGTCATCGCGACAATGTGACCGCGAGCCTGGAGAGCTTCCACAAGACGCAATTTTTGTTCCGGAGCAACCCTGGCAAAAATGTTTGTTTTTTCTGCTTTCTCAATCAGTTCCTCGTCGGATAACCCCGAAAGTTCTGAACCCGTTATTACGTTGCCACAATCGTTCTGGCAAAGACCAATTTGCTGCCCAATAGCAGCGGCGGTAAGCGCGTGATCACCTGTGATCATCTTGACCGTAATCCCGGCTTGCTGAGCGGCACGAATGGCGGCCTGGACTTCCGGTCTAGGCGGATCCATCATGCCTTGTAAACCCAAAAGGGTCAAATCGACAATATCATCAAAGCTGACTTTTTTTGTCGAGGGTTTTTCCAGTCGCGCGAAAGCCAGTACTCGCAAACCTTTGGATGCCATCGCATCAAGAGATTTCCTGAACTTGTCTCGGTTACAAGCTGTTATCTCACCCGATGGAAGCATTACCCCGCTGCAGCGTTCGAGCAAAACCTCTGCTGCACCTTTCACGTAAATCTTGCCATCTTCGTGCAGGGTAGCCATGTATTGATGCTGCGAATCAAAAGGTACGGAATCTATTCGGTTGGGGAATAACTCTGCTTCAAAGTTCGGTAATGCTTTGCGCGCCGAAACCAATAACGCTCCTTCAGTCGGATCGCCCTGCACATTCCAACGACCTTCTGATTCGACAAGTTGGCTGTCGTTACAAAGCAATCCCGCTTTGAACGTTTCCAATAATGCGGTGTCATTTTCCCAATCGCCGGAAATTTCCCCGACGGGCTGATAACCAACACCACTTACTTCGTAGAAGCCACCCATTGTGAAAACTTCCTGCACGGTCATTTGGTTTTGTGTGAGTGTGCCAGTCTTGTCAGACGCGATCACTGTCGTTGAACCAAGAGTTTCGACTGCAGGCAGATTGCGGATGACGGCGCGGCGCTTAGCCATACGCGAAACACCAATGGCTAGGGTGACAGTCATTGCCGCAGGCAGCCCTTCTGGGATGGCGCCAACTGCCAACGCGATCGCAGCCATTAAGGTGTCGACCGGAGGCTGCCCTCGAAGTACCCCAATTCCAAAAGTTAGGGCGGAGAGGATGAGGATGGCAACCAAGAGAACTTTGCTGAATTGGGTTATTTTTTGGGTTAGGGGAGTTTGCAACTCGGTTGCGCTCGATATGAGCTGGGAAATACGCCCAATCTCGCTTCGGTCTCCGGTGGCGACAACCACGCCAGTGGCAGTGCCATATGTGACTAAAGTGGAAGCGTATGCCATGTTTTTGCGTTCAGTTAATACCGCATCATGAGGCGCTATTGTGGCTGCATCTTTTTCTACCGATACAGATTCACCTGTTAGGGCAGCTTCTGTTATCTGCAGATCGCGTGAGATGATTAGCCTGAGATCGGCCGGCACTCGGGAACCTGACTGCAGAAGCACAATATCACCTGGTACCAGTTGAGATGCGTCGAGACGCACCACCTTTCGGCTGCGGATAACGGAAGCCTCTGTAGTCATCGTTTTGGCAAGTGCTGCAATGGATTGTTCAGATCGTGTTTCCTGGATGAACCCAATAAATGAGTTAATCAAGACCACCCCAAAAATCACCAATGCGTCAGTCGGATCCTTTAAAACAGCGGTAATAATACTGGCAACCAGTAATATGATCACTAAGGGATTATTGAATTGGAGCACAAAACGGAGAAGAGGGCTTTTTCCTTCCTTTGGAGTCAGCACATTGAAGCCAAAACGTTCCTGCCGGTGTTTGATCTCAAAAATATCCAATCCCTGCTGCGAATCGGATTCGAGAATATCCAATATTTCTTCAGTAGAAATATGGTGCCAGTGTTTGCTCAGAAGTGTATCCATTTTTTCCTCTTTCTTTCCATTTGCACAATAATTATTTCAAAATGTACAAAAAAATTCCAATCTTTTATGTGGCAAAATCGCAATTTGTACAACCTATTCTGCCGTTTAGGTTGTACAGATACCAGATTTCCACCCTTTTTCTTGCATAACTACTTGCCAAAGCAGTTTGGTTACAAGACAACCTCTCAGTTATTAAAATGTGAGTCGATACAGTTGGGGAAAATTCCAAATGACAATCAGTCGATTATGTCTTTGTCAAGTCTGCTTAAGGTTGCCAATGAACGAATTTTTTAGTCCATCGCATATGGAAATATGGGCTTTCCAAATCCCGTCTTTAATGCGCTCTAAAAAAATCGCATAGTGTTGGACACGAATTCTTTGGTTTTCTACGACCAATTACTGGACAAATCTGGGATTTATTGTAAAATAGGCTTTTGCAAGTATAGAGGAATTAGTTTTGGAGGAAGAAGTTGGCAAATATTAAGTCTCAGATCAAACGAAATAAACAAAATCAGGCTGCACGCCTGCGTAATCGCGTCTATCGCGGCACGGCCCGGACTTTCGTGCGCAAGGCTCAGTCCGCCATCCGAGCTGAGGATACTGAAAAATCCCAGGTGGAAGTTCTCAAAGCGATCCGCGCCTTGGACAAGGCTGCTGCAAAAGGCGTTATCCACAAGAACAATGCCGCGCGCCGCAAGTCCCGTTTGATGGCTCGCTACAACTGTTTGGAAAAGTAAGCTCTTTTTAATCACACACCGAGGCTCCCTTACCAATTGGTGGGGAACCTCTTTTTTTGTTTAACGGGCAGACATCATTTGCTCAAAAACCGCTAAAATTCACAGGAAGCAGCCCAGCCTCCATGCCTCGATGTTATAATCGCCCCAGACTATTAGTGAGATGACCATGTTTGATGATGTAAAAGAACAACTAACTCAAATAATCGACAGTTTCTGCCAAGCACGGGGACTACCCACTGGCAAAGTGGAGTTTCGCAACATTCCCTTCAGCGGGGAATGGGGGATTGCTGCGCCGCTTTTCCCGCTGGCAGCAGCAGATGCGGATAAATCCCTGCCTGTCCCCAAAAAGGCGCAGGAATTCGCAGAGATCCTGAAAACTCAGGTGGCTGATCTTCCAGGCTTTTCCCGGGTTGAAGCTGTCAGGGGATACCTGAACCTGTATTTTGATCCCCATCAATATGCTCAGAGAGTTGTGGGTACAGTCCTGGAGCAAGGCAGGCGCTTTGGCTCCCAGGAGCAGCGGGGTAAACAGGTGATGGTGGAGTATTCCAACCCCAACACGCACAAGCCTCTTCATGTCGGTCACCTGCGGAATGTGATTTTGGGCGGCTCGGTTTGCAACATCCTCGAAGCCAGCGGCAAAAAGGTTATCCGCGCCAACTACATTGGTGACATTGGACTGCACGTGATCAAGTGGATGTGCAACTACGAGATGTACCATTCCGGCGAGCAGCCTGGCGCTGATACGATGCGCTGGATGGCTGACCTCTATGCCGAGGCAGACAAGCGCTTTGTAAGTGAGCCAGCGTTTGAAGCTGCGGTAAGAGAATATTTTGGGCGCTGGGATGCCGGCGAACAGCACCTCAAGGACCTCTGGAAGCAAACCCGCGACTGGTCGATGGAAGGTTTCGATCAGGTCTACGGGCTGTTGGGTGAGCACTTTGACCGGATCTACTTCGAAAGCGAAGTGGAAGAACCTGGCAAAGCCTTGATTGACCAGTTGATCGAAAGCGGATTGGCTGAAGATGGTCGTCCCGAAAACCCGGTGATCATCGACCTGGATAAAGAGCTGGGCACCAAAGAAGAATATCGAGTGGTGGTCATTTTGCGCTCGGACGGAACCTCTCTGTACGCCACCAAGGAAATCCCCCTGGCAATCATGAAATTTCAGGAATACGACCTCGACCAATCCATTTATGTGATTGACGTCCGTCAGTCGCTCCACATGAAGCAAATGAGCAAGGTGATGGAGCTGATGGGCTACCCCTGGGCAAACCGGATGCGGCATCTCGCCTATGAGATCGTTAATTTGCCCGGGAATGTGACCATGTCTTCCCGGGATGGCACAGTCGTGCTGCTGGACGACCTGATCCGCGAGGCGACACAGCGTGCCCTTGATGTGGTTCGGGAGAAAAATCCCTCGTTGGATCTGGTAACTATGCACGACGTGGCACAGAAAGTTGCCCTGGGTGCCATCAAGTACCCGATGATCGCGCGCGAAAACACCAAGATTGTGACTTTCGACTGGGACAGTGCGCTTGACTTCAATGGGCAATCTGCCCCATATATTCAGTATGCAGTGGTGCGTGCCAACAGCATCCTGCGCCGGCTCAACGAGCCCGCCCCAAGCCAGGCAGCTTTCAGCCACGAGCTGCTGCCGGTGGAAGTCAATCTGATCGAAAAAATTTCGCAACTCCCTGAGGTTGTGCAGAAAGCAGCCGCTGAATTCAAGCCATCACTGGTCGCTACCTACGCCTTCGAGCTTGCGCAATCATTTAACGATTTTTACACCCAATGTCCGGTCCTGTCTGCTGAGGGCTCAACCCGACTTTCGCGTCTGGTGCTTGTACAGGCGGCAAAAATTTGCCTCGAAAATGGGTTATCTTTACTGGGAATTCAATCACCGCAAGTGATGTGATGTAGAATAAGAACAATCAAAATCAAAAGGAGAAAGATATGAGTCGAATTCGTACACTAATCATGGGGGCAGCAGGTCGGGATTTTCACAACTTCAACACTTTCTATCGTGACAACGAAAAGTATGAAGTGGTTGCATTCACCGCGACCCAGATCCCAAACATTGACGGGAGAAAATACCCCGCCGAGCTTGCTGGAAAACTGTATCCAGACGGCATCAAGATCTACCCCGAGTCAGAGCTGCCTGATCTGATCAAGCAGTTTGAAGTTGACGAAGTCGTTTTCGCCTACAGTGACGTTCCCTACGATTACGTGATGCACAAATCTGCCCTGGTCAACGCCCTTGGCGCTGACTTCCGCCTGATGGGTACCAAAGAAACCCAGGTTAAATCCACCAAACCGGTAGTGGCGATCTGCGCCGTGCGCACTGGTTGCGGCAAGAGCCAGACCACCCGCCGGGTGGCGGCAATCCTCCAGGAAATGGGACTCAAAGTGGCAGCTATCCGCCACCCCATGCCCTACGGCGACCTGGTGAAGCAGCGTGTTCAGCGCTTTGCGACCTACGCTGACCTCGACAAGCATGGATGCACGATCGAGGAACGCGAGGAATACGAACCGCACCTCGACAATGGCGTGATCGTTTACGCCGGCGTAGATTACGAAGCGATCCTGCGCGAAGCGGAAAAAGAAGTGGACGTCGTCCTGTGGGATGGCGGAAATAATGATTTCGCCTTCTACAAGCCTGACTTGCAGATCACCGTGGCAGATCCCCTGCGCCCTGGGCATGAAAGTTCTTACTATCCTGGTGAGGTTAACGTTCGCGTGGCTGATGTGGTGGTGATCAACAAGGTCGATACCGCCAATCCTGAGGACATCATCAAGGTGCGCGAAAACATCCACAACATCAACCCCAACGCGATCATCATCGAAGGCGCATCCCCGATCTATGTGGATGATCCCGAAGCGATCCGCGGCAAGCGCGTGCTTGTTGTGGAAGACGGTCCAACCCTGACCCATGGCGGCATGAAGATCGGTGCCGGTTGGGTGGCTGCACGCCGCTTTGGCGCAGCAGAAATTGTGGATCCCCGACCCTTTGCTGTTGGCGAGATCCTTGCCACCTACAAGAAATACCCTGAAACTGGCAATATTCTGCCGGCAATGGGTTACGGCGATCAGCAGATCCGCGACCTGGAGAAAACCATCGAAGCTGCAGATGTGGACCTGGTCATCATCGGTACGCCGATCGACCTGACGCGTGTGATGAAGATCGAGAAGCCTTCCCAGCGTGTTCGCTATGAACTTGAGGAGATTGGCAAGCCTGACCTCGAAGATATCCTGAAGAAGAAGTTTGGCAAGTAGTTCTGATTTGTCCAGGCAACCGGTCAGGCAACTGACCGGTTGTTTTTAATGGGGATGGATTCATGGTAGATCTTTACCTCTCCTCAAGCCCAACGGGGATTGTGATAGACTCACCCTAACCAATTACGAAAGAGCAACTATGTTTATTGATTCTGTTTTAATTAAAGTCGCGTCTGGAAAAGGCGGTGATGGAATGGTGCATATGCACCGCGAAAAATACCGTCCTCGTGGAGGTCCTGATGGTGGGGATGGGGGTAGAGGTGGTAGCGTGATCTTTGAAGTGGTCCCAACCCTCAACACCCTGAGCCATTTTCATCAGAACGAAAACTTCTTCGCAGATGCAGGCAAAAACGGCGGACCTACCAATCGCAGCGGTCGCTCGGCTGAGGATCTGATCATCCGGGTTCCACCTGGCACATCGATCTATGATGACGACAAGGCTGAGTTGATCGGAGATCTCGTTGCGCCGGGTCAGAGGCTGGTTGTTGCCAAAGGCGGGCGAGGGGGCAGGGGCAATCAACACTTTGCTACCAGCCGAAATCAAATGCCCCTCACGGCAGAGAAAGGCGAACCCGGTGAAGAATTCAACCTTAGGCTTGAATTGAAGCTCATTGCGGATGTTGGGCTGGTTGGGCTGCCTAATGCCGGAAAATCGTCCATTTTAGCCGCAACAACGAACTCCAGACCCAAGGTGGCAGATTACCCCTTCACCACCCTCGAGCCAAATCTGGGCGTGGTAAAGCTTGACCCCGACAGCAGCTTTGTAATGGCGGACATTCCGGGCCTGATTGAAGGAGCTTCCATGGGAATCGGTTTGGGTTTTGATTTCCTGCGGCATGTTCAACGCACCCGCCTGCTCATCCACGTGTTGGATGGTCTTTCGGAAGACCCGTTGGATGACTACCATACCATCAATGCTGAGCTTGAACTATTCGATGATCTGCTCGGTAAACGCCCGCAAATAGTTGTATTGAATAAGATGGATCTGCCGGATGTTGCTGAGAAGTTTGAGTCGCTGCGCCTTGAATTTAAGAGCCTTGGAGTTGAACTGATGCCTGTTTCAGCCGTCAGCCAGTACAACTTAAGAGAGCTGATGTGGAAGGTATTCAAGACCTTGGTCGAGCTGCCTGAAGAGGAAAAAGAGATCGAAATGCCTGTTTACAGGGCTGATGTTGACCCGAACGCTTTTGAGATTGAAAAGACAGAAGATGGCTATGTTGTCTCTGGAGCACGCATTGAAAAAGCGGCTGCGATGACCTACTTTGATCAACCCGGTTCAGTCAGACGCTTCCAGAAGTTGATGGCAGGATTGGGAGTTGAGAAGGCTTTACGAGCTGCTGGGATCCAGGAAGGCGATAGTGTCATTATCGCCGATTGGGAATTGGAGTGGCAGGACTAAACTGACATTAAATGCGCACGACTTGGGTGAGGGGGGCACCCAAGCCGTGCGCGCCATCATTATTACACTATTTTCCCTAAATGTCAATGTTAATTGATATAATTGTTGTTCTCAAATGAAAATGTCATGTTAGATTCACAAGTGATAATGT
>CAZOYK010000002.1:32265-52234 GCA_964584065.1 uncultured Anaerolineaceae bacterium | reverse complement strand
TCGTGCAGGGTGACCTTCTTGGTGCTGATCGTAGTCATGTCCATTCCACTGGCCATGCAATCGATCACGCGCGGGAAGGTACCGTGCCCGGAGTGTCCCTGGGCACCAATGATCTGAGCCCGACGAACCTGGAGCACTTCACCAGCCACTGGCATCTTTGCTTCTGCGCGGGCGGTGACAACGATTCTGCTATTCAGCGTCCGTCCTTCCCAAACAACCCGCTCAATTCCAGGATAAACCACCTCAGGTAAACCGGTGGCTTCCATGAACAGGTCAGCGCCCATTCCTTCGGTGATCTCCAAAACGCGATCCGCGAAATCTTCCTTCAGCGGGTTCACGTGGTAATCCGCGCCCAATTTCAGAGCCATTTGCGCCCTGTCTTCCTGGGTTTCAGAAATGATCACCTGGGATGCACCAGCACGCTTAAGGATGGCGCAGGCTGCCAGACCAACTGGTCCACCGCCCAAAACGACCACCCGGTCTCCAGGGCGAATGCCGCCACCGCGTTCAATGACCGCGTTATAAGCCACACAGGTCGGCTCCACCAGGCTGCCCGCGATGAACAAATCTCTATCCGAGTAATTCTTGCGCAAGGGTTCCAGGCTCCAGATCGTCCTTGAGGGCACCACAATGTACTTGGTGAACGCGCCATTAACGTTGAAACCAATCTCGTCCAGGCGTTCACAGTGGTTGGGCCAGCCATCAGCGCAGGGCTTGCACTGGGCGCACCAGAGCATTTCTTCGGTGGTCACTGCTTCGCCGCCCTTAAAGGGTTTGTTGGTGCGTTTGTCGAAAGCTTTTTTGCCCGCGTCAACCACTACACCGGAGAGTTCGTGCCCCAAAATGCTGGGGAAACCGGTCAAACCCGGATAAAAGATGTAACCGTCTTTATCAGCCTGTGCCATGTGCACATCCGAACCGCAGATTCCGCAGGCCTTGACTTCAATCAGCACTTCGTCATCGCCAGGAGTCGGGATATCATATTCCCGGATCTCCAGGCGTGGGTTGCGCCACACCTGACTGCCCAAATAGGTCTGACGACCCTCAATATCCTTCGCGCCAAGCTTAAAACCGGGTTTGGGGTCCCAATCTGCGACGAGGGTAACGCCTTCCATTTTTCCGTTCATGTTCATTCTCCTTTTCAAATTCCCATCAAATTAAACTTCTGTTCCCTGGCCAATGCGGGGGATGCTGTAAACCGGTTTCCATCCCTTGCTCAGAGGCTCACGCAGGTAGGGTTCCATTTCTTTTTCAGTACGCAATGTCACTTCTTCCACTGGCGGCACTTTGCCAGCTGGGAAGGCCTCCAGCACATCATCATGCCAGAGAGTGAGGTATTTCAGGATGGCAGCCATGGGGCGTTTACCCTTATAGGCGGCTCCAGACTTCGCCTTACCGACCACGCCTTCGGGAGTGGCGGCGATTTCGATCGCGAAGTGACCTTCTCCTTCGGACCAGCGGCTCGGTCGACCGAACGGATCCACAGACTTGTCAAAGTGACCTTCGGGCAGGTAGCTCTTGCCTTCGGTATCCACGGCATAGTTCATATCCACCATCTCAGGATGCAGCAGCAAACTGAGAGAGGTCTCAGATTCATCTGCATGGACGAAGTTGGTGCCCATTTCGCCGCCGCGATTGGTTGGGCGGAAGAATTCACGCACACCACGGTGCCAGTCGATTACCCTAAAGATGCCTGGAAGTTGATAGCGCTTCTGGAATTCCTGAATAGCCGATTCGAGCATCCAGAGATGTCCGTGGTTGTTCACGATCAACTGCTTGCGGAAACCGTCATTCCATAGACCCAACATGACATCAATCATCATTTCGCGCACGACATGTTCGCGCACGATGACCGTACCGGGCATTCCCATGTGGTGATAGGGATGACCGCCGTAGTTCAGAGGGGGCAGCGCCAGGTTGACTGGTGCTCCGCGCTTGGCGGTGAAGCGGCGCACACCTTCGCAGATCGCGCTGACATATAGCGTGTCTGCCGCGCTTGGGAGGTGTTGGCCGTGCAGCTCGGTGCAGCCGACCGGGATGAACACGATGTCATTCTTCTTACGGTTTTCTTCCACCTGCCAGCGGGTGGTAGTCTGGATATAAGAGCCAGGCTTTCCCCATTCCACTGGTGAAGGAACACCGTAATCCGCCAGTATGGCATCAATTTCCTCGTCGCTGGCTTCCCAAACTTCTTTCTTCAGCCGCCCGACGGCATTATCTTCAAAAAACAGATCTGGTTGGTTGGAGGCCAAAAAACCTTCAGGTACTAATTTTTCTGACATTTCATACTCCTTGTTTGATAATCATATTGAATAAGGTCATCCGGTGATCTCGCAAATTTTCACCGGGCGATTTTCATGGAAGGATTTCCATGCGGCGTAACCTATCACCACCGCTCTTCGACCATCTTCACCAGTCACGACCGTGGGTAAGTCATCACGAACGCTCACCATGAACTGACGAACTTCATCGACATAACAGGAAGCGTAGCGTTGGATGAAGAAATTGGGCACGCGTGAACTCTGGAAGCCTTCGCGGTTGCCTTTCAGCACCATGTTCTCTTTTTCATTCTCAGCCATGGCAGTTCCCTCGAGACAAAAAACTTCCAGCCGCTGGTCGTAACCATAAACAGATTGGCGGCTGTTGTCGATCGAACCGATGGTGCCATCTTTAAACTTCAGCGTGATCAGCGCGGTGTCCAAATCACCGAATTCTTCCAGCTCGCTGTCGATCAGAACTGAACCGGTCGCGTAGACCTCCGTGACCTCACCAATTTGGAACTGAGCCATGTCAAAGTCGTGGATGGTCATATCAAGAAACAGCCCACCAGAAACGCGCAGGAACTCTTTCGAAGGCAATTCCGGGTCCCGGTTGGTGATCTTGAGCATGCAGGGTCTTCCCAGTTCGCCTGACTGCACAATCTCTCTTACCCTCTGAAAGTTTTTATCAAAGCGGCGGTTGAAACCCACCTGCAGTTTGACCCCTGCCATCTCGACAGCCTCGAGCGCTTCATCGATCCTTGCTAAATCGAGCGCGATTGGTTTTTCGCAGAAGATGTGTTTGCCCGCTTTGGCGCAATCCTTGATCAATTCCGCATGCGTGCTGGTGGTGGTGGCGATCAAAACAGCTTCGATCGTTTCATCCGCAAGTAATTCATGATAATCCCGGACTACCCGTGTGATTCCCCATTTGTCCGCCACTGCCTGCGCGACATCCAGGCGGATATCACACACCGCAACGAGATTGGCTTCGGGCACTTTATTGACAATGTTCGCCACGTGCACACTGCCCATTCGCCCGGTTCCAATAACTGCAAGGTTGATTTTTCGGTTCATTGTTTTCCTTCATCTCCCCTCCACGTTGGAAGGGGAGAGAAAAATTGCTCCAGATGGTTAGGGGCGCATGACGATCTTCATGGCGCTCTTAGGACCATGCTCGAGGGTCGGAAGCTCAAGACCAAGCATCTTGAAAGCTTTTGGACCATCTTCCAGATCGATAACTTTAGTGAAGAAGTTTTCCATATCCAGGCGATTTTCACGGAAGATACGAACGGACGGGACCATGGTGTTTTGACCGAGGTAGAGCCCGAGGATCTTGGTAGCCCAGCGGGTGATCTCGTTCGGAACCACGGTGGTCGTGATGCTGGAGTCCATGCCGAAGGGCAGAACTTTTCCGCCAGGGGTGACGCACTTCAGAGCGGTTGCCAGGTCGTTACCGGTGGCTTCAATCACAATATCGGCTTTGCGACCGTAGGTGAACTCCGTAATCTTTTCGACCACATCGACTTCCTTGGGGTCCCAGACCGTCAGACCGCAGCGCTTTGCAAGTTCGCGGCGGAAAGGATCGATTTCGGTAACAGCCACTTTGGCAGCAATGTTCTTGGCGAACTGCGAGAATAGGTAGCCGATTGGACCAAAGCCAATCACCATCACGTAGTCGTAAGGCAGCATTTGCAGAGTATTCATGCCGTTGACGACGGTTGCCAGGGTTTCGACCTGGGTTCCTAGCACGTCATCTATTTCATCAGGCAGCACGAAGCACTGCTTTTCAGGTACCAGGCAGTATTCGGCGTAACCACCGTCGCGCATCACACCCAGCGCGCTGGTTTTGATGTCCACGCACTGGCTGGTGAGACCCATGCGGCAGAAGTCGCAGAAACCGCAGCGAATGTTGTTATCCACCGCAACCCGGTCGCCCAGTTTCACATGATGCACATGGGTTCCAACTTCCACAACCTCGCCACAAAATTCATGACCAAGAATGGTGTTGGGCTTGAAATGATGTTTGCCCTCCACAATTTTGACATCACTGCCGCAGATGCCTACCGCTGAGATCTTCAACAACACATCATCTGGATTTTGCACGTGCGGGATCGGTACCTGCTCCAAAACCAGATCTCCAACACCTTTAAAGACAAGCGCTTTCATAGTTTCCATTTTCTTTAATCTCCTTGTTTTCTATTATTGCACACGTGTGCATTCGTTAATAAATAAAAGTCAGTCACACTTCAGGATCCTCTAACGTTGAATGCGTGCTGAACCTCCTTTGGCAAAAGCCCTCACCTGCTCCAGGGTCGCCATGGTGGTATCGCCGGGGAAAGTCGTCAGTAATGCCCCATGTGCCCAACCAAGATTGACGGCTTCCTGTTCCGTTTGACCGGAAAGCAGCCCATAGAACAACCCGGAAGCAAACCCATCGCCCCCACCCACCCGGTCAAACACATCCAACTCGCATGTGGGTGCCACATAAGTCCTACCATTGATCCACGCAACCGCACCCCAGGAGTGGCGGTTGGTTGAGTGCACCTCGCGCAGCGTGGTGGCAACAACCTTGACATTGGGATACATCCGCACAACCTCATCGATCATTCCGATGAACGCGCCCGGATCCAGCTTGGAAGCTCCTGCAACCTGGGGTCCATGAACTCCCAAACCAAGTTGCATATCCTCTTCATTGCCCACCAAAACGTCCACATTCTCCATAATTTTGCGCAAAACGGCTTGCGCGGCTTCCTGCCCGCCCCAGATGTTCCAGAGCTTTGCGCGATAGTTCAGGTCAAAGGAAACCACAGCCCCCGCAGCTTTGGCAGCACGCATACCTTCAATGATCACTTCACCAGTCGTTTCAGACAGCGCCGCGAAGATCCCCCCGCTATGAAACCAGCGTACACCTCCGCCAAAGATTGCCTGCCAGTCAAAATCACCTGGCTTCAACTCGGCGGCAGCCTCGTGACAGCGGTTATAGAAAACCACCGGCGGGCGAACGCCGTAGCCGCGGTCGCTGTAAACGGTCGCCATGTTGGGTCCGTTTACGCCGTTGTGCTTGAAGTGGCGATAGAACGGCTTAACGCCCATCGCCCGCACACGTTCGGCAATCAGGTCGCCAATGGGATAGTCCACCATGGCAGTCGCAATGCCAGTCCGCAAGCCAAAGCAGTCCGCCAGGTTGGCGGCGCAGTTGAACTCACCACCGCTGACGTGGATCTTACACTCCGTCGCTTTGTGGAAAGGCACAACCCCTGGATCCAGCCGGTGGACTAATGCTCCCAGCGATACGAAGTCCATTGCTCTACTTTCAGGAATGTTCAAACCATAGTTTCCAGTCATGCAATCTCGCCTCTCTACACCCATTGGGTGTGAAAAACACCGTCTTTGTCAATGCGCCGATAGGTATGCGCCCCAAAGTAATCACGCTGCGCCTGGATCAGGTTGGCAGGCAAGTGTTCACTGCGATACGCGTCGAAGTAAGAAAGCGCGCCGCTCATTGCGGGCACTGGTATTCCCAGCCCAACAGCAATTTGAACAACCTTGCGCCAGTCATCCAGCCTTTCGAGGATGGCGCTCTTGAAGACCTCATCCAGCATCAGGTTCACCAGTTGAGGATCGCGTTCGTAGGCAGCCATGATGTCGCCCAGCAAACTCGCCCGGATGATACAGCCTGACCGCCAAATCTTGGCGATATCGCGGATGTTCAGATCGTAGTTGTATTCCAGCGAAGCCATGCGAAGCATCGCCAGCCCCTGCGCGTACGAAGTGACCTTACTTGCGTAAAGCGCGTTCTCAATCGCGTTGATCAGTTCTGCCGCGTCGCCTTCATACTTCTGTTCCGGCGAGGGCAGCTGGGTCGCTGCATAAACGCGTTCCTCTTTGAGGGAGGATATGATTCGACCTTGCAAGGCAGCATTGATCGTTGGTACAGGGACGCCAATGTCAAGCGCGTTTTGGCTGGTCCACTTGCCAGTGCCTTTTTGCCCGGCTTGGTCCAGGATCAGGTCTACCAGGGGCAGCCCCGTTTCCGGATCGATGGTCTTAAAAATGTCTGCTGTGATCTCAATCAGGTAAGACTTTAGAAAGCCTTCGTTCCAGCGCGAGAAGATCGCGTGTAATTCATCCGCGCCCAATCCCAAGCCGCGGCTCAACAGGTCGTAGGCTTCGGCGATCAACTGCATGTCGCCATACTCAATCCCATTGTGCACCATCTTGACGTAATGCCCTGCTCCACCGGGACCCATGTACTCCACGCATGGCTGACCGTCTTCTGCCTTGGCAGCAATCGCGTAGAAGATTTCGCTTAAAGCATCCCAGGCTGGGCGGTTTCCACCAGGCATGATGGCGGGACCCCACTTTGCGCCTTCTTCCCCACCAGAAACCCCTGCGCCAATGAATTGAAAGCCCTCAGCTTCCAGGGCTTTGGTCCTGCGTTCGGTGTCTGTAAAATAGGTATTCCCGCAATCAATCAGGATGTCCCCCGGATCCATCAAAGGTTTAATTTGGTCGATGACCTCATCAACAGCAGCGCCAGCTTGAACCATCAGGATCACCCGGCGAGGCTTTTCAAGCGCCGCCATCAAGTCGGCCAGTTTTTCCACCCCAAGCACAGCCTTGCCTTCACCCTCCTCGTTGATGAAGTCGTGCATTCTTTGCGGGTTGCGGTTCCAAACCGCAATCGGAAAACCATTCCGTTCAATATTGAGCGCCAAATTGCGCCCCATCACCCCAAGACCGACAAGACCGATTTTGTATTGCATTATTGCTCCTTATTACTAAAAGATGAATTCACCTTGAGTCGATATAACATTTCTCCAGCTCTGGGCACTACCAGGATGCCCTGTTCCTCTTTGCCAACCCAGTCTTGCGGATCGAATGTAGCGGGATCGAGGTAACCCAAGCCGATCTTTTCACATCGTTCCCTGGGAATGCCGGTGGCAAGGGTGACCTTTATGCGCAATTGCTCAACACCAGTTGCTTCGTCGTAAGTTCCCATTCCTCTTAGGTGGGTGGAGTGGGCAATCACGCCGTGGGGGTAGTTCTGAAACTTGCCCCACTGCTTGGTGAAGTAATCGCGGCAGTGGTAACCAATTACGTCCAGGAACTTACCGTGGGTGTAACTGACCTCGGTGATCTTGGGCGCATAGATCACCACCTCACCGCCGTCGGCTATTACCGGTTCCATCTTATACATACCCTTGGCTGCCGTCCAGAGATCGTCATAAAGCTCCGGCATGATGGAGATGACCTTCTCAAAGGTTTTTTCAACATACACGATGTGCTTCCTGGCAGAGAGTGCTGCGGCTGCCTCCCAGGCCTCCCGCGCTTCTCCAAAGAAAATTCCGGATAACCCCTCATGCGTCACCACAAGCGTGAAACAGCTGACCGGTTTTGTGATAAATGATGCTGCTTTGTCAATGACAGCCCGGACAGGCGTGTAACCGGAGCCGATAATTTTGAAGCTTGTGATTAGAGCCCCCAACCAATGAGTGAAATTGATTATTTCTGCTCCTGCGATGCCTGGGAAGAAGTATTTATTTCCGCCCGAAAAGCCAACGACTTCGTGGGGGAACACAGGTCCGCAAATAATGATGTGATCGTAATCGAGGATCAGACGGTTCAATCTCACGGAAACATCTTCCACCAGCCGCCCTTCTGAAATGCTCTCGATCTCCTCAGCCGGGATCACTCCGATTTCCACAAACGTTTCAGGTTTTTCCCAAGCATGATTGAAAATGTGGCTTTCACCTGCTTTTCCGTCCTTGACCTTGCGCCCGATGTGATGGCTCAATTGTTCATCACTCATCGGTTGGTGGGTTCCAAGGGCAACCAGGTAATCCAGAGCCGCTACCCGCCCGGAAAGGTGCTTTTCAAACAAATTGAACATCAGCGGCATGGGCATGCTGCGCGTGCCGTCCGGGATCAGGAACAAGACGCGTTTGCCTTCCAACGCCAGGCTGGAAAGCGCTTCTTCCACTATGCTCTCAACCGCGTGATCGTCGAGGAATTGATCCGGGAAACCTATGCCGATTGTCATTGCTCTACACTCCGCTAAAAGCTGAAAAACCGCCATCCACCGGCACAACCACACCGGTAACGAAGGCAGAAGCAGGCGACACCAACCACAAAACCGTACCCACCAGATCTTCTGGCGTACCAAAACGGTTCATGGGGGTGTGCCCGATGATGGTTTTGCCTCGAGGGGTTAACTCGCCAGTTTGTTGGTCAGTCAGGAGGAAGCGATTTTGCTCGGTAACGAAGAAGCCCGGGGCGATCGCGTTGACGCGGATGTTGGCTGAGTATTCCTGCGCCAGGTGCACTGCAAGCCATTGGGTGAAGTTGCTCACACCGGCTTTGGCTGCTGAGTAAGCAGGAATGCGTGTGAGCGGACGGAAGGCGTTCATTGAAGAGATATTCAGGATGACACCCTGTCCCTGATCCGCCATCACCTTGCCAAAAACTTGTGAGGGCAGTATGGTTCCCAGGAGGTTCAGCTCAAACACCCACCGCAGAGCGTCGTGGGGCAGATCGAAAAATGGCAACTCAGCGCTGGTGGTTGCCTGGGCCTTGTTGCCGCCGGCACCGTTGATCAGGATATCCACCTTGCCGAAAGCTGCCAACACCTGTTCGCAGGCGGCCTGGACGCTCTCTTTATCGAGGACGTTGCAGGCCACACCCATCGCCGTGCCTCCGTCTTGCTGAATCTCATCTGCCAGCTTTTGAGCGGTTGCCAGGTTAAGGTCCAAAATGGCAACTTTCGCCCCCAGGCTTGCCAGGGCACGGCACATTTCCGCGCAAAGGACGCCCGCCCCTCCGGTCACCACTGCGCAAAGTTCTGAAAAGTCGTAAGTGTGTTTGATATCCATGGTCATCATTTCACCCGTTGCTTCTTTTTGTTCGTTGTGTTTTTACAGCCTGGCAGAATGGTTCCAAGTGTCGTTTGAAGTGCCGCTCAAGATTGCTGGCATAGACCTCAGGGTGTTGATCAAGTAACGCAATCAAGCGGTCATAGAAACGCCAGGTGCCGTCGGGGTTTTTCTCTTTCAACACCGATCCAAATGTCACATGCAGAATCTCACGCGCGTCAAAATTATCCAGGTAATCGTTGGAGCCAACATGCTCCTGGAGGCTGGGCGCGCGGTCCAAGCGGGCAGAAACATGATAGCTGAGTTTATCCTGTTCGTAACGACCCAGGCAGAATTCGTAGATTTCCTTGAAAAAGTGAGGGTCAATTTCCGCGATGGTGCGAATTGCCTCAAGGTAGCTGGTTCCGGCGGTTTTCAGATGCACCAAGCCCTTTGTGCGTTGTGCGGCAGCGGGATAGATGCTGAATTTATCCGAACCCGAATGGAGGCTGATCTTGTAAGGTCCCATCGCTTTGGCGATGGCTGCATGCCCGGTGATATCCGCGTCAAACTCGCTCAGGTTTCCGATGAAATCGACACCTTTCTCAAACTCGCCCACAAAACGAGGTGCCAGGCTAACCCACTGCACCCCCATTCGCTTTAGTTCATGGGCAAAATAGTAATGTTCAGCGTGACTGGTTGGACATTTTGTTTCATCAACAGAAACTTCCAATTCAAAGGGTTTACCAGCGCTGGCAGCCCGCAAGTGCTCATACATTTTCACGACATGCCAGATTGCGTGCCCGTATTTCACCATTGCCTTGAGCAAAATTGCTTCAGTAAAATGAATTTTGAGTCCTTGAATAGTGCGCGAGCAGTTTAACAAATCGCTCTCGGACTCTCTCAAGGCAGAAGGCAGGTCCACAGCCAGGAGCCTGAGATCATCCAAGCCAAGGTTGTCGGCTCGATCGTTCACGAACGCGCCCGGGTCGATCGTAAAGAAGGTGAAGCCAGCAGCCAGGCAGACATCAATGTCGGTTTCAGTCTTCAGGTGGTCCGCGTCCGCACCAAAACCATCCTGCCAGTTTTCCTGGAAGACACCCCAAATGGCATCATCCATGACCTGTTGCGGTGTGCGACCAGTCCGTGCCAATTCCCTGATGGATTGCTGCGCGAAAATAGGAGCCACTTTACCCTTGCAGGCGCGGACGGCGCGAACGTGACCGGGTGTGGCGAGTCCCAAACGATCTCCCATGCCAGCCGAAGTCTTCAAGCCTAACGCTTGCGGTCGAAGCCAGGGCAGTAACTCCCTCAAAGCCGCTGCATTAGCTGATGAACGCGGTCCACGCAAGAGCGTCCCTCCGCCAAATTCCGACTGGTTGCCTTCAAATCGTTTGAGTCTCACGTCATCGCTTGAAGCCAGGATCACCAATTCCTTGCCACCTGATGGATTTGCCAAACCTAATTCCAATCCTCTATAACGCACAAGGGATTGTGGAATGAGAGAAAGGTCTTGGCTTGATTTGAGGGAAAAAGAAGTGTTCATATTTTTATTGAGCCTCACCGGGATTGGCTGTTGTTCCTCTAACCAGCAGCTTCCCTTTAAGAATTTTTACATTCGGAGTGTCCGGAATAATTCCATCCTCGGCCTGCAGCAAATCCAGCAATAACTGGGCGGCTTCCTGCCCGATAGAGAATTTTGGCTGATCAAAAGTGGTCAGAGAAGGCGTTGTAAACGCTGAGTAGGTAATATTGTCGAAACCGGTCACCGAAATGTCTTCTGGAACCCGTAAACCGGACTGTTCACAGCCTTTGAGCACACCGATCGCCAGCATGTCGTTAAAACAAATGATTGCGGTGGGTCTCGGATTCAGTTTTACGAAGTATTGGACGCTTTCAGCGCCCAGAACGGGTTCACTGCCTTCCACGTGATGGACGTAATTCTCTGGCACTTCCAAGTGTGCTTCTGCCATGGCGTCCAGAAAACCCCGCAACCGGTCCTGTGTGGTCCTGCCGGATTGGGAGTTACCAAGATAGGCAATTCTTTTGTGTCCCTGCGAAATCAGATGCCGGGTGATTTGCGAACTGCCGTCGATATCATCATGGTAAATGGAATAGTTAAAACTTTCACTGCCCTGGTGATTGACGACAACCACTGGAAATCCATAGGAAAGAAGCTGGCGTCCGTGTTCAGGGCTGAAGGAAGATGAGCAAATAATCACCCCATCGGTACGCTGCTCCATCATTGTCTGAACGATTTGGCGTTCCTTGATCGGATCATGCTGGGAAGCCGCAATAAACAGGCTATAGCCTCCAGCCTGGGCGCTCGCTTCGATCCCATTAAGGATCTCGCCAAAAAACGGATCGGAAATACTGCTGACAATCACGCCCAGAACCTGGGTGCGGTTGGTCTTGAGACTGCGCGCCACCGCGCTGGGACGATAACCCATTTCCTGGGCAATGTCGTGGATACGCCGGGCAGTTTCATTGGACACAAGGCGATTTACTCGCAAGGCACGGGAGACCGTCGAGTGAGAAACCCCTGCCCTTTTTGCAATGTCCTTGATGGTGATAGCCACAACGTTTCTCCTTATGCACACGTGTGCATTGATGAATATAGTTTACAGGCTCTTAGGTCAAAAGTCAATAGTTTTCGAAAGATTACTTGCAAATTGGCTGATCTTGTCGTAAGATATGCAATTGAAAGATTTATTACATTTTTAATGTTTTTGCAAGTTAAAACGCCCGGAGGAACAATGACACCTGATATTGAAGCAATCTTTTTGGATGTAGGCAACACACTGCGTATTGTCAAAGAAGATCCCGCTTTTCAACAACAGGCCAAAGATGACCTGATGACGCTGGTCAACGCGACTGAAACTCCTGAAGTTTTCTTCGAAAAGTTGGAAAAAAACTGGAAAGCCTACCGCAGTCTCGCTAAGAAATCGCTTCTCGATGCTTCCGAATTGGAACTCTGGACACAGTGGCTCCTGCCAGACTACCCCATTGAGATCATCGCGCCGAACGTAAGCCGCCTGACCCGGCTGTGGCGTGATCGCGATGGCAGGCGCGTTCCCCGTGAGGACGCCAAAGACACCGTCGCGGAACTCCACCGCCGTGGTTATCAACTGGGAATTATCGCCAACACAATCACAGAAACCGAAATCCCGGACTGGATGATATCAGATGGCGTGACCGGCTATTTTAAGACTGTGATCCTTTCCTCCAAGGTCAGGATCCGCAAACCCGACCCGGCGATTTACCTGCTGGCAGCCAGGGTGATGGGCGTGGAGCCCGCCAAATGCGCGTACCTTGGCGATAACCCCATCCGTGACGTCGAAGGAACCCAGGCAGCTGGATTCGGTATGATGGTCCTTATTGAAGAACCAGACACCTTAGCCAAAGAACCGCAATCGACTGACCTCAAACCTGATCATATTATTAAGGAAATAAAACAGCTCCTTGACATATTCCCTCCGCGTTCATAAGCACGGTGATTTTAATAGGAAGGCTGAACAATGATCCAGGAAATTGAAGCAGTTTTTCTCGACCTTGGGAACACACTGCGAAAGCTCACCCAGAATGATGAGCACCAAGCCAAAGCCAGGCAAAGAATTGTTGAACTGGTAGGTACCGACGAAGCTCCGGAAGCCTTTTGCGAGAAGCTGGACTCCCGCTACAAAGTCTATCGTAAATGGGCATTTGAGAACATGCGCGAAGCCCCCGAGTCCGAACTCTGGACACGCTGGCTGGCTTATGATTTTCCGGCAGAACGCATCGGACCACTTGGCACCGAATTGACCTACCAATATCGCCAGTCCATGGGTCTGAGGGTAGTGGTGGAGCATGGTAAAGAGGTGGTGCAAACCCTTTTCGACCGGGGCTACACGCTTGGCATCATCAGCAATCTGATCACCACCAGCGAGATCCCGGAGTGGATGGAAGCGGATGGCTTTACCCCCTATTTCAAATCTGTTGCGCTGTCTTCGGTGTTGGGTATTCGCAAACCGGACCCGGCGATCTACCACATAGCTGCCCAAGAGGCAGGCGTCTCTCCCTCGCGCTGCGTCTATGTTGGCGATAATCTTAAGCGTGATGTCACGGGAACCCGGGCAGCCGGCTTTGGCATGACCATCATCCTGACCAGCCCGGAAGCATTAACCGAAACTACGATCACGGACGAAAATCGACCCGATCTGGTCATCCATCAAATTACAGATCTACTTGACATCTTTCCGTCCAGCCCAAAAGTCAATTGGATGGTAGATTCCAGGCATCAAATTTAGCTGGTTTGAATGCAAAATTGGATAGCATTAAATGAGGCAGGCTCTATGGACCAAAAACAGGATTTTCACGGTGGCATTCTCCTCGGGGATGCAGTTCGTCAAGCTTATTCGCGCGGACAGACCGATTATTCCATGGAACCACTGGTGCGCCTGGACTCAGACGGACAGCCTGTTGGCTTGGTTCAGGATGGTGACGCGGTCATTTTCTGCTGCCGCCGGGGGGAACGGGAAATTGAACTAACCGAAGCCTTCACTGAAACCGAGTTTGCTCATTTTGAACGCACACAGTTGCAGGATCTTGAATTTGTCATCCTCACTTTGTATCACGACAAATTCAAAGACCTGCCGGTTGCCTTTGCGCCTTCCAAGCTGGATAACACCCTCGGCGAACTACTGAGCAAGGCTGGCAAAACGCAACTGCGTTGTGCGGAATCGGAAAAATTCGCGCATGTCACCTTCTTTTTAAATGGTGGCAATAACGAACCCTACCCCGGTGAAGTGGATATACGCATCCCTTCGCCCAAAGGCATTCCTTTTGACCAGGTCCCGGAAATGAGCCTGCCCGCTGTGGCGGACGAAGTTATTCGCGGTCTGCAGCAGGGCATTGAGTGCATCATAACCAACTTTGCCAACGGTGACGTGATTGGGCACACCAGCAACAGCGAAGCGAAGATCGCATGCGCGCAAGCAGTGGATAAGCACCTTGCCCGGGTTGTGCAGGTTGCCCAATCCGAAGGATATGTGACGCTGATTACTGCCGACCATGGCAACCTTGAAGTGCTGCTTACCGCCGAAGGAAATCCGCACGTGTCGCACACCTCCAACCTGGTGCCCTTTATCGTGATTGACCCGAAAGCAATGGATGAAATTCAGTTAGCAGATGGCAGTCTGCAGGATATCACCCCGACAATTTTAGATATTATGGATGTCGAAAAACATCCTGCCATAGCAGGCACTTCGCTGGTCAGTCCCCGCGATTGGGGAAAAGACCGCAAGGTTCTGCTGATCATCCTCGATGGCTGGGGAGAAGGCAGCCTCGACCAAAATAATCCCATTTACGTCGCAGCCACACCCACCTGGGACGCTCTCTACCGGGATTTTCCGCTGGCGCATCTGCACGCTTCCGGCGAAGCGGTCGGGCTGCAAGCCGGCAAGCCGGGCAATTCAGAAGCGGGTCACATGAACATTGGCGCGGGTCGGGTGGTGCTACAGGATGATGTGCGCCTGGAAATGGCGCTGAAGGACGGCTCGTTTGCAAAGAACAAGGTCTTCGTTGAGGCGATCGAAAACGTCCTGCGCAAAGGGTCCAATTTACATCTGATTGGTCTGCTTACCGAAAAAAGCTCGCATGGCTCCATCGACTACCCCCTGGCTCTCCTGCGAATGGCCAAAGAAAAAGGCCTTTCGAACGTGTTCCTGCACCTGATCTTTGATGGGCGCAGCACGGAACCGGGAAGCGCCCCAGCCTTACTTGAAAAGCTGGAAGGAGAAATGCGCGAAATCGGACTTGGGACGATCGTAACGGCAGTCGGAAGAGGGATCGCCCTCGATCGGGATGGTAATTATGCCAAGATCAAGAAAGCCTACGAAGCCATGGTGTTGGGGCAAGGAACCCCCTGGTAACCAGGCGTAAAAGCGCAAAACAAATGCCTGCAAACTCATTTGACCCCCATCAATTCTCAAGCAATTTGTTCCCCAGGTTGCATCAATTAAACCCGGGTGTGGGCGAATTGGAACCCTACGAGTTTCAATATGCCCTTAAGAACCTCACCCCGGCAGAAGGTTGGATAAGCGTTCAGCCAGAATCGATTGAAACCCTGCTGGAAAAAATTACCACCCCGGAATTTTTTGCCAAAATCCAATTAAAGCGAAAGCAGGGTGATCAGATTATCCTCGACCAAACCATTACTTCTCTTACCAGGCAGCTTTTCGCTGGCTTGGTTCAGGGTCTTTACCCACTCGACTGGGTGGAACAGCACTTTTACTTTGACGTGCGATCTTTCGTGTTCTTTGTACGCACCAACTACATCACTCCACGAATTCAAGAACGTTTTGGAGGCTTGCCATATCGATCCTTTGAGCCCAAGCAATCGCTCCTCGACAAAATGTTCGAGGTTGGCTACAAAGACTTTGCCCGGGCTAACCAGGAAATCGACCTGGCCTTTATTGAGATTGTCCAATCCTGGATCTCTGCCAGACGCACACCTCTGCTGCTGACGATCGTTGGTCCAACTGCCTCGGGAAAGTCCGAAATTACCGCGCGTCTGCTCGGATCCCTGTCAAGCGCAGGATTTTCCTGCACGGCGGTTGAAATGGACAACTTCTATAAGGATCGCGCCTTTCGCGACGGTCGCTCGATGGACACGAAAGTCATCCATTATCCGCTATTTATCGATTCAATTAACGCCCTTTTGCGTGGAGAAGCAGCGGACATTCCCCGTTATGATTTTATCCAGGCAACCTCCAGCCACAACTTGGATGGGCAGCTGCGCCCTGGTCAGACAACCCAGACCATCCAGCCAGCCGACATCATCATCCTGGAAGGCAACTTCCCATTCCACATTCCTGAGATCGCCAGCCTGATCGATCTGAAGATCGTCTACTTTGCCGACGATCCCATCCGACTCAAGCGCAAGTGGAAAAGAGATGTGGATTTCCGCAAAAAATATGATCCAAATTACCTTGCAAATCGCTACTTCCGCACCCAGTATCTGCGGAATGAGGAAATTTACCAACCCATGATGCAGTGTTGCGACATCATTGTGGATACCACCAACGCACATTTATGGCTGCAGCAAGATTTAAAAACACGAGAAAGCAAAGAGGCGCATCATGTTCGATGAATTCTTACGTGGACAGATTGTGGAAGCTAATACAAAAATCGTTATGCTGATCCTGGACGGCCTGGGAGGACTTTCCCGGGAGTTGGGCGGCAAGACTGAACTCGAAACTGCCTGCAAGCCCAACATGGATGCCTTGGCAAGAAAATCAGCCCTGGGGATGACCATCCCTGCTGGTCCAGGTATCACTGTCGGCAGTGGTCCCGGTCACCTTTCCATCTTTGGCTACAACCCCCTGCAATATCAGATCGGTCGCGGTGCCCTGGAAGCC
This sequence comes from uncultured Anaerolineaceae bacterium, assembly GCA_964584065.1. GTDB lineage: Bacteria > Chloroflexota > Anaerolineae > Anaerolineales > Anaerolineaceae > Mesolinea. The sequence continues at coordinate 35,725 of CAZOYK010000002.1, read as the reverse complement.
CTGGGGGTGGATTTTGAGCTTGGACCGGATGATGTGGCTGCCAGGGGCAACTTCTGCCTGGTAGATGAAAATGGGCTTTTGGTTGACCGACGTGCTGGCAGGCTGCCTACTTGTGACAGCGAACGCCTCGTGCAAATGCTGCGGACGATCAAGTTGGAAGGCGCGGAAGTGTTTGTGGAAGTTGTCAAGGAGCATCGTATCATGCTTGTGTTGCGAGCGCCCAGTCTGGGAACAGCCATAACCGACTCAGACCCGTTGGTCACTGGAGCAGCACCACTCAAGGTTCACGCACTGGATGAAGGCTCCCAACGCACAGCCGCCCTGGTCAACGCATTCCTCGAACAGGCAGAGGTCTTACTGAAAAACGAAAACTCCGCGAACATGGTTCTGCTGCGCGGCTTTGCCAAATTTCCCACTATGCCCAAGTATCCGGACATATTTAAATTAAAAGCCGGCGCTATCACTATCAACGGTATGTACCGCGGTGTTGCCAGGTTGGTGGGCATGAACGTGCTCCCGGTCGACGGCACGAATCTCAGTGATGAATTCGACTGCCTTGAAAAACATTGGTCGGATTATGACTTTTTCTATCTGCACTTCAAGAAGACAGATACCTTCGGTGAAATGGGAGATTTCGATGCAAAAGTAAAAGCTATCGAAGAGTTTGATGCCCAACTCCCGCGCCTGATGGCTTTGAACCCGGATGTGGTCATCATCGGCGGCGATCATTCCTCCCCGGCAGTGCTAAAGTCCCACAGTTGGCATCCAGTGCCGTTGCTCATGTATGGAAAATACGTTCGCGCGGACAAGTTCCTGGATTTTGGGGAAACTAACTGCGCAATCGGAAACCTGGGGCAGATCCCAGCCTATCACGTTATGCCGATCGCGCTGGCGAATGCCGGCAGAGTAGCCAAATACGGAGCCTGATATATGGAAAAGACGGAAAACATGCAGGACCTAATTCTCAGGAATAACGACCTCTTTTCGGAAAAACTTTTTGAAATCATGCGCGGGCTCTGCCCTGCCCTCAATGACCTTGAGTTGTACGAGTTTCGCTATTGCCTTGAAAATGTCACCCCGGATCAGGGTTGGCAGTCCGTAAAGTTGAAATGCAGGGATGAAATTGAGCAGATGGTCAACGACACTGATTTTTATTCCGGGATTCAACTCAAACCGAAATTAGATAACCGTCCCATCATAGACCCCCAAATTCTTTCCCTCCTCCGCCTGCTCTTCGTGGGTCTGGTCACTCAGCAATATTCTGCAGACTGGGTGGACAAACACTTCACCTTCGATCCACGTGGTTTTTACTTTATCCATAGAACGGAATATTACAGCGAAAGCATCGTCGCGCATTTGGGTGGCAAGCCCTTAATGGCATTTGAACGCTTGCAGGACCATTTCCGAAATATCCCGGCAGTCGGGTACAAAGACTTTAAGAAGGCAAACAAGGAAGTGGACCAAGCCTTTATCAACATCGTTGGCACCCTGGTAGAAAACATGGGCACCCCAATCTTGATTGCCATTGCCGGGCAAACTGCGGCAGGCAAGACGGAAATCGTTGAACGTCTACAGGAGGCTTTCCAAAACACGGGAAGGAGCCTGTCAGGCCTGGAAATTGACCACTTCCTAACGGATCGGGATTACCGCGAAGCGCATGGAATCGACTCGCTCGGGCAGGAAGCCCTGCACTTTGAAATGCTGACACGAGCACTTGAGGATCTGCGAGCGGGTAGAGCTGCGATGACACCCCAATATGACTTTATTTCCGCCACCTCAAGCCATGCTCTCGATGGAAAGCTCAAACCGGGGCGGGATACTATGCGCATTGAACCGGCTGACATCATTTTCATGGAAGGGAACTTCCCGTTCCTCCTGCCTGAAATCGCGGCTTTGACCGGAATAAAGGTGATGTACATCACCGATGATGCTGTTCGGCTGAAGCGCAAATGGCGTCGCGATATGGACTTTCGTAAGAAATACGAACTGTATTACTTCTTGAATCGCTATTTCCGGGAACAATTCCTGATGGCCGAACAGGTCTATAAGCCGCAAATGGAGCTTTCCGACCTTGTGGTGGACACATCCCGGGCTGAAATCTGGGCGACTCCAGCAATCCAAGCCCTGTTGTGAATGTCAAGTAAAAAAGAATTGATGAATTTATGAAATTTATCTTGCAATTTCCACGTAATTGCACTATACTGTTTCAAATGTAAGTGGTATTTCACGAACACAGATATTGTTGTCCCTTTTTTTGATCAAGGATCTGCACCGAGGTGTTATGAACAGCCCTTCAAAATCTCCCCCGAAAATTGACTTCAGCCAGGTTCTGACGGATCATTTCAATAACCTGACCAAGAGTGAAAAGCGTATTGCCAACTTCCTTCGCAAAAACCAGGAGGAGTCTGCCTTCCTTTCTGCTGGCGAGATAGCTAACCGCCTGGACCTGAGCGAGGCGACGCTGGTGCGGTTCGCCCGTAGCCTGGGTTTCAGCAGCTATCCGGCTATGCGCACCGTGTTGCAGGATAACTTCCGCCGACGCGTCACCCACTCCGCCCGCTTACGCGGCAGACTGAATGACCTCCGGGACGGCGGCGACATTTTCGAACGCCTGACTGCAACAGAAATTGATTTCCTGACCCAGGCTTTGGATTTCATCAAACGCGAAGAGCTTAACAAAGCGGTCGAGATTCTGCACGAACACGACCGCGTTTTTGTCTTTGGGCTCGGTCCATCAGTCTCACTGGTAGACCTGCTCGAGCTCCGCCTGCGCAGATTCGGACGCGAAGTTGTCCCTCTCACCAGCTCAGGCCGCGAATTTCTCGAATACCTGACCATGATGGAAGAAAATGATTTGTTGTTTGTGATCTGTTTCTTTGATCAGAACCCAGCCCTCAAGCTTGTCATTGATTACGCCAACAAAGTCGGCGCGACCATCATCATGCTCACCGACACGCTCGAAGCGATCCTCGGCGATAAAGTGGACGTGGTCTTGTCAGCGAAACGCGGACCGATCGGTGAATTCCATTCCCTGGTGGTTCCCATGACGGTCATCAACGCGCTGCTACTATCCCTGGCGAGCATGGAACAGGAAAAAACCATGACCCTGCTCGACAAGCTGGATAATCTCAGGGACCAACTCAAAGCTTTCAACACCTGCGCAGAAGAATGATGCCGTTGCTCGCCAACGGTATTTTAGTTCTGGAAAATTTTAAAATCTGGAGGCTCAATGTTCTAGTATGCACAACAAAAAATCAAAGGTTGTAGTTGTAATGAGAGGAGACGCGAGATGGCTGTAGCTTCAAAAACGGTTCCATCAGGTCAGAATTGGAATGCACGCCTGCGCCGATTTTTCCGTTGGCTGACTAGTCCGCACGTTGTGCTTTCTTTGATCATGCTGGCTGTGATGATTTACATGGTCATCATTCCGCTTTACCGCATGATCCTCACGACTTTCTCT
>CAZOYK010000002.1:0-32255 GCA_964584065.1 uncultured Anaerolineaceae bacterium | reverse complement strand
GTCCAGGAAATGGATCTGCGTGTCATTCCTGGCGCCGAAGTTGGAGATCTGACCCTCTATCACTGGATCAGGATGCTGAGCAGCAAAATCAGCGAGATCATGACGTATCAGCCGCTCATGCACTCGCTGACCATATCCCTCGGCGCTACAGGTCTTGCCCTGGTGATTGGCGGCTTGATGGCATGGCTGGTGGTCAGAACCGACGTACCGGGCAAAGGAATCATAAACACCCTGGCAACGGTTCCATACATCATGCCATCCTGGACCATCGCCCAGGCTTGGATAGTGCTTTTCAAGAACCAAACCTCCGGAGGAACGCCTGGATTGTTGGAATATATAACGCGCAGCCCAACACCCGATTGGCTGGCATACGGTCCGGTTCCGATCATCGTCAGCAGTGCTCTGCATTATTACACCTTCTTTTTCCTGTTTGTTTCAGCAGCGCTGCTTTCCATTGACTCCTCCCTCGAGGAAGCAGGCGAATTAGCTGGCGCGGGTCGTTGGCGCATTATGAAGAAAATCACTTTCCCCCTCGTCATTCCTGCCATTGCCTCCGGTTTCATCATGACCTTCTCAAAGACCATGGGAACCTTTGGCGGACCAAACGTCTTGGGTGTTCCTGTGCAATACTACACGCTCTCCACCATGCTCAGATCCAACACGGGCATCGGTAACTACGGAGACGGCTTTGTGCTGGCGATCGTGCTGATCTTGTTCGCCATGACAACCATCATGCTTAATCAAAAACTGATAGGCACCAGGAAGAGTTACGAAACTATCGGCGGGCGCGGCTTTATGGCGCAAAAGCAGAAGCTTCGTAACTTCAAAGGACTGCTAACCACATTGGTAGTCATCTTCCAATTTTTCATCGCGGTGCTGCCCCTTTCACTCCTGATCTACAGCACCTTCATGCTCAGGACGGGCGACTATAGCCTCAGCAACTTAACACTTCAACACTGGATAGGTAAAGGTATCATCAACATCAACAGTGGTGAGCCGGGTGTCTTGCTGAACAAGAAGATTTACCTGGCAGCCTGGAATTCGCTACGACTTGCCTTTTTCACCGCAATCTTCACGGCATTGTTAGGGATTATTCTTGGATACGCAATTGTCAAAGGCCGAGGCACCAAGCTCTCGAAAATTGTCGAGCAAATTGCATTCATCCCCTATGTAATTCCCGGCATTGCTTTTGGCGCGGTTTACATTGCGATGTTCACAAAATCGGTCGGTCCGATCCCTCCCCTTTACGGCACCTTCGCTTTGTTGGTCGTGGTATCGGTGGCCAAGCATATTCCCTATTCCGCTCGCAGCGGTGTGTCTGCAATGCTGCAGGTGGGGAAGGAATTGGAAGAAGCTGCAGCCATCGCTGGAGCCGGACCCTGGAGAAGGTTTAAGCGCATTATCTTCCCCCTGACCAGCACCGGCTTTGTTTCTGGCTTCCTGATGACCTTCATCACGACCATGCGGGAACTTTCGCTGATCATCTTGTTGGTCACCCCCACCACCGCAGTTTTGTCCAGCCAGACAATGCGCTACATCGAAAATGGAAACGAACAACAAGCCAACGCGGTCATCATTATTCTGATCGTGCTTGTGCTGATTGGTAACTTTATTATCAGCCGGTTCCGCGGCGGAAGCCTGAAAAAAGGCCTGGGATTATAAAACGAGGAGAACATGGATACACCTATCATTATCAAGAACTTAACTAAAAAATTTGGAGATGTTGTCGCGGTCAATAATGTCAGCGTGACCATCGAGCCCGGCTCATTCCTTACCCTGTTAGGACCTTCCGGCTGCGGCAAAACCACTCTGTTGCGTTGTATTTCCGGTTTGGAAGACCCCGACGACGGGGAGATCATCATCGGCGATAAGCTGGTATATTCGCGTTCAAAGGGCATATCCCTGCCCGCTGGTCAGCGCGACCTCGGATTGGTCTTCCAGAACTACGCCTTATGGCCGCACATGAACGTCTATAAAAACATCACCTTCGCGCTTGAAATCCAAAAAATGTCTAAAGAAGACATGGACACCCGTGTCAAGGAATCCCTCAAAGAAGTCCAGATGGCTGGCTACGAAGACCGCTACCCCCGCGAAATGAGCGGTGGTCAGCAGCAGCGTATTGCCCTGGCACGCATGCTCGCATACCGACCAAAGGTCTTCCTGATGGACGAACCACTTTCAAACCTGGACGCTCGCCTGAGAATGGACATGCGCACTGAACTCAAGCGCCTGCATCATATTTCAGGTGCCACCACCGCTTACGTGACCCACGACCAGATCGAAGCCATGACCATGTCCACCAAGATTGCCGTCATGAAACTGGGCGTCATCCAACAGATGGATACGCCAGATATGGTCTACCACTACCCGGCCAATTTGTTTGTTGCTGACTTTATCGGCAACCCCAAGGTAAATCTTATGCCAGGATGGGTTACCGGGCAGAATTCAGTGGATGTCGGCAAATTCAACATCCCCGTCAAAACATTTGACCAGACTGGAGAGGTAGTGGTTGGTTTACGCCCCGAAGATATCATAATTTACACCGAACCCACCGATGGCGCAGTCGAATTCAACGCCTATTCAGTTTTACCCTCGGGCGCCGATACAACCATCATTGCCCGCAAGGGAGATACCGAGCTGACCATTAAAGAAATGGGCGTCAGCAAAATCCAGATGGATCAACCCATCTGGCTGTCGTTCAAGGAAGATGCGATTAACCTTTACGATAAACAAACAGAAGCACTTATCACTGCGTAGAGATTGTCGAGGATTCAATGGACTCTTTCCTTTACCTGTCAAGGAGGTCATTAGAGAGAAGAAAACTGAGCAATGGATAGCCGATGTTTTATCAACTTAGAACCTACTATAGAAGGAGAAAGAAATGAAAGCAATTTTTAGAATAGCAGCAATGATCCTCGTGATCACAATGCTTGTGGCTTGTGGAGCCACTCCCGAAGAGCCAGCTGTTTCAGAACCAGTCGACCAACCGGAAGTCCTTACCCCCCAACAGGAATGGCTGAAAGCCAACCAATTGGGCGAGTACGAAACCGGCGTCCAGGATTGGGCGGCGATTGAGGCAGCAGCCAAAGCAGAAGGGACCGTGTTGGTCTACGCCAACTCATCCAAGACCGAAAAAGCTGCTGAAGCCTTTATGGAACTCTATCCCGAGATCAAGGTCTTAGCCTATGATCTGGGCGGCGATGACGTCCTCATGAAGACACTTGAGGAGCAAAAAGCTGGTGCCTTTACTGGGGATGTGTGGTTCAGCAGCGGTGGCGCTGACTTGATTGGGCAAGTGATGCCCAAGCAGTACGTCTGGCGCTTCGTGCCCGATTCCACAGCCGCCTACACACCAGAACAATACACTCAGCCCTTGCTAATGAGCCGTTTCGGCACCAGTATCTTCGCTTATAACGACGAACTGAACGACACCTGCCCCATCACCAACATCTGGGAACTTACCCAGCCGGAATGGAAGGGAAGGTTCTTCATTGAAGATCCTCTGAATGACGCTTCAACCTTAAGCAAGCTGATCACCATCGCAGCCCATCCTGACGAAGTCAAGCAGGCTTACGTCGATCTCTACGGCAGCGAGCCCGTATTGGACGCGGATACCCCTGATGCTGGTTGGTTGTGGCTAAAGCGCTTCGCGCAGAATGGTCCCATCCCCCAGCCCGGTGGTGACGAAGTCGACTCCGCCTTCGCAACCCCTGGAATGACCGAGAGCTACATGGCATTGACCTCCTACTCCAACATGGCTGATGTTGAGGAAGGCATCCTGACCTTTGAACCTTGCTGGGGTTTGCAACCAAAACTGGGTGTCCAGAGCCAAAGCTACATTGGCATCATAAACCAAGCACCCCATCCAAACGCTGCCAAGCTCTGGATCAAGTTTGTCACCAGCCCCGAAGGGCGTGACCCATGGTCCAAGTTCGGCACTTATTTCCCGGATTCAACCTACGAAGTTCCTGAAGGAATGAAACCTTTGGACGAAATGTTCGAAATCACCTGGTTCATTTCCGAACAGTACGCTTACGATCACATGCTCGAAGCACGTGATTTTTACCTGCTGAATTTGGGCAAATAACCCAATCCGGCTGAGACATTGATACATCAGGCACGAATCCTCAGAAAATTCGTGCCTGATAAAACAAGGATTTGCGGGTGGAAATAACACAAAAATGGAGAAATTATGATGCTTAAAGCTGTCTTTTTTGACATGGGAGGTACGATTGACACATTCCGTTACACCAGGGAACAGAGAATTAAGGCTGTTTCTGCGGTACGCGAATGCCTCAGCCGTACAGGCATCATAACCTCCTGTTCGGACACATGCCTGGCAGACATGATCACGGCAGGCACATCAGAGTATCTGCGCTGGAACATGGTAACCAACATCGAGCTCAAACCAGCGGAGATTTGGGCAACCTATTTCCTGAAAGATCTGCATTTGACCTGTTCTGATTTGGAACCGATTGCCGAAGAATTGGCTTTCATTTATGAAACGCGCCTGTTTACGCGTGAGATGCGCCCTGAAATTCCGCAGGTTTTGGCTGAAATCCAAAAAATGGGTTTAAAGATAGGCTGCATTAGCAACACGCAGAGCAGCCAGCAGGTCCCTTACAGCCTCAAGGAATATGGGATTGACTCCTACTTTGACCCGGTCGTCTTGTCTTCTGTGTACGGAAGGCGCAAACCTGACCCGGCAATTTTTTACCACGCGGCACGCCTGGCGCAGGTGCCAACCAGCGCCTGCATCTACATTGGCGACAAAGTCAACCGCGACATCCTGGGCGCCCAAAGAGCCGGCTTCAGAGCGGCCATCAAAATTCACCATATTTACGACAACGGCGAGCCCGACGAAGGCGCGGAGCCTGACGCAAAAATTGAAAACATGCTGGATCTGATCCCTTTGATCAAGCAATACCTTGATCAGGACGCGCAAACAGCTCAAAACGATAATGGACACAAAGTGAAGGCTATCTTCTTTGACGCCGGCGACATCCTCTACACCAGGCCGCATAAAGACCAGCATCTTAGAGCATTTCTTGATTCGCACCAGTTGGAATTTACAAAAAATTTCGATGATGAGAGAAAACGACTTAAAGCGCTTGCATTCACAGGCAAACTCCCGCGACACGGTTATTATGAAATGCTTATCCGGTTTTTTGGCATCACGGATCCGGATTTGGTTTCTGAGGGCGTGGAAGCAATGCAAGCCGATGACAACAACGTTGAGATCATCTGCGGTGCCCCGGAAACGATCCTGGAACTCAAAGAGAAAGGGTATATGCTCGGGATCATCACAGACACCGCCATGGCTTTCTCAATCAAACTGAATTGGTTTGACCAGCATGGTTTCGGCAGAGTCTGGGATTCTGTGATCAGTTCAAAAGAAGTGGGCGCGCGCAAACCTGACCCCGAGATGTACCAACGCGCTTTGACCCAGGTTGGCGTGGATCCTTGCGATGCGGTCTTTGTGGGGCACAAGAAAGCCGAGATCGACGGGGCACGCGAGATTGGCATGAAGACCATCGCGCTCAACTATGACGCCGGTACCCAGGCAGACGCTTACATCAACGACATACGAGAAATCCCAAAGGTGTCCTGCTTGCAGGGCTGATAAAAACAGACAGGACCCAATTATGACCGATCAAATTCAAGCAATTTGCTTTGACGTTGGTGGAACCCTTCGCGCGACCGTAAAGAACCGGGAGAGCAACCTGGATTACGTCCGCAACCTGCAGTCCTTTTTGGGCGCGGAAGGTGAACCGGAGGATTTCCTGATCCTACTGCGAAAACGCGAAAAAGAATACCGTAAGTGGTGCAAGAAGACCCTCCTCGAGCTGCCTGAGACGGAACTTTGGACGCGTTTTCTCCTGCCCGACTTTCCGCGGGACTTTGTTTGGCAAAACGCGGTCACTCTCAACCAGATGTGGCGGTCGTCTCGCAATAACCAGATCTTTCCGGACGCAGTCAGCACCATCAAAACACTTGCCGAACGGGGCTATAAGCTCTCCATTGTCAGTAACACGACCTCATCCATCGAAGCGCATGCCATGCTGGCTGACAATGGTCTGACAGAGTATGTTGACCCGGTGATTCTATCCTGTGTGGTTGGCAGCCGAAAACCGCACCCATCCATGTTCCTGCAAGCCGCCCGCGGAATGGGCGTTCTGCCGCAAAATTGCGCCTATGTTGGCGATAATCTTGCCAGGGATCTAATTGGGGCGATGCAGGCTGGGTTTGGCTCGGTTGTCATCATCAATATGAACGGTTACCAAACGGATGAGTACGACCCGGATGATGACTTCCAGGCGGAAACCATCACGGAGACCAAACCCAAATATCGGATCGGTTGCCTTGGCGAGTTGTTGAAGATCTTCCATGGTGTAGATGGGACTGTCTCAAAGGAGATCGAACCCAACCAACCTGAAATGCTTTACGACATCTCGCTTTCCACGATGTGGAGCGCCGACCAGGAAATGCCTTTTTCTGAGACTTTCGCCTTAGCTCGCAAACTTGGCTTTACAGGATTTGAATTCAGCAACAAGGTCACGCCTTGCTTGTACCAGGAATGGGATCGGAATAAGTATTACGTCGCCACAATCCACGACCCCTGCCCTTCAGAATTTGGGTATACAGAGCTGAAGAGACAGGATATTTCCCTTTCCAGCCTGGATGAAAACCACCGCATTAAGGCAGTCGACAACCTGAAACGTTCCATCGACCTGGCAGTCCGTCTTGGCTCACGCTTGGTGGTGGTGCACTGCGGTTCGGTACACTGCGATCATTCCAGGGATACAAAAATCCGGGAATGGTATCTCCAGGGCAGGTCCGGCACTCTGGAATACATCCAACTCCAACAGGACTACATTGCTGACAGAGACCAACACAAACAGCCGCACCTCAACCAGGTGCTCCGCAGCCTGGAGGAGATGATTGCCTTTGCCAGGGGTTCCGGCATTGACATCGCGCTCGAAAACCGAAACCGGTATCACGACTTGCCGCTGCCGGATGAAATGGAAACCTTCCTGCAACTGTGTGATGAACCATGGCTTGGGTTTCAGTACGATGTCGGACACGCCCATAACCTTGAAGTGTTGGGGATGGTTGGCAAAGGCGAGTGGCTTCGCCGCTTCCACCACCGCCTGATTGGCATGCATTTACATGATGTGAATGGCCTGCAGGATCATTTAGCGCCTGGCATGGGAGAAATTGATTTTTCAAGCTTATCCCCTTACTTGGTAGACGGTGTTTTGCGAACTCTTGAGGTTTCGCCAGACTGCACAACAGATCAAATTTCCCATGGTCTCGAAGTATTGGTCGTCCATGGCTGCGTAAAGAAGGTATAGAAACGATCAAATATGGAAATATATTGTTCTTCGCAAGAAGCTATCACCACACAAAGTCAAAACCGGCTCAAGGTTATCCTGTTTGATTTGGGTGGCACAATCGTTCAAAAACTGAACCATGATTCCAGGGACCCTGAGATCGTATCTGAGATGCTTCAATTCTTAAACCTCAAAGAAAGTCCTGAAAGTTTCATCCAAAGGCTCACCCAACGTGAGAAGGAATACAAGGAGTGGACTTACCGCTCCCTCGATGAACTGTCCTATTCCGAACGCTGGAGCAGATATCTGCTGCCAGAATTCCCCACTGAATTCATCACGGAGCACGCAGATAAACTGCAAACGTGGTGGGGTGACTCCCGCGGAAAACGTTTCATCCCCATCGAAACAATCCGGGTGCTGAAAACGTTGAAGGAACGGGGATATCGCCTGGGCTCTGTCAGCCACACCTCACCCAGGTTCCTGGAAAAAGCTGGCATCAAAGATTTGTTCGATATCACTTTGCAAGCCGCTGATTTCGGCAAACGCAAACCGCACCCTTCGCCTTTCATCGCCGCGGCACAGGCACTTGGTGTCTGTCCGGAAGAATGCGCCTACATTGGCGATCGCCCCTCGCGGGATCTGATTGGCGCGCGCGAAGCTGGCATCGGACTGGTGGTCATGATCGAGTCCCAGACTGAACTGCGGGAAGAAAATCCGTGCCCGATGCAGGCGGATGTTACCTTGAGTTCCCTTCACGAGAGTTTGGCACATTTTCCTGGCGCGGGGTCACATTTTGTGACAACCCCCACCCTTGCTTCGGACACGCTCTACGATGCGGCGCTCTCAACCATGTGGTGGTCACGTTCCACCGATAACGCCAGCGATTTTTGCCGCAAGGGGCGCGAATTAGGCTTTGCCCGGTTTGAGCTGAACCATCAGATCACTCCCGAAGAATTAGAGACTTTTGACCTCAATCGCTTCCACGTCGGATCAGTCCACGATCCTTGCCCGGCTGTGATCCCGAACAAACGCCTCGAAAATGGCGACTTCCAGGTCACATCCTTGGTGGAAGAGCGAAGACGCGTCGGAGTGGACACGCTAAAACGCACAATTGAATTGGCTTATCGCCTGGGTTCCAGGCTCGTGGTTATCCACCCGGGTCGGGTGGATGGCGACCACTCCATGGACAGCCGATTGAGGGACATGTATCGCGAAGGGCTCAAGGGAACCCCGGAATACGAGACTTTTCGGAAAGAATTGATCAAAGACCGGCGTGAACGCGGAAAACCCCACCTCGAAGCATTGATCCGCAGTTTGACCGAGATCGTGGACTTTTCCAAGGATTTAGGCGTGTTTCTTGGCTTGGAGAACCGCCTGCATCACTATGAACTCCCCATCTTCGAGGAATTGGAAGTCCTGCTAAATGAATTCCAGCAGTCTTGGGTGGGCTGGCAATTGGATGTTGGACACATCCAGGTGCACGATCGCCTTGGATTGATGTCTTTCAAACAATGGCTGGAGGCTTTCTCACCAAGGATGGTAGGCGTCCACCTCCATGATGTAAAAGACATCGTGGATCACCAACTCCCTGGCACAGGGGATGTGGACTTCTCCTGGCTGGCAAGCTATTTGCCTGCTCACGCAGTCCGGACGCTCGAGATCAACAACGCAGCTGCGTATGAGGATTTCTTGCCTGGTCTAAAATTATTGGAAAAAACTGGCTGTATTGCCAGTATCTACTCGAACGGAGGAATACATCATGTTGAAAATCTTTAAGAAACGCCGGGATATTTTCCTGCAAAGAATTCAGGAACAAACAAATTTGACCTTGGAAGGGGTGGAACTGTTGCTTTCTTATATGATTAATCCTGATACGAAGATTGCCGATCAGTTGACAGCCAAGGAAAAAGAGGCGGATGAAGCGCGCCGGTTGTTGATTGATGAGTTGAATCGCACCTTCATTACCCCCTTCGACCGCGAAGACATTTTTGCGCTTTCCAGGGCAATTGACGATATCCTTGATTACGCCTACAGCACCATGACCGAGATCGTCATTTTCAAGGTAAAACCCACCGAGTATATGGTGCAAATCTGCCAACTCCTCAAGGAAGCTACTTTTGAAATGCTCAAAGCCGTGGAGTGTTTGCAGGACCACCCTGGTGTGACTGCCGAGCATGCTAACCGCGCCAAAAAGGTCGAAAACAAGATTGAGCATGTATATCGGGAAGCGCTTGCCAATATGTTCAAGGACACGGAAGACCTGAAAGGTGTCGTCAAGGCGATGAAAATGCGCGAAGTTTATCGCCACTTGAGCAATGCCGCCGACAGAAGTGATGAAGCCGCCAACGTCCTGGCGGATATTGTGGTCAAGACCTCGTAACGCCGGAAATTATGGAAGCTTCACTGATTCTTCTCATCATCTTCGCGTTGATCTTCGATTTCCTCAACGGTGTCCACGACTCCAGCAACATCGTCGCCACCATGATCTCCTCGCGCGCCATTCGCCCGCAGATCGCCCTGCTGATGACCGCCCTCGCAAATTTTGTTGGCCCGTTTATCTTCGGCGTTGCGGTTGCCACCACCATCGGCAACGACATTGTGGCTGCTGAACACATCAACATGATGGTGCTCCTGGCTGCGTGTTTCAGCGCGATCTTTTGGAATGTGCTGACATGGATCCTGGGTATCCCAAGCAGCTCCTCGCATGCCATCATCGGCGGTTTGATTGGCGCGGTGGTAATCAAAGCCGGCTTCAAGGTATTGCTTATCAAGGGCATCACCAAGATTTTAATTGGCTTATTTGCCTCACCGGTCATCGGTTTCGTGGCAGGCATCATCATTGCCAACATCGTGTATCTCCTTTCCTGGAAAGCAACTCCAAAAATTAACGGGGTCTTCAAGAAACTACAGGTGATCACATCCTTGGGTCTGGCTCTCAGCCACGGCACCAACGACGCCCAGAAAACCATGGGTATCATCACCCTCGGGTTGGTTATTACTGGCTTTCAGTCAACTTTTCATGTGCCGAATTGGGTCGTGCTGGCCTGCGCGACAGCAATTGCCATCGGAACCGCCCTGGGCGGTTGGCAACTGATCAAAACCCTTGGCTCGAAGTTCTACAAAATTCGCCCGGTGCATGGTTTCTCGTCGCAGATCACCTCCGCGATTGTAATCATTGCCGCGTCGTTGCTCGGAAGCCCCGTCAGCACGACCCAGGTGGTGAGCTCATCCATCATGGGTGTTGGGGCTGCCGAACGGATGAGCAAAGTGCGTTGGGGCGTAGCTGGCGAGATCATGATTGCCTGGGTCATCACCATTCCTGCGACCATGTTCGTTGGAGGGTTGTTTTACTGGCTCTTTCAAAACGCTCTGCCCGCACTTTTAGAACTTTTCTGATCGAAAAGCCGTCGATCAGACCTGTTGCGCCTGACTTGAGCTATATGTTTGCACTTTAGAACTAATTTATCTTTTTCTGGAGCAGAAAATGGAAAATACTGAAAAAAATTATGATGTAATTTTTGCCGGTAACTACACCAAGGACACCATCATTACACCCGCAGGCACGCGCCAGGTGGATGGTGGCGGCATGAATTATGCCGCTCATGCCGGCAAGGCGCTTGGGCTGCGCGGCGCGGTGGTGACCCGCCTGTCAAAAGAAGATGACCACGTGGTGCAGATGCTGCGCGCGGATGGGATCGACTGCTATCCCATCTACAGCCCGTCTTCCACACTAATGACCCTGGAATACAAAACGCTGGATGTGGACAAACGCGATCTCTACGTGACCCACACTGCCGGAAGCATCCATCCAGAACATCTGGAGGGGCTTACCGCTCGTGCAATTGCGGTCAGCCCGAGCATCCGTGGGGAAGTGGAACCCGCCTTTTTCCATGCCATGCGCCTGCGTGAAGGGGTCCTGCTGGCTGCGGATGTCCAGGGCTTCGTCAGAGTGCTGCGCGGGCAGGACCTGGTGTATGAACCCTGGGATGAAATGAAAGAGGTTCTCTCGGATCTGGATATCCTGAAATCCGACGCCATGGAAGCTAAATATCTGACCGGTGAGACCGACATCGAGAAAGCGGCTGCCTTTTATGTTCAGCAGGGCGCGAAAGAAATTTTGCTCACCCACGCAACCGGAGTTTTGGTGCACGCGGATGGTCAAAACCACCACTACGAATTCCACTCCAAGAGCATGGATGGTCGCAGCGGCAGAGGGGATACCTGCCTTGGTTCATATGTGAGCGCGCGCCTCTCCCTTCCACCCCGCGAAGCTGGAAAATACGCCGCTGCGGTTACCAGTATGAAAGTGGAAAAACTGGGCGTTTTCGACCGCACCCTTGCTGAAGTGGAAGACTTCATTGCAAAATATTACGTTTAGATTCAGTTTTGAAGACCAACAAGCCAGGATAGCCCTTCTGACAAAAACCGCGGTGGAGGGCTACCATGCTCTCTGGGAACAAATCGTCGCGCAGTGGCGGACTGCTGAAACAGATGCCGCCTGGCTGACTTACAGCGCGAATTACCTCCTCCATACCGCCGGCGTCCGTTGGGCTTTGGATCCGCTCTCCCTGTTCTCGCGCCTCTTGCTGACAAACTCGATGAATTTTGCCAGGGACCTGGCTCCCCTGGACGCGGTGGTTCTAACCCACAGGCATGCCGATCATCTTGACCTTGATCTGCTCTCCCACCTTGTGAGCCTTCCAGTGACTTGGGTTGTACCGGAGTTTTTGTTGGAGGAATTACTTCCTGTCTTCAAAGGCAGGGCAGCCAGGATCATCGTGCCGCGTCCGGACGTCCCAATTGAGATCAGGAATTTGGTGCTGACACCCTTCGAGGGGTTGCACTTCAGGGATGGCAACGGCGTGCCGGAGATGGGCTACCTGGCGGAGTTTTCCGGAAAAAGATGGGCATTCCCGGGGGACACCCGCTTATTCCCAGCCCATGGACTGACTAAGCACGGTAGCCTGGATGGCATCTTCGCGCACCTCTGGCTTGGGAAAAAGTGTGCCCTTTATGAAACACCTCCCCTGCTTGAAGATTTTTGCCGCTTTTTCACAGAGCCTGCGCCGCACCGGCTTGTGATCTCCCACATGCATGAACTGGCACGCGACCCTGACGATTTTTGGGACACAAGCCACTTCAAGCAGGTGAATGCAGAATGCGGGGAACTTAACCCTGAAATTCTGGTCACCCCCGCCTTGACGGGAACATGCATTGCTCTTTGAGCCCTCACGATCCGCAAACAAAACACAATAGGGGATATTACTTGCTATTGTAGACCATTTTGTTCAAGAATAATTCTGGAAAAGTGAAAAATTGGTGTCAATAGTGATACTATAGAATCACATTTAATTTTTCCCAATTATGTCGACTAGAACTATGCAGAGAGGTTGGTTATGACAAAAAGATTGAAATTAGCGCTAATTGGAGGGGCATTGCTGGGCATCATTTGTGTGGTTGGGGCATATCTGCGTTCGGGGGGAACAGCCTCTGCAACTTCGATTTTCGCTCTGTGGTTCAACCGCGTCATCATCGGTTTAGCTGTGGGAGCACCCTGGGATACGACCAACAGGAACAAATCCTTGCTGCGTGGGGCAATTTTGGGGCTTTTGGTTTCCTTTGCCTACTACAGCTCCACCGGCTTCCAGGATCATATTAGTTTCATCGCGGGTGTCGTGTATGGGGTTATCCTTGAAGCCTGGCTAAGTCGCTCTGAAAAGCAGTTCTAACAAGCCGCACGGATCAACATAACTCGCAAAAAGGAGTGGATTTGACTTTACTAGATGAAGCAATCATTTTTGCTGTCCAAGCCCACAGCGGACAAGTGCGCAAAGGAACGAACAGACCTTACATCCTTCACCCGCTGGAGGCTGCCGCGATCGTGGCAAGCATGACGGACGACCTGGAGGTCATCGCCGCGGCAGTGCTGCACGACACCATGGAAGATGCAAATGTATCCTTAGCTGAAATTACATCAAAATTTGGCCCAAGAGTCGCCGGGCTTGTTCAGGCGGAAACCGAAAATAAACGGGAAGATCTTCCCGCATCAGATACCTGGCTGATCCGCAAGCAGGAAACCATCCAACACCTCAGCAATGAGAAGGACCTTGCCGTAAAAATGGTGACCCTTGGAGATAAGTTTTCCAACATCCGGGCCATATACCGGGATCACCTGGCAATTGGGGACAAACTGTGGGAACGCTTCAACCAAAAAGACCCCAAGATGCAAGCGTGGTACTATCGCGCCATTGCTGAAGCAACCTCAGAATTGGAAGATTTTCCGGCGTGGCAGGAATATTGCACGCTTGTTGAGAAGGTTTTTTCATAATTGACCTGGTGATCATAAATCAGCTAGCTACCCCTACCACAAACAACCCAATAAACTGTCGCCCGCCAGAACTCGCTTTCCACTTCTCGTGCAAATAAAAATGTATTGTAGAATAGGACGATATTCTAATTTTGATGTGATAATGGTGATACTTTGCAATTGAGAACAATCTTGCTCACAATCCTGGGGTTTATCTTTTTGATCCTGGGAGCTATAGGTATTGTGCTGCCGATGTGGCCGACCACCCCCTTTGTGTTGGTTTCAGTCGCGTGTTTCACTTCATCTCCTAAGATTAAAGCTCAGGTTTTGAGAGTCCCAATTTTTAGGGACCATATCGAAAACTTTGAGCGCAAAACCGGGCTTCCTCAGAAAACGGTTCAAAAGAGTTTAATCTGGCTTTGGGGAACACTGCTAATCTCAATGGCAGTTGTTCGCAAGGTTTGGATCATCGTACTGCTAAGCCTGATAGGTGTTTGTGTCACCCTTTACTTGGGTTCAATTTCCAAAGCCAAAAACGATCAGCGCGAAATAATTGATTAGAGTGCACATTTTAAAGCACCAAATCGCACTTTCCAACAATCCTCTTTGAGCCAAGACAGCCTTAACCTGGAAATCCAGGACCAGACCGGTTTCCCCTATTCCTTATCCGAATTCGCAGTTATTTCTAATGCGAAAAGGTCACAACAAGGTGATGGATTGCACCATCCCGCGAGAAAATGTGCTGACTGGTTTCCACATCCAATCGCAGACCACTCAATTTACGGTGGGTCGCATCAGCATAATTAATTTCAACTTCATCGCGATCGCCAAGTTGAACCACAACGGGAATCTGGCAGACAAAGGATGTCAGCGTTCCAGCTGGCAGGGAAAGAGTTTGCTCCTCGCCAGACACATCCACATAGGCAAAACTGCGCGGTGAAGAGAGAAGTTCAGATGAATCGAGCAAATAGGGGTCAAAGACCAATCGCCCATCTTCAAAGCGAACGCCGACTTCCAACTGGCGGGTCAGGATTTCTTCTTTCACCATACCGGTCATCCCAGGCTGACGCGCACCGCGTCCTCTGGGGGTGTGTGAATAAGGATCGGTGGGAAAGGCGCCATACGCAGCGGGTGTTTTTTGGTACCCAAGCCCCGCACGGACATCCCGGTAGAAATCGCACAGCTTTTCCGCCTCAGGTTCATTTCTGAAGCGAAAAGCGGTTTCCTGCACTGCTAAAAGCAGCTTCGAAACCATATGCCAGTAGACGCTTCCCAAGCCCTCGTAACCAAAGAATGTGCCAGAGCGTCCTGTAAACTCGGCATGCCGGAAGGTTTTTTCAAACAAACGTTGAACAGCGTCGCTTTCCTGTTCAACCAGATCCGCATACTCGGGCTGGTTTCGCAGGGTTTCCAAAGCTTTATGCACATCCTTGATATTGCGCAAGCTGCTGCCAAAGTGGAACAAGCCGTGAATATCCTGGGTGAAAAGCGTCGTATCCCGATCTGCTACCAATCGGGCAGGTAACTGCAAATGCTTGAGTTGTTCTGGCAGCAAGGTATTCTTTTTTAGGAAAGAAGGCAAAACCCGATCCGGATAGAGGATATAGGTGTGCTGATCTGCAAGGAATAACGGGCTGGCTCGCAAACTCTGCAAAAGTGAAAGCGATTCTTCAGCGCTCAAGAGACCGGATGAAAGGATTGAAACCTGCCCTTCGAGCATTTCATACAGGCGGTCCACATAGGCTTTCCCCGCCTCAAGGCGCAACAAATTATAAGAATGATAGAGCGCGTCTGAACGCCGATTGGCACGTAAACTATGCTCCAGGTAATCTTGAATTGTAGACAAGAAAGATTTCAATTCGTCAGCCGATATCTGGTTGTGAGTTCTGCTGAATCCCTGGTCATAGATCACTGAGCGATAGCTGCTGCCAGCCTCACCAAGCGCATCCATCATCTGCCGGCGCAGTTCCGGTGTGAATTCAGAGCTCAAATTGGGATGAAAGTTTTGAAGAACCACGGCAATGGTATTGAGTAAATCAGCAACTTCTCTGTGAAGGGGAAACTTGCCTCTTTCATCCTTAATCAGCTGGCGGAAAAACGCCACAAAACGCCGCAGGTAACCCAGGGTAACCACTGAAAGGCCATATCCCACCAGGGCATTATTGGCATCGTTCCATTCCGGGCGCTGGGTGTTCATCCAGATCCCGCCTTCAGGGACGAAATTGACCAACTTGGCTAACAAGAGCGTGAGCAGCTTTTCAGTTAGCGAGCCGTGCACCACGCTGCCGTCTGCAGCAAACAAAAGACGCCCGTCACTGCCATATTGGCGGGTTAGTTTTTCAATGCGCTCATCTAGCGCCTGATCAAACACGATCGTGTTGTAAGGGTCTTTCTGCAGTTCCTCATAGGGTTTGATGCGATAAGGCACATTTGCATAGCTCAGAACTGGAATATTCAGCCGCTGACGCAGCTCCCCGGGGTGAAAACGCTCACTGGCTTCCATCAGTTTGAGCAAATAGATAATTTGATGATCGCTCCAGTAACCGATATTCGCCCAGGGATTGCCCTCTTCGGGCACTTCCCAGTCTATGCCGGCACGGCTAATCCGATAAGGATTGTAACCATCCGCAGTGGTGGCACATAAGAAAGTATCCACGGTGGATTCCACGAATTCGGGGAAGGAGTACACCAGGGCTTCCCAATTTTGGAAGATGTCACGCCAATTACCTGCGTAATCCAGGCGTTGAGAGCCGTCCTTATTTTTCAGGTTGATGGAAAACACATTCCACGGTCGGCTGGGATCGCCATGCCGGCGGCTGAATGTGAGGGGCAAATAGGTGTTCAGCAAACGGCGGAAGCTGGGATCACTCAATTCAGCAGCGCGAGAACGCATTTCCGAAAGACTAAATTTATCCGGCAGAGAGGCAAAAAAATCGGCCTGAGTGCTTGGTAGATTATGTTGGTGGGTAGAGAGATAATCCAGCAGGTCAGATTTTTCGATCCAATAGTTTTGGAAGAATATTCCACCGCGCATAACGTTAAAAAGGACATTCGCAAAATGGTGCGTGCTGGCTTGGATCTTTTCCGAGACCTGCAATCCATCAGCATCTGTGACATAGTTCTGTAAATCAAGTGCACTGAATTCAATATCCTGCTCAATGGCATGCTGCTTCGCGTCCAGGGGCATTTTCAGGAATTCGCGCAAACCTGCCAGAGCGGTGTGATCCTGGTGGACATCCGCTGCCAGGTACCATTGGACAATTTGATCCGCTTCCAAATGCAGGTTGGCGTGAACAAAATACGCACCACGTTCCCCCCGAATTTCCGTCTCTGTTTCAAGGCTTCCCCCAAAACGAAAGGCGGGGACCTGTTTGGAAGAAAGCAATACATGTTGCGGCTCCAGCCCAACCTGAAAAACCACGTTTGTAACCAGCGATTCGCTTGGTTCAGCCAGATCAGTCAATCGCGAGTTAAGGCCATACAAGCCCAGGTTTGTCTCCTGGTCCAATTCGCTGCGTTTATAGGCGTCCAGCAGGGAGCTGAATGTATTCTGGGTTGCCGGGCTGATGTTCGCTGGAAGAATATTCTGAAAACCATCCAGCACTTCCACATCGCTCAGAGATTTAGAGTCATTGGTGTTGCTCAACCAGGCTGTTTTGATAAAACCAAAACGGTCGCCTGTGCGCCAGCTATATCGAAACACCAACTCAAGAGAATAATTGATTTCTTCAAAGATCAGCGTGGTTCCAGGGATATTCTTGTACAGATTGCGTTCAAGCTGATATTGTCCGTCCTGCCGGATCGAAAAAGGTTCCCAAAGCCAGGTTTGGTCACCCCGCGTAACGCGCAAGATCGTTTTTGCGCCGGTGTTTTCAGAATTTTCGGTTATTTTATCTTCAGTGTAGTAAGGAAATAAGGCATGCTCAGAATTCACACGCCCGGCACTAAGCCCACCCGTTGAGGCTATAAACAACCAGTGATCAGCCCCACTCACAATGCTCATAAAAAACGGCGGCATGGCATCATAGTGCTGGATTTTGTAAAACGTCTCACCAAGTAGGTCTACAAAACCCCCGGTGGGCTCAGCAGACGGGGGTGTGAGCATAGTACCTCCAATCAGAGTCGGTACATTTTTAGAAGGCATATCTCACTCTCCCTCGCTATTTAACTAAGTCTTATAGCAGATCCACGAACAATCCGTTCCGTTTAATAACATCCCTGTACCAGTAAGCGCTGTCTTTGATGGTGCGTTTTTGGGTTTGGTAATCGATATGGATTAAACCAAAGCGCTGCGAATATCCCCTTGCCCACTCAAAGTTATCCATCAATGACCAAACCAAATAACCACTGACCGGGATGCCTGCCTGGATCGCCTGCCAAACTTTTAGGATGTGGGTCTGCAGGTAATCGATGCGTCCCTGGTCATGGACTGTGCCATTCTCGTCAGGACCATCCGCTTAGCTGGCACCATTTTCGGTCACCATCAGCTGCCTGGGCTGATAATCCCTGTTCACACGTTCAAGGATTTCAAAGAGACCCTGCGGATAGAGCTCCCATCCCATGTCAGTCTTGGGCACATCCCGGTTCTCGCTATGAACCCCCTCACTCTTCGATGAAACAAACATCAGGGTGTAGTAATTGATCCCCAAAAGGTCAGTTTCCTGCGCGATCAACTCCATGTCGCCGGGTTTGATGAAATCTGGCTCGGTTGACTCGAGCATTCCCATGCGCACGTAATCCTCAAGCATATCTTTGGGATATCCTCGCCCATAGATTGGATCAGCGAACCAGCGAATGAGTTCCCCATCCATAAAACGGATCCTGTCCTCACTGATCGGGGCTTCAGTGTCGTTATGGATTGGGCTCATGTTCAGCACCACGCCAACCTGCGCACCGGGTACAGTTTTGCGCAATTCCTTGACGGCCACCCCATGGGCAAGCAAAAGATGGTGGGCTGCCAGGATGCCCTTCGAACGATCTTTCAATCCCGGGGCTTGTTCACCAAAGGTGTAACTCAGATGGCTGGCACACCAGGGCTCGTTGATGGTGAACCAGGTTCTCACTCTATCGCCAAGGTGATGGGCAACCACCCCAGTGTATTCGGCAAAGGCATCCACAGTCAAACGGTTCAGCCAGGCTCCTTCAAGGGCGGTTGGCAGATCCCAATGGTAAAGCGTCGCCAAAGGTTGAATACCGGCTTCCAACATTCCATCGATCAGCCTGCTATAAAAATCCAGGCCGGGCTGATTGATCTTCCCGCGTCCTTCAGGCAAAATGCGCGGCCAGGCAATCGAAAAGCGGTAGGAATTGAAGCCCAGGGACTTCATCAGTTGGATGTCTTCCTGCCAGCGGTGATAATGATCGCAAGCCACATCTCCGGTATCACCATTGAAAGTTTTCCCGGGAGTATGGGAAAACACGTCCCAGATTGACTCTCCCCTGCCATCCTCGTTTACCGCGCCTTCGATTTGGTAAGCGCAAGTGGCAGTCCCCCATAGGAAGTTCTCCGGAAATTTTAACGATGATGTCATGACGTTTATCCTTTGCTGATCAGTTGAGTTGCGTGAAAGTTGATTTCAATAGCGGATAGAGTTCCCGGTAGACCTGATAGGCGTGCCGGTAAACCTCGAATGTATCCGGGTTGGGATCGGTTTTTCCTGTGATCTTGATCGTCTCGTGGCAGGCTGTGACCACGTCCGGCCATGCGCCTTGCCCCACCCCAGCCAAAAGCGCGGCTCCGAAAGCCCCTCCTTCAGCGGTATTGACGCTTACAAGTTCGCTTTCCAACACATCCGCCAGAATTTGGCGCCACAAGGCACCTTTTGTTCCTCCCCCGGAAGCGCGCACCTGGCTGACGTTCTCCAGGCCAGCATCCCGGATCAGGTTAAAGCTGTCTTTCAAGCCAAAGGCGACGCCTTCCAGGACGGCACGGGTCATATGCCCAAGCTTGTGGCGCAGGGTCAGACCAATAAAAGCGCCCCGGGCAAGTGGGTCCGGGTGTGGGGTGCGCTCGCCGCTCAAATAGGGCAGGAAAAGCAATCCTTCGCTGCCCGCAGGCACCGATTCCGCCTCGTGGAGCAGGTCGTCAAAACTAACGCCGGGTGCCAGGGTGTCACGGTACCACTGCAAACTGCCGGCAGCTGAGAGCATCACACCCATGAAGTGCCACCTGCCCGGCAAGGCATGACAAAAGGCATGCAGCCGCCCTTCCGGCTCGACCAAAGGCGCAGGCGTTGTGGCAAAGATCACGCCGCTTGTCCCAACTGTCAGGCCTATAATACCCGGTTCCACAGCCCCAACCCCCACCGCGCCAGCCGCCTGGTCACCACCGCCAGCAACCACAGGCACACCCTGTGGCAAACCGGTCAGCCCGGCTGCAGACTCGCTGACATGCCCGGTAATTTCGGGTCCCTCATAGGTCGGCGGCATCCATTCGCGCGGAATATTCAGCGTTGCAAGCAGCTCTTCTGACCAGTCCCGTGCTTTCAGATCGAACAGCACCGTGCCCGAGCCGTCTGCCTTGTCCATGGCAAATTCGCCCGTTAATTTGTAGCGAATGTAATCTTTGGGTAAAAGGACATGGCGAACCCGGGAATAGATTTCGGGCTCATTTTCAGCGACCCAAAGGATCTTCGGCGCAGTAAAACCAGTCAGCGCCACATTACCGCTGATCTGGATAAATCGTTCCTTGCCAACCCGCTGGTGGATCTCGTCGCACTGCGCCTGGCAGCGCTGGTCGTTCCACAAAATCGCCGGTCGCAGCACTTCACCCTCTGCGTCCAGCAGCACGAGACCGTGCATTTGTCCGGTAAGGCCGACCGCTTCGATTTCACCAGGTGCAATTCCCGTTTGATTGATGACGCTCTGAATGCTCTGAACGACCGCCTGCCACCACTGCGCCGGATCCTGTTCGGACCAAAGGGGCTTGGGGGAATAGAGGCTATGCGCAGAAGAGGCGGTGCCTAAAACCTTGCCACTTCGGTCAATCAACAAGGCTTTGCTGCTGGTGGTCGAAACATCAAGCCCCAAAAAGTACGCCATGGTCAACCCTCCTACGGAGTTACAGTGACCGGGCAATCCAGCACACGGTCTTTTACAATTTGATTGGTTCCACCACTCACTTCGAACGCTGCTTGCAGGCGGATATCCTCAGAGGAACTGCCAACCAGAATTTTCATCGTCCCCGGTTCAAGAACCAATTTCAGACCTTCGCCATAGTAAGCCAGCATGTTGACGGGCAGATCGAAACGGATATGTTTCTTTTCACCCGGCAGCAATTGCACGCGCGTAAATCCGCGTAACTCCTTGACCGGGCGTGGGAATTCAACATACTCATCACTGGTGTAAAGCTGCACGACCTCGTCGCCAGCGACTTTGCCAACATTGGCTACATCCAGCGAAATGGGCAATGTTTCATCCAGACCAGCCTGCTGTTTGCCAAGGCTCAGATTGCTGTATTCAAACTGGGAATAACACAAACCGTGCCCAAAAGGAAACAGGGGTTTGACGCTTTCATTGACGTAATCGCCATAGATATTGGAACGCATGCCAGAGGGCTTATAGTTATAGAAAACCGGCACCTGCCCAACCGAGCGCGCAATCGTAACCGGCAACTTGCCGCCGGGATTGAGCTGCCCCAGGAGCGCGCTGGCAATCGCACCTGCGCCTTCCTCGCCAGGTACCCAAGCCTCAAGCACCGCGTTGGCAGCTTCAACCAAGCCCGGGATCGAGAGCGGGCGTCCATTGATCAACACCAGAACGACCGGCTTGCCCGTTTCAAGGACTGCCTGCAGCAATTCAGCCTGCACGCCAGGCAACCCCAGCTCGGTGGAGTCCCTGAATTCACCCGTGGTGCAATCATAAGCCAGGCCAGACTTGTGCCCGAGCACAACCACCGCAATATCAGCGGCCTTCGCGAGCCCAACTGCCTCTTCAAAGCCGGCTTTGTCCATAACGGAAATATCGCAACCCTTGGCGTAATCCACTGTGATGGAGCCTGGCAATGCCTGCCTGAGGCTTTCGAAAACGGTTGGTATCTCGACTGGCATTTCTTCTAAGTCCGCTTGTGTCAAACCCTGATAACCTGATCCTTCGGGTGGATCCTGGCACAGGAGCTCGCGCATGGAAGGATACGAATAATCCCCAACCATACACCGCCATGTATTCGCGTTAGGTCCAATCAGCGCAATCTTCTTTACTGATGGTTTTACCGGCAAGGTTCCATCATTCTTGAGCAGCACCAGGCTTTGTTCAGCAATCTCTTTTGCCAGCTCACGGTTGGCAGGTGTTTCAAACTCAGCCAGAACGCCACCTTCATCCACGTAGGGATTTTCAAACAAACCCAACTCAAACTTCTTGCTTAGGTGGCGCGCGACAGACAAATCGATCGTTTCAAGCGAGAGCTCGCCCGCTTCCAATGCTTCCTGCAACCCGGGCATGTAGCAATCAAAGGTGGGCAGCTCCACATCAATGCCCGCAGTGAGCGCCCTGACGGCAGCATCTTTGCGGTTTGGAGAAGATTTGTGATAGTTGTGGATCATCACCACAGCTTCGTAGTCAGAGACAACCACGCCATCAAAGCCCAGCGTATCCCTCAACAGGTCAGTCAGAATGCGTTTCGAGGCAGCCACAAGTTCGCCATCCAGCTCCGGATAGGCATTCATCATCGACATCAAACCCGCGTCGCGGATTGCCGCCTGGAAAGGAGCCATGTAGACATCCCAAAGGTCTCGCTCACCCAGGTGAACAGGACCGCAATTCAAGCCACCTTGCGAAAAAGCGTGCCCGATGAAATGCTTCCCAGTCGCCATTACAGCATCCACAGGATCTTCCCCCTGCAAACCCTGGATGTATGCCTTGCCAAACTGGCTCACCAGCAAAGGATCCTCGCCAAAGGTTTCTTCAATCCGCCCCCATCTGGGGTCGCGGCCCACGTCCAACACTGGCGCCAGGCCTTGCCGTGCGCCGATGGCGAGCATCTGCTTGCGGATCTGCTGCGTCATTTTCTTAGCGAGCTCAGGTTGAAAAGTGCTTGCCAGACCGATCATTTGTGGGTAAACTGTGCTGCCCAAAGCCGTGAGACCGGAACAACATTCTTCGTGGTTGATGGTTGGAATCCCCAACCGCGTCTCTTCCACAAGGAATTTTTGGATCTGGTTGTATGTTTTGGCCGTCTCCAAAGGGGTCAGGTTGCCCGCGCCAGCAATGCGCGTGATTTGGCCCACCCCATTTTTCAGCTTCACCCTCATTTTTTCCTGGTCTAATTGCCCCATGGTCTGAAGCTCATAAAACCAATATCCACCAAGCTGGCGGATTTTTTCCTGGAGGGTCATTTGTGCCAACAATTCGCTAACACGCTTTTTGATACGAGTGGAGGTCGAGGCCATGGTTGTCTCTTTCTATTTATTTGGTTAGCTAAAAATTACGAACGCATGCCAAGCAGCAGATCAATGGTCAGCTGGTCCAGGCGTTCATATTTAAGCCCGCGTTTGGAAATTGCTACACGGTCAAGATCCAATGCTTTGATAGCATCCGCTTTTTCGGGAGAGTATTTGCCAAAGACTGCGGCAAGCGCGGGATCTTCAGCATTGATCTCAGCCAAAATCGCCTGGATCTCAGGATCTGCATTGAACTGGGCAGCCTTTTCCTTCAGCATCAGGTAAGTGCGCATGCAGCCGCGCGCGAAGTCCTTCACGCCCTCGTAGTCTTCGGTCCGGTAGGCATGGGCGTCATAATGTTTGGATCCGGCATATCCGACATCCTCAAGGAATTTCACCAGGTAGAAGGCGGCTTTGATGTCTCGCGAACCAAAGCGCAGGTCCTGGTCGTATCGGCCGGGGTATTGATCATTCAGGTCAATATGGAAGAGCTTGCCAGCTTCCCAGGCCTGCGCCACACCGTGCATGAAGTTGATACCTGCCATGTGCTCGTGGGCAACTTCGGGATTGACGCCAACCATCTCTGGGTGATCGAGCGTGGCAATGAAACCAAGCATGTGACCGATGGTGGGGTTATAAATATCTCCGCGTGGTTCGTTTGGCTTGGCTTCAAGGGCAAATTTCAGACCGTAGCCTTTGTCCAGGTTGTATTCACACAGGAAGTTCAGCGCTTCGCGGTTACGCTTGATCGCATCGACCGCGCTTTTGCTGCTGTCGGTTTCCGTACCTTCGCGTCCGCCCCAGAAGACGTATATCTTCGCGCCAAATTCAACCCCCAGGTCAATGGCGCGCATGGTCTTCTGCAGTGCGTATGCCCTCACCTTGGGGTCGTTGCTGGTAAAGGCGCCGTCCTTGAAGACCGGGTCACCAAACAGGTTGGTGGTCGCCATCGGTACAACCAGGCCAGTCTCATCCAAGGCCTTACGGAAATCACGCTTGATAATCTCTTCTTCGGCTGGGGTTGCGTCGATCGGGATCAGGTCATTGTCGTGGAAGTTGACGCCATAAGCGCCAACCTCACCCAATAGATAGACCAATTCCGCCGGGGTTTTTGGTTCCCGTACCGGACCGCCAAATGGATCTCGTCCAATCGATCCAACTGTCCACAATCCAAATGTAAACCTATCTTCGGGTTTAGGAATAAATGTGTTCACCGTTTTTCTCCTTTTTTTTCTTTTTTTTTTACTAATTTGACCTAAGTTTTTTCAATTTTCCGCCAATTCCACCAACACGTTCACCTCGCGGGTGCCTTCCGGAGGAATTGGAATAATACAATCCTTAACCAATTGTCCGTCCACGCTGATCCTGGTCGAACTACATGCACTGCTTCTAACAACTTTGATGTTATAGACCACACCCCGGAAGATGCGCTGCGCCTCAAAGCCCGCCCAGTCACTCGGTATGACCGGATTGATCGACAAGCCCTTGTAGGTGGGCTTGATGCCAAGGATGTGCTGGGTGATCGCTACGTAATTCCAACTGGCAGTGCCTGTCAGCCATGAATTTTTTGCCTCACCGTGCGTTGGCGCGTCCTTGCCGGCAATCGTTTGAGCATACACATAAGGCTCACTTCGGTGCACCTCGCTGATAGCCTCCCGGGTGGATGGATTGATACGTTTGTAGTAATCGAACGCCTGGTCTCCCCTGCCAACGACGGTCTCCGCGATCATGATCCACGGGTTCGAGTGGCAGAAGACGCTCGCGTTCTCTTTGTAACCGGGTGGATAGGAAGAAATTTCTCCTAAACGTAGTTGATAGTGGGTAAATGCGGGATTTAACACCACTATTCCGTGTGGAGTCGCCAGTCTCTCTCTCACCGCGTCCAGCGCTTGCATGGCTTTACCATCCTTCACCCCCAATCCAGCCATCACGCACAACCCTTGCGGCTCAATAAAGATCTGACCTTCGTCATTGTGGTGTGAACCAAGTGGCTCTCCGAAGGCATCGTAAGCGCGCCTGAACCACTCACCATCCCAGCCGGCTTGCCAGATCGCCTGCTCCATCTCCTGGGCTTTTTGGGTGTAAAACACCGGATCATGGAATTCAAAAACCTCTTTGATTGGGCTTGAAACAAACAACGAAGCCAGCTCGAGCATCTCCTGGCAGGACAAAATGAACAAGCCGGCAATCATCACACTTTCAGCGATCTTGCCATCCCGGTTGGTAGTGGTCTGAAAAGATTGACCGGGTCTGTCGGAGAAACAATTGAGGTTGAGGCAGTCATTCCAGTCTGCCCTGCCAATCAGCGGCAGTTGGTGGGGTCCAAGCCGGTCCAGCGTGTATTGAACAGCCCGCTGCAGGTGTTCATACAATGGCATTTCAGTGCCTGGTTGGTTCTCGTAAGGCACCATTTCATCAAGGATCGAAAGATCTCCGGTTTCTTTAACATACGCGGCTGTTGCCAAAACCAGCCAGTGCGGGTCGTCATTGAAGCCGGACCCAACGTCATTGTTTCCACGCTTTGTGAGTGGTGAATATTGATGGAACGCGCCGCCGTTGGCAAGCTGTGTAGCTGCCAGATCGAGCAGCCTCTCGCGGGCGCGCTCGGGCACGATGTGCACAAAACCGAGCAGATCCTGGGTGGAATCGCGGAAGCCCATACCGCGCCCGATGCCGCTTTCAAAGTAGGAAGCCGAACGGCTCATGTTGAAAGTGATCATGCACTGGTATGCGTTCCAGATGTTGACCATGCGATTGGTGTCCGCATCCGGCGTTTGCACAGTGAACTTGCCCAACAGCTCTTTCCAGTAATCTTTGAGTTCCTCAAAAGCCTCATCCACCCGCCCGGATGAAAGGAATTCACGGATGATCGGCATAACACTGACTTTGTTGATCGTGTTTGAGCCCTCGGGATCGAATTTTTCGTTCGTTGGATTCTCGTGATAACCCAGCAGGAAGATCACACGTTTGATTTCACCGGGCTTTAAGTGCAACTTTAGGTGGTGAGAACCGATTGGCTGCCAGCCATGGGCAATCGAATTACCTGATTGACCGTTCTCAACCGCAAGAGGATTGTCCCATCCCCGGTAAGGTCCCAGGAAGGCTTCCCGTTGGGTATCGAAACCAGTTAATGGTTCGGAACAGGCAAAAAAGGCAAAATGGTTGCGCCGCTCGCGATATTCTGTTTTATGAAAGATTGTGCTTCGCAGAACGTCTTCTGCATTGGAATTGTCGGAAATATCCGGCACTTCCACCTCGCCAGTATTGAAATTCCGCTGGAAGTTGGTTGAGTCGTCCCAGGCATCCCAAAGCGCGAACTCAACTGCCGAGAAAAGATCAAGCCTGGCGTCAGTTTCCCTTTCGTTAGTCAGACCGACATCCCATACTTCAAATTCTGAATTCAGTGGAACAAAGTAGCGAATATTTGTTGTTATGCCGTTCTTATCTGACTTGATTTTGGTGTAGCCCATGCCATGCCGGCATTCGTAGCTATCCAAAGCTTCGCGCACCGGCATCCAGCTGGGAGACCAGAATTCGCCGCTGTCTGCATCGCGCAGATAGATATAGCGTCCTCCCATATCGAGAGGGACGTTATTATAGCGGTAGCGCGTCAGACGCCGCAGGCGGGCATCCCTATTGAAGGAGTACCCTCCAGCTGTATTGGAAATTAGTCCAAAAAATGAGTCCGTGCCAAGGTAATTGATCCATGGCAAAGGGGTATCAGGGCATGTAATTACATATTCTCTGGATTTATCGTCAAAATAGCCAAACCGCATGCATATCCTCCACCTGGAACCAGCAATAATTGCAAAAATTAACGCGCGTTCAAGCAAAGACCTGGCTCAATCAAAACCAGGACTTCAGCCCGACGCGTTGCAATGACGATCTTCTCCTAATCTCATTCCTTGACAGCACCCATCGAAATCCCATTCACGATATAGCGCGAGAACAGGAAGTAGATGATGATGATCGGAACAACAGAGGCTGCCAATCCAAGGTAGATCGCGCCGTACTCATGGCGATAAACATCGCCACGAAGGGTTTGGACCAACATTGGCAAGGTGTATTTATCGCGTGAAGTGATCAGGATGAAGGCGTTGAAGAAGTTGTTCCAGGCTGCCACGAAAGCAAAAATACCCATTGTGAACATGCCGGGTTTGGCTATCGGAAGCATAATACGGTGGAAGATGCCCAGTTCTGTGGCACCATCAATCCGACCTGCATCGATAAGATCCTGGATTATGATCGAGTCAAGGTATTGCTTGGCAAAAAAGACCGACCCTGCTGATGCAATGCTGGGTAAGATCAGCGAGGCATAAGAGTCCGTCAGTCCGAGTTTAGACATCCATTGGTAAAAACCGATGATGGAAAGTTGCATCGGGATCATAACCAGCACAATGATCATGTTATACAAAGACTTCCTGCCCTTAAAGTTGTATCCAACGATCCCATAAGCAGTCAGCATGGCAAAGTAAACTGCAATCACCGTCGTCAAAACAGCAATAGTTACACTGTTAAGAAAGCCTCTTGGCAGATCCAGGCCTTTGCTTAGCAGGATCTTGTAATTGCTAACCAAGTACTTACTTGGGAGGAGGCTGATACCCTGCTGAATTTCTACCGTTGAACGTGTGGCATTAACGATCAGCATCCACACATGAATAAGAGTAATGACTACCAGGATTTTAACAGGGGTCATGTGGTCTATCTGAGGGAATACCAGCTTCAGCAAGTTTTCCAGCTTGCCTGGTTTATCAGTAAATGGAAACGAGAAATTGATGTACGCAATCAGGGAGTCGCAAAGGTGAATACTTGGTTTTCCATCCTGACCTTGATGCCAATCTGTGTTTTGGTAAGCAAAAGAGGCTATGGCTGCTTGTCTTCTATAAAGAAAAAGGTTCTCCTTTGCATATTTCTGGGGCAAGCAACACGATCGGGGTTTGCCTTTGAACAAACCATCCGCCCTGTCCAGCTCTGAAATTGTGCCTGTCCGGTTTTTAAATTGGACTTGTTCAGGCTTTTTGCTTTCGAGGAATTTGACCATATCCTATTACCCTTTCCTTGCCCTTTTTAGCCAGGTCAGAATAACTAATCCGTATTCGATGAGATTATACCTTTTCTTCTCCTTTGGGGGATTTTTGTTCTCTTCGTTGGGTCGACGCAGATCAGAGCCCCCCCTTGCGGGATGTGTCACCTTGACAATGATGCCTCCCTATATCTACAAAGAGGGGTATCAAGTTGTCTATGGTCTTGTAGGGGCAGATCCCTGTGCCTGCCCAGGGTAACCACGAGAGGGGTTACCCCTACTAAGTCATCAATTATTCCCTCTCCAACAACTTCCGGATTGCCTGGAAGAGCTTGCCCTTCAGGAACAGGAGATTGCCTCGGGGACTTTTATGGTACGCAATGTGTACGAATAGTATTTATGCCCTCCGCAGCTCCTGCTAATGGGAATTTAAAATATACATTTCCCTGACCATACCAGTCTAGTTCTAGCAGCAATGTGTTATGGGTTTCCATTTTATCAATTATCTGATCATCAAAGTTAAAAGTTAGAAAATTGTCTCCCCACTCCTGATAAAGTGTCTCAGTCTCAATGTCGTCATCCCATTTTAGTCTTGTAGAAACACGATCATACCCATCCTCAATTTCAGTATTTACTAAATTTGGAGATGTAGTGAAACCGATAAATACCCACTCATAAGACCCACTACAACCAACACCAATCCATGACACTACGTCATCATATGGAGAACTCATTAACTTCGTTGGGGAAACATAAGGTGAAATAGCAGAATAAGACGTTTCCTCAGTCATCTCATCTGTGGAGGAGGAAATATTCCATAAGGGTTTAGGTGTATTTGTGGGCTTTGGAGTATTCGTAGGCTCAGGGGCGATTGTTGGTTGAGTCTCACTTGAAT
The DNA here is from genome assembly GCA_964584065.1 of uncultured Anaerolineaceae bacterium. GTDB lineage: Bacteria > Chloroflexota > Anaerolineae > Anaerolineales > Anaerolineaceae > Mesolinea. The sequence goes on along the minus strand of CAZOYK010000002.1, from coordinate 3,319 downwards.
TTAGTTCACCGGGCACTACACTGTTTGATTCACTTGACCCACACGCATTTGCCGTTATTGCTATAACAATTAATATAATAATGATTACAAACTTATTTTTCACTGGAGCCTCCTCCCAAAATAATTATTTCAGCAATTATAATGCGTTTATTAAGTAAAACAAAATTCACACCACATTAGTTTTTCTGAATTGTGTTTGGAACGCCTTGGGCGAGTTTCAATAAAACAGTGGTTCGTTTAGCGAAAAGCGGCATTATTATGCTTATAATCAAATTATTGCCCACGTTCTTGTAAGACCTCGCTGAGAGACTGGACAACAAATGGGACGTTTTCTTTCAGAACAACAGAATTGACGCGCTATGAAAGATTTCACTAGAAAAGACCTAATGTTTTCACTTTGCGGGCTAAACTGCAGCTTGTGCCCGATGCGCCTGGGCGGGTATTGCCCGGGGTGTGGCGGAGGGGTCGGCAACCAGGCTTGCGCGATCGCGAGGTGCAGCCTGCAGCATGATAGCCTGGAATACTGTTTCCTCTGTTCTGATTTTCCATGCCAGAAGTATGAAGGCGCCGAAGAGTACGATTCATTCATCACCCATCAGAGGCAGTTGAGTGATATCCAGCGAGCGAGAGAGATTGGGATAGACGCGTACGACAAAGAACAAACCAGGAAATCTGAGATTCTCCACACCCTCCTGGCAGAATACAACGACGGACGCAAGAAGACGTTCTTTTGCGTCGCGGTCAACCTGCTGCCATTAACGCGGATCGAAAAGATCATGGAACAGGTTGTCAACGAGCCATTTATGAATTCCCTGCCGATGAAAGACAAATCAGCCTATGTGGTTAAGGTTTTCGAAGATAATGCTTCCCAGAGCGGTCTGACACTCAAGCTTCGCAAGAAGCCGGCAGCGTGAGCCCTTCTGGATGTCGCTGCGTGGGTGAAAAAACATTGTAGGCATGAATTAGGGCAATACAGAATGGAGCTAAGGAGTTTAAGAAAATGAAATTTGAGTCAGCCCGTAGTTTTGTTTATAAGAATACCAGACCCCTCGACCTTGCGAGGTGGACGTTTCTCTTCGAAGGTGGCAGCAAGGAAGACCTCTTGAAGGTTTTGGCTACTTACCAAGACGAGGATGGTGGCTTTGGGCACGCGCTCGAGCCGGATTGCTGGAACCCAGATTCTTCTCCAATCCAGACCTGGACGGCAACGCAGATCATCAAGGAGATAAACCTTGAGGATAAAGAGCATCCCATTATCCAGGGCATTTTGAATTACCTTTCCTCTGGTAAGGACTTCGACGGGCACACCTGGGCAAACGCCATTCCCACCAACAACGATCACCCCCATGCCCCCTGGTGGGGCTTTTACCCCAACCCAGAACCATCCTATAACCCAACCGCCAGCCTGATCGGTTTCATCCTGAAGTATGCTGATAGAAACAGCCAGCTTTTCGAATTAGCGCGCGGCCTGGCGCAGGAATCCTACGCCTACTTCACTTCCCACTTCCCCCTGGACGCCATGCACACGGTGGCAAACTTCGTGGATCTTTACGAGTACCTGGCAGAAAGCGGAAACGACAACATCCTTGATATGAGTGAATTCAAACAGATGCTGCAGGAACAAATCCGCCACGTCATCACCTACGACACTTCGAGATGGGCGGTTGATTACGTCTGCAAACCCTCTCTGTTCATAGATACCAAGAGAAGCGTTTTCTACCAGGATAATGAGGAAATTTGCGCTTACGAGTGTGAGTTCCTGGCAAAAACCCAGGAAGTCGATGGCACTTGGGCTGTTACCTGGGGATGGGGTGACTACCCGGAAGAGTGGGCTATCAGCAAGAACTGGTGGAAATCAGATCTGATCATCAAGAACCTCAAGTTCCTGAAGGGGATGTGCGGCTAAAAAAATGGAAGAAGACCTGATTGCTCCTTGCGGGATGAATTGCTCTTTGTGTGCTGCTTATTTATTCAGAGCATTGGAACTGAATAAGAAGGGTTTTCACAGAACCTACTGCCCGGGCTGCATCCCCCGCGGGAAAAACTGCACGCACATGGCAGACAGCTGCGATTTGCTTGGCAGAGGTCTGGTTCGTTTCTGTTTTGAATGCGCAGAGTACCCCTGCAAACGCCTGAAAAGCCTGGATAAACGTTATCGCACAAAATACCACATGAGCATGATCGAAAACCTCAATGCCATTCGCGATATGGGAATGGATAGTTTTCTGCAGGCGCAGGAAGAAAAGTGGCGCTGCCCTACTTGCGATGGGACGATCTGCTGCCACAACGGACTCTGCCTGAACTGCCAGTTCGACACTTTCCTGCAAAACAAAAAATACCGTTGGAATGAACAATAAGGAGATAAGCACATGCCTTCATTAAATGAATCGGTCAGGGAATACACCATGCAAATGCAGCACGGTCAGATCCAAAAGGCGTACAAAGGCATCATGAACTTCATGTCCGGCTTGAAAACCTATCTTGAGAACCAACATCCCGATTTTTCAGCAACCGGGCTTTATTTTGGCTATATGGACATGACCTACTTTGCCTTCACTCCCCTGGAGTTGAAGCAGCGCAGCCTGAAGATTGCCATCGTCTATTTGCACGAACAGAACCGCTTTGAGGCCTGGCTTGGGGGTGCCAACCGAAAAGTCCAGGCGGAAACTATCAACCTTCTCAAAGGAAAAGATCTTGATGGGCTGGTTCTCTCGGAGGTTAAACCCGGTGTCGATTCGATTATCGAGATGAAGCTGATCGAAAAGCCAGACTTTGATGATCCTGAAGAACTGATGCTGACAATTGAGAGCAAAGTGATTGAATTTACCGGGAAAATCCGGGAGATATTGCCCCAATAGTGTTAAGAATTTAATGGCAAATAACAATTATCTGTTCTTGCCGGTCTCCTGACCGAGCGAGGTGATTGACCGAAGGTCTCCAATAATTTTTTTAACGAAATGGAGACCTTAAGGTCAAATGCCTTTCATGGTCGGGAGACCATGAAAGAACAGAGACAAAACCAAATTCTGTAAGAAAAAAAGCCAGGCTCGGGTTGAACCTGGCTTAGTCAATTCATTTAGGTTTACACAGGTGCAAGCGTGCCTGCGAAAATCATCCAGGCGAGCGCTGTCTTGGCAGCCAGGCTGAGGATGATGTAGGCTCTTTCACCCACAAGATAATCCTTCCAGGCTCCAACCTTCTTGTATTGCAGGATCATGTTGATCGCAAAGGAATTGAAGAAGACGAAAATTGTCGGAATGATCGCGTAAACGAAGGCCGGCGGTTTTGCTCCCGAAGAGTAATCGCGCTTAGGAAGTAG
>CAZOYK010000001.1:0-60540 GCA_964584065.1 uncultured Anaerolineaceae bacterium | reverse complement strand
TAAAAGAGGAAGCCTCCGGCTGGCTTCTGTGCTCGGTCAGAGACCGGCACAATCGGCTTCTGACCCAATGATCTGTTTTTACCCAAACAAGCTTTCGTAGTTGACCTTTTCGAAGATTTCCAGTTTGCCGCCGATGGTCGCGTCCAAAACGCGCCTGCCAGCTTTTTCGTAAGCCTGGCGAGCCATGCGATAGCCCATTTCGGAGGTCTCCAGGTCCGGCAGCTGCCAACGGAAGCCCTTACCAAAGTAAGCGGCGGAGAAATGGTTGGGGTCATCGCCTTCGGATTGCACCGTGGTATTGGGTTTGCCCTTGGTGGCGAAGCTGTGGTCGACGCCGATCAGGATCACTTCCTGAAAACCCATGTGGTAAGCCAATTGCAGACAAACGTTGGTCACCGTGGCGCCTTCCCAAACCCGATTGCGTACATCAGTCGAGAATTTTGGTGTGGTGTAGGTGGTGTAGATGAAGTGCGTCCAGTCATCCATCCGTAGCCACTTGCTGGCACGCCAGGAGAAAAACTTGGGCATCTGCAGGGCATTGAACTCGGGCACGGATTGTTCCACCACCAAATCATTGACGCACACCAGGCAGCTCGGGGTGAAACCAAGCTCCTCGGAAGCCAAAAAGACCCGATTCATACCGATGGCGAACTCGTTCTTGAGCCGGCTGAGGTCTGTGTTCTTGAGGGAAGGACCGTTGCCGGCGATGAAACAGCGTTCTCCTTTGTGGCTATCCTTCAACTGTGCCAGCCTGCGGCGGGATTCGCGCCGCCAGGGGTGCAGGTAAGCGGCAGGGAGCTCAGGAACGCGCTTGAGGAAGTCGTAGCCATTGCGGGCAAGGCGACCCAGGGAAGACAATTCAGGGGTTGGGTTTGGCTGGCTCATGCTCACTCCGTGCTCAAGCGGCAGGTGGCTCCGCCATCAGCCAGCAAGCCCTGCCCGGTGATAAAGCTGGACTGGGTTGCATCTGCCAGGAAGTAGATCACGGATGCGATTTCTTCGGGCAGCGCTACGCGTCCGTTGACGGTTTTGGCTGCCAGGGCTGCCAGCTGGCTCTCTTCGGACGCCTCGTCATCTCGTCCGCGGTGGAAACCGGCACGCAACATGGGCGTGTCGACTGCCCCGGGCAGCACGGCGTTCACGCGGATGTTATCCGGCGCGAATTCGATCGCCATGGCTCGGGTCAATGCGAGCAGTCCGCCTTTGCTGGCAGCATAAGCCGCAATGTTAGCGCTGGTAGCCACGGCATGCACCGATGAAACGTTCACGATTGCGCCGCCGCCTTCCGCTTTTAGCAGCGGGTAAGCCAGCTTGGCACCCAGGAAGACTGAGCGCAGGTTCGAAGCCATCACCATATCCCACTCTTCCACCGTCGTCTCAACCAGGGGTTTGGTCACCTGGAAGCCGGCATTGTTCACCAGCACGTCCAGAGTGGGTGTGAATTGGGTCGCTTGGACGAAGATCTTCTCAAGGTTCTCGGGAATGGAGATGTCTGCCTGGATGAACAGACCATCTTCAGGGAATTCCGGGTAAACGCTCTGTCGGTCAACGCCAATCACCCGGAAGCCGCGTTCGTGGAAGAGCTTCACGGTCGCCCGCCCCACGCCGCCAGCGGCGCCGGTGATCAGGATGGTTTTCTTTGAATCGCTCATGGTAAGTCCTCTTCTGTCAGAATTATGCGCCTTTTTCGAGCGCTTTGAGGCTGGCGATATCGCCCACCGGAATATCCAGCCCGATCAGCAAATTACGCAGGGTGTTCCAGTGTACGCGTTCCCAATAAAATGGGCTGCTGTTGGTGTTGTGGGGCGAGAGCATGACGTTATCCATCTGCAGCAGCGGGCTGTCCAGCGGCAGAGGTTCCTGCTCAAACACATCCAGCGCCGCTCCTCGCAGGCGTCCATCCTGCAGGGCTTCAATCAGCGCGACCTCATGCACCACTGGTCCGCGCGAGGTGTTGATCAGCACCGCGTTGGGTTTGACCAGGCGCAGGGTTTCCGCATTGATCAGATGATAGGCAGTGGGTGTCAGGGTGGTGTTGAGGCTGATGTAATCCGCGCGCTGCAGCAGATCCTCGAGGGTGGTCATCTCCACGCCGTTTTCCACCAGGAAGTCGGGCGCGATCTCAACGATGTCGTTCCCCAGCAACTTCATGCCAAAGGTGCGCGCCCTTCTAAGGACGGCTTTTCCGCAGTTGCCTACGCCAACCACGCCAAGGGTTGATTCGCTCAGGGTATGCCCGGGAATTTTGTTCCAAACCCCATTTTTCATAGCGTGGTCCATCCAGGGCTGAAGGCGGGCGAAATTGAGCATGCTGTTCATAACGCTTTCAGACACAGGCACGGTGAAGGCGTTCGGGGTGTTCATGACGCGCACGCCCATGGCTTCAGCAGCTACTTTGTCGATCGAGTCAATGCCGGTGCCCCACTTGGAAATCACTTTAAGAGCGGGCAGACAGGCTTTGATGACATCGGCGTTGTAGCGGTCGTCGCCGCAGATGGCGCCCTCGAACTGACCGGCATAGCGCAGAATTTCCTCCGCTTCAAGCCGTTCATGCACTTCCGGGATAATGGGGTGGATGCCAAAATGATCCAGGACAGGACCAAACCGATCCATGAAAGGCAGCATGTATGGGGCAGAGACTAATACGTTCTTCATACGAAAAACCTCATTATTATTTTTGGTGAGCCATCAGCGTTTCAGCGATGACAAAATCCAGCTCCACGTCAATATCCGTGGCTTCGCGGGCATCAATCTCGAACATCATCGGTCTCTCACCCAGACGGTTGCGCCTCGAAATCAGGGTATCGCGGGTGAAAAGGTAGATGCAGGAATTTTCTTCGTAGATTGGGGGAAGGTCCTGCGTGCGCAAAAGCACCGCAGGGTTGTGGTTTACCGCACGCCCAAGTTCGTCCCACAGGCGGGTTTGCAAGCGGGTGACGCCGAAAAGGGAATCGTACTCCGGGTAAGCCTGGCGCAATTGCTCGATGGCGCGTCGGATCGTTTCGGCTTTGAGCAGTGGATTGGTGCTGTGGGTCTGCAGGTAGAGGTCCGCGGGAACCTGGGCAGTGTCGTAAACCAGGATCTCGTTGGTGGGGGTGGTATCGGCGCGCAGTTCTTCCGGGCGCAGCAGCACCTTCACCTGCGGGTAGTCCCGCGCCAGTCCTTCGATGACAGGCGGCGAATCGGTATCCACCACCACCTGGCTGATCGTCTCAACGCTCAGGAGAGTCTCGATGATGTGGGCGTAGAGTGGTTTGCCGCACATGAGGCGGTAATTCTTCCCGGGCACACGCTTGGAATCGTGGCGCATGGGTAACAAGGCAACGATTTTTTCGAGGTTCATTGGGGGTCCTCCTTGAGCATAAAATCCCCGCCGTGCAGGATGCCGTCATGGACTGTCTGTAATGTAGCTGAGTTTTCGGGCAGCAGCGCCTGCCATGGGAAGTCTTTTAGGGTCACGTATCCCGCCCAGACGCCATCCGGTTTCAAAAAGTCTTCGAAACTGAGTGAGGAGCGGTAAAGCTGCCAGTAGAGGAAGCGGCGGGCATTGCGCTTGAAATGGGACGGCAGCTCAACGGTTTCTGAGTCTAACAGGGAGTCGAGTTTGGTTTGGTAGGCGGCTTTTGTTTCCGGCAGCCATACCACATCGGATGCAGTGAAACGCGCTTTGCCAGCCGAAAGCACTGCCGCGCCAAGAATGGATGCTTCCAACCCGATGGTGGAGTTGTAGATCAGCACAAATTTCGCCATTCGGATCAGGTCGTATGAGTTGACATATTCCTGGGGTGGGATGAAGTGCAAGTTGGGGATGTCCCTCACTCCGCGTGCTTGCGCCCACTCCGCCACCGATTCTTCGCTGGCCTTGCCAACGCGGGCTTCGTCCGGATGGGCGCGGATGACAAACAACGTTTCAGGATGTGACCGGGCGGTGAGCAGCAGGGAATCGAGCCAGGTGAACATGTCTTCAAAGACCACGTTTGCATGCGGTTGGCTGGTGTCGAAGATCACGTTGGTGAAGACTGGCACCATCTGCTTGAATCCGGCTGCTTTTTGCAGGAAGTCCGGCGTGAGCTCACTCATTTCCGGCCAGAACTTGACCCCTGCCATGTGGAAATCCCCTTTGAAGCGCTTGCTCAGATAGTCATCCAGGCGTTGATTTTGGGCTTCGTTCAATTGGAAGTCCGCAGGGATGTCCAGATCGTAGGCGGTGGCATCCCCTTCGGTGAAGTAGGCACTAAAAGGACCCATGCCAACTTCGTGGCTGATGACGCGGATGCCGTGCTGGCGCGCCACCCAGCGGGCAGTGGCTTCGGGGTACTGCATGCCATTGAAGACCACCACCGTTTGAGGTTGCGTCTCCAAAACCAACGCTTCAAACTGCAATGCAAGTGAATAAGCCGAGCGGATGTAGTTTTTGAAAAGGGAGCGTGTCAGCTCATCGTCGATCAAGTGATGCCTGCGCAGGATCCAGCGCATGGAGGGCAGTGTAAGCTTGCCAAGGGGCAGGTCTGCGTAAGTGAAACGGCTTAGCTGGTCAAGGTCAAGGGGCTCAAGCAAACCCTGGGGGAGCGCTTCTGCGTCATACCCGAAAGAAGCCACCTCTGACTGCCCGAAAAGCGCTTCGGACTGCCGCATACATGCTCTGCAAGGAGGATGGTGATGCAGAGCGTTGCGCTTTGTGCCAAAAACACAGGGCGCCAGGCCTTGCTGACACACAAAGTGGATTATACGCTTACCTTTCAGTTCGAGTGACCATGCGCTCAGGGCGGCAAAAGCCGCGTTCAGGCTGGTTCCACTCAGGCGCGTGGAGGCATCAAAAAAAATAACGGGTGCTGCGGTTTTCTCAGGCGCATTGGCAGTCACCTTGCTTGCAAGGGCTGCAAAACGGCGATCGTTGGCGTGATGTGCCAATTCAAGCTTCGCGCGCTGACTTACACGCTTAATAAACTGAGAGGTTTTCATCTTACTGGCTAAACCGCCTTAACTTGCTCAAAGAAGACAACTCACTGTCGTAAACACGTTTGACGCCATCTCCCAGAGAACGCTCCGTGACGCGGATGTACTTCACCAGGCTGGCGAGCCCTTGCGGCTCCACCGAAGCGCTCTGATCTGAACCCCACATGGCACGATCAAGCGTGATGTGGCGCTCCACCAGGCAGGCTCCCATTGCCACAGCGACCGCTGAAGGCACCAGGCCTACCTCGTGCCCGGAATATCCGATTGGGCAAATCGTGGTCATGTCGCGCAGGGTTTGGATCATGCGCAGGTTGAGCTCCTCTGGTGGGCAGGGATAGCTGCTGGTGGTATGGCAGATGATCAGGTTTTCTTCGCCAATGATCTCCAGGGCAGCCTTGATCTCGTCGAGAGTGGACATGCCGGTCGAGACGATCAGCGGTTTGCCGGTTGCGCGGTAAGCCCGCAAGAGTTCCAGATCCGTCAGCAGGGCGGAAGGGAGTTTGTGGGCAGGCGGATTGAAGCGCTCGATGAATTCCAGCGATGGGATATCCCAGGAGGAGGCAAACCAATCGATGCCGATTTCCTTGGCAAAGCGATCGATCTCCGCATAATCTTCCTCGTCAAACTCTACCTTGTAGCGATAGTCCAGGTAAGTGATGTAGCCCCAGGGGGTGTCGCGCATCTGGCTGCGCTGATGTTCCGGCACGCACAGTTCGGGTGTACGTTTTTGGAATTTTACCGCATCCACGCCAGACTTTTTAGCGACTTCCATGAGCTTTTTCGCGACTTCAATGTCGCCGTTGTGGTTGATACCGATTTCGCCAATAATATAAGCGGGATGTCCATCACCGACCTTGCGATTGCCAATACTCACTTCACGATTCATTTTCGCTCCTAAGGATAATTTCAATCAATTCACGGATAGCGCCGTGACCACCGGGATTGCTCAGCACCAGGTCCGCACGCCGGATCACTTCAGGGTGCGCGTCATGGGGACAGACAAAGTATCCCACGAAAGGTAATACAGGCAGGTCATTCAGGTCATTACCAATATAAATGACCTCTGACTGGGTCAAATTGCGTTCTATAATCAGCTGCTGGATTGCCTGGGCTTTGTCCTGCACGCCCTGGTAGACTTCGAGTTTCAGCTTGCGCGCCCTGGCGCCGACCACCGGGTTTTCTTCCCGCGAGAGGATCATGGCGTGCACTTTGCCTTGCTGGCGCAGCATATCCAGGCCAAAGCCGTCTGAGCGGCTGCAGATCACGCTTTCGCGACCGTCCTGGTCTGTGATGACGGTATCGTCTGTGAAGACGCCGTCAAAATCCATTACCAGCAATTTAGGTTGTGTCGGGAACGACCGCCGATTTTTTAACGGATCCACAGGATGAAGCTCGGGGTTCTGCATCAGCTGGGCGTAGCGCGCCATATCCGCGGGAGTGTCGATATCGACCGTGTAGCGAGGGTCAATCAGCACAGGCAAAATGACCTCACCTGTTAGCGAGCCTTTTTCAAGGATGGTATTGGTGCGAATCACATCGATATGCCCGGTCTGCCAGTAAGTCTGCGGTAATTCCTGGCGGGGAGCGTTATAGGGCTCTTTGATGTTTGGCAGATTCAGAAGAGGTCTTAGTTGGCGTGAGTCGGGCTCGATCTGCCACATCTTGAAGGGGTTTTGCCCGCTGGGCACCACGCCGCGCACACAATCCGCCTGCGGGTTGGTGAGTATCAGCTCAATGGCTTCATCGATCAAACCAACCGGGCGCACGGGCGAGGTCGGGCGCAATTGCACCACGAAATCGGGGGTATAGGCTTCGTGTTCAGCTAACCAGGTAAGCGCCTGTTGAAAAACAGGCAGATCGGTGGTGTCGTCCTGGGCGAGCTCCGCAGGCCGCAAAAAAGGCGTTTCAGCGCCCCACTCGCGGGCAATCGTTGCGATTTCTTCATCATCGGTCGAGACGATCACACGCGTTACATGCTGCGACTGCAGCCCTGCGGCGATGCTGTAGGCAATCAGCGGCGCGCCGGCAAAATCGCGGATGTTTTTGCGCGGAATGCCCTTTGAACCGCCCCTTGCTGGGATCAATGCCAGCACTTCGGGTTTGTTTACCATGCCGTCCATCCTCCATCGACCACCAGGTTGCTGCCGGTCATGTAGCTGCTGGCGTCCGAGCACAGGAAGAGCATGGCGGCGCTCATTTCGTCGATGTTTGCCATGCGCCCCAGGATGGTGCGGGCGGAATACTGCGCCGTGAAGATCTCGTCGTGCCCGTTGTAAACCCCACCGGGAGTCAGGGCGTTGACGCGGATGTTCTTGCCGGCATAATAGGCTGCCAGGTAGCGCGTGAAACCGAGCACGCCGGCTTTGGTGACGGAGTAGTAGGCGGGCTTGAACGACCGGGTGCCATCGGGGCGCTCATAGAGGCGCTGATCCGGACCAGCCAGCCCGTACGTGGAACAAATATTGATGATCACGCCTTTGCCAGCCGCGAGCATTGGCTGCACAGCAGCCTGCGAAGCGAGGAACATCCCGGTCAGATTGACGTCCAACGCCAGGCGCCAGGAATCCAGCGAATAACTCTCAAAAGCGTTGGCACCTTGCGAGCCGGCATTGGCAGGGTCAAACTTGGGATCGAGCGCGGCGCTGTTGACCAAAACGTCAAGGCTGCCAAAGATCTCCTGTGCGGCTTGAACCATCGCATGGGTGCTATTGGGGTCGGTGACGTCCACGCCAATGCCTTCAGCGCGCAAGCCTTGCTCGCGCAGGGTCAGGGCGTGGGCATCCGCAGCGGATCGTGCCAGATCCGCCACCAGGACGTTCGCGCCAGCCTGGGCAAGCGCTAACGAAAACTGCCGCCCCAACAGGCCGGCTCCTCCAGTCACAACGGCTGTTCTGCCGTGGAGGTCAAATTTTTCAAGGATATTGCTCATAGTTTCCTCGTGTTGATACGTTTGAATTCTACCATCAGGCAAGCCTGACCATCGCGCCTTGTTGTGCCGCGGACTGCTTGACTGCCAGCACAAGCTCCTGCGCACGGATGCCATCCGCGAGCGTGCAGTGCGGCAGGGTTTCGCCCTGGCACAGGCGCACAAAGGTTGCCATCTCATCCAGGAACATTTGGTTACGCTCAAAACCTTCCGGCGGTAATAACAAGTCGGTTGTGCTGCTCTGAGCGTGGTAAACCCGGGCCTCACCAGTGGCGTTATCCCAGCAGATGCGGCCATTCTCGCAGGTAATCTCAAGCGTATGGGAGGGCGGGCGCTGATAATAGTCCAGGTGCATGCTGGCAACCTCCCCGCTGGCAAAGCGCAACAGGATATCGGCGTGGTCTTCCACGTCCAGTTCAAGTTCGCTCAGCTTGCCGATCCAGGCGCTGACGCCTTCAACTTCTCCCAGCAGCCAGCGCAAATAGTCCAAAGGATGCGAAAGCGTGTTCACCACGCCTCCGCCAAGATCGGCGCGGGCTGCGTAGGAGCGGCGATAGTCCTCCCAGGGGTGCCAGCCAGGCAGATACTCGCCCCAGTGGGAGCGAGCCGAGAGAGGCTTGCCAAGCTGACCACTTTCCAGCAGGGTCTTTATTTTGTTCAGTACCGGGTGAAAGCGGAAATGGAAGCCGACCATGGCGGGTTTCCCGCTTTGAGCTAGCGCAGATTGCAGGTCACCAAGCCCGACAAGGCTGTCGGATACTGGCTTTTCAATCAGGAGTGCCGCGCCAGCCCTGGCAGCAGCCATTGCCACTTCCAAATGCAGCGCGGTAGGGTTGGCGACGATGACGCCATCGGGTTTTAAAGCTAACGCAGCGTCCAAGTCAGAGAAGCAGGGTATATCGCCAAAATCTATATCCGGCAATGTAGCTTTATGAGTCCGGTAGAGGAGTAGATCTTTTTTACCCAGTGAAAATAAGTTACTGAAATGCCTGCGTCCAATCGAACCTAAACCAACAATTAGGAACTTCATCTTAGTCTTTCTTAAGTAAGGAAAATAAGTAGTCGGCTGTGTGAACCCCGGCGGAACCGTCTGTGTAGGTAACTTCATCTTTAACGAATTTTGCCCGTTCCTGGCGATGCAGCGAATCATCAGCCAGATAGGCTTCCAAATGCTGATGAAGCATTTCTTCACTATCAGCCAGACAGCCCGCCCCAGCTTTCAAAAAGCGAGAGTGGGTGGGCCAACGGTCAATTTCAGTCAGCGCTAATGAAAACTTTCCCGGATTATTCCAACCACCAGGAATGTCCAGGGTAACACTAATGATTGGACGATCATGAATGGCGCATTCCACGCACATCGTAGAAAACACAGTCGTAAAAACATCCGAATGTGCCATCATTGAAGTCTTTTCATCCATATCCTCACCTGAGTAATTGCCAAGGTCGCCTGCCAAGGCGACTGGTTCCACCAGGTGCAGGTTTGGGTGACTGTCTATCAGAGCCTTGATCTTCTCACGTTCGCTAGAGTAAAACGGATCATTCAGATAATGGTTAGGGTGTAAACGAACCAGAAGCTGAGAGGGTTGAGACAAACTATTCTTGGTTACCAATCCTGCCAAGGCGGCGATGTTGCGGTAATTTGGTGAAAAAGTAACAAAACTGCAAGCATATCCGATTAATTTTCGATCAGGATCGAGATTATGTTTTGCAAAATATTCATCACGAGGAATCAACCATTCACTGCTGAAATAGTTATCATAGGAGGGTATGCCTCCTATGTTAACCCGTGAAGGCTCCCAGTCCGAACCTTCAACGAGCTCCGATTTTTGTGTCTCAGACCAACAAGTGATGAAGTCAAGTGGAGCTGCCGGGATGCCGTAACTAGAGGGGTTATCCCACCCAACAATCACAGCTCCAGCGAGAATGCCGTGCTTGTGAGCTTCACGCAGGATGTAGCGGTCATTCCGCCATCCATAGGTACTGGAAACAACCATTTCTGGCTGATATTTTTCAAACAAATCCCCATAAATATCGGTTGTGAATAGCATCTGTAGCTTGACAAGAAGTTGCCTCATACTTTTTGAATGGCGCAGGCGCTTCACCACCTTCATCATTAATGGAAATAGCCTCTTCTGTCGACCACGAGCTTCAAAACCAACCTGGCGGATGTAACTGTCCATTGCTTCTGTGTTGATTTGGTTTGATGTGCCCACCCTTCGCAGGAAGTTGAGCCACCACTGAATGCTGCTCAGGTATTTTTTTGAAAATTGTTCGCATCTGTCGTAGCGTGAACCTTCTACGATCAAACCTGGTTGGCTAAACCGGACACGTATCTGGTCTACCAGTTCATCCTGTGTTAATAGCACCACACGGACACCTTGTTCAATCAGACGTGAGACCACCCGACTTTGTAAGAAGTATATAATTGCCAAGCCGTGATCGGCAATAATGAATATCGTCTTTTTTGTTATCGTCATGGCTACCGATCTCTCCAATAAATATTAAAAATCCAATCATATAAACGCATTAACGGCCACTTGATTAACTTGAGATTTCTAAGTCGGATGCCTTTTTGTTTAGCGTGTGTTTGTAATTTTTTCCGAGGGTTAATCCATGCCGGAAGTTGGTTGCTCATATTGTTCATGTATGGCAATGGCGTCATCAGTCGCAAAAAACCAGCTTCGTTAACCCGCACGTCCAACTGACGCACCTGTCCCATCGGTTTGTCCATATCGAAAGGCAAGAATTCCTTCAACACCTGCTTGTTGGCCAGGAACTGATAATGTAACGCGCCAACAAAAGCCTGCTGTCCATGGTAGTGAAGAACAGTGTCTTCATGGTCTTGATAGCGCTTGGCAACTTCGTCTTCGCTCACCCCAAGACTCATCTCAAAAGATCTGAAGTCCTCCCAAGCTAAAAATCGCCCTCGTTTAAGCTCAACATCCTTCTGGCTTTCTGCCCAAGCAATCGTACTTGTGTTGTATTTGTGATCCAGCGCAACCGGGCGGGAGGTGACCATACCCACATTGGGGTAGGTCTCGAGCACTTTCAGCGAGTTGGAAAGCCAACCCGGGAAGAAGTAGCAGTCATTGTCGGTGTAGGCGATCACTTCCCCCGGAGCGGCAGCCAGCATGATATTCCACGCGCCGCCCTTGCCCAGGTTGGTGTCTGAAAGGATCAGGAACTGGATCTTGCCCTCTTGCTGCTTCTCGACCAGGTATTGGCGCACTTCCGGGCAGGAGGCGTTGTCGAACACCAGGAGGTCATAGGGAAGATCGGTGTTTTCCCAGATGCTGCCAAGGCAGAGCTTGAGCACATCAAACATTTCCGAGAAGAAGCCGCTCATAAACGGGATGTAGTTCAGCACAGCAACCGTGATACGCTTCGGTTTTGCCACTTCTTTGACTGTTTTTGCAGGATTTTGCCCAACTCGCATAAGTTGCTCCTCTACTTCGATGCCGAATTTTGGGATGATTGCATAATTTTTTGCATCTCCCGGTTTTTCCAGAACTCAACCCAGGCTCGCTTCGGCTGAAACAGGGTGAAGAGCAACTGGGTCAGCGCAAAATTATTGTTTTTGAGCATCGGGCGGTTCTGAATCTCGCGCAGTTTGCCCTTCCAGTCGCGCGGCATAGCTTCGATTTTGCCGTGAACAAGGCGATGCGAGGCATCGTTGAGGTCAAAAATTGTGCGCCGACCGCCTGCCAGGCGGATGTTCTCACCCGTTTCCGGCAGCCGGTAGTGCGGCTTTCCATTTGGCAGATGGCTGTAATCGTGGTTTTGGTGGATGATGTCGAGATCGACGGTGCAATCCACCACCGGCCAGTTTTCCTGCCTGGCTTTGAAGATCATCCAGTTATCCCAACCCGCGCGTCCAACCGTGAAATCCGGGATGTGTTGGAAACATTCTCGTGGGAAAACGAAATAATCGCTCCCAGCCCGCTCATGAAGTTTGCCATCCCGCCAGGTGCGTGTGCGCAGAGGCTCAGCCCAATCGCCCTCGAAGCTTAATAGCTCAGTGACTTCCAGGTCCCAACGCTGCCCAACCAGGAGAAACCTGGGCAGTTTCACCGCGACTTGTTGTGCTACATCCAGAAAATTCGGGAAGAGGATGATGTCGGCATTGACGTAAGCCAGCAGTGGGCTTTGGTTTGCCTCCCGCCCAAGCTTGAAGATGCCGCTGATGAGCGGCGTGCCAAGCGAATTGACAGGCACATCCGGCAGATGCCGGAAGCCAAACTCCGCGGCAGCTTCCGCGATGCCCTCGTCGGAACCGATCAGAACGATTTCAACCGATTCTCCCAGAACCTGCCAGCTTTTGAGCGCGTTACGCTGAATAGTGGCAATATGCGGGTTGGTGAAGGGCTTGGGAGCCGTAAACAGAGTCAGGGCAGGTGGCATCAGGCTTCATCCTCCAGGGGCAGCCAGGTTTTGCGCGGCATGAGTTTGGTCAGCAAATTCCGCTTAAGCATGCCCAGGCTGCGTTTTAGGGCGACGCTCCGTTCAGGGATAATCGCTGAAGGCTCCACTGGTTCGGTTTCAGGACGTGCGAGGACGGTCAGGTAAAGGTCAAGCGTTTCCGAACGCGGATAGCCGTGTTTGCGAAGGTACATGATCTTGTAGCCTGCCTGCTTAAGCATTTCGCTCAGGGTATGTTCGGTAAAGCAGCTCAAATGTGCCAGTTCGTAGGACTCGTGCGCGTAAAAGTTGGGTACCTCCACCAGCAAAAAACCGTGATCTTCCAACAATTGGGTTTTAATCTCTCTCAGTGTGCCTAAAGGGTCCTCAAGATGCTCGAGCACATGCATCATGGTGACCAGGTCGAACCCGGCAGTTTCATTGGCTTGCAGTTCCTCAAGGGAAGGATAGAGTTTGAAACCCTTCGCTTCTGCCAGCTTGCGGTAGGCATTGCCCGGTTCCACGCCGATCATCTCGCCACCATAAGCCTCGTGGATGGTTTGCATTAAGGTACCGGAAGACGCGCCGATATCCAACGCGCGCGACAAGCGGCAGACGCCGTGATTCTGCATCAGATTGAGCTGGTATTCCGCGCGCAGGCGCTGCTGGCGCAGGTCTTTGGCGGTGGGCTCTTCGGTTGCCTGGTACAGCTTGCGGTAGGTCTCTGCGTAAAAAGCAGGGTCTGCAGCCGCACTCTCGCCAGGGTTTTGGAAAACAAATCCACAAGTCTGGCAAAGATAGTATCTGACCTTGAAGCCAAAGGAGTCCATCTCGAAAATGACTTTGGCTTTTGATTCACCGCAAAGCGGGCAGTGGAGATCGGGCACAGGATTATTCACCGTCATGTGGAGGCTCATTTCTTTCTTCTGTTTGCCCCTGGTCCAGCTTGATCGCACGTTCGTCAACTTCAAAAAGGTCCTTGTGCTTCACGCCTGCCACCTGCATTTGCCATTCAGCGTGGCGCGCGTTGGCATCCAGCAGTTCCTGCAGGGTGAAATCGTCACGGTCATTGAATTCAGAATACACCTGGTTGGCAACCTCTAGATCTGCGGGAGTATCGACCGTGAAGCGCAAGTGGCTGAGGTCTTTCTCCCAATCGGCGACGCTGATTTTGAAGCGACCGGGCATGTCGTACAGATAAGGCATGACGTGTTCACGTTCAAAAGGTTCTGCAGCTTCGTTCCAGGCGCGTTCAAGCGCGGCAAACGAAACCACCTCGGTATCCATGCCGACGGCGGTTGTGCGTCTGAAAGGCGGTGGCAGGCGATTTGCGGTGAAGTCGGCGCAGGTCAGGTGGAAATACGCGATCGTCCGATCGATCTCTTCCGGGTCGATGAACGGGCAATCCGCGGTCAGCCTCACCACCACGCTCGCGCCTGAAAGCTTTGCAGCCTGGTAATAGCGGTCGAGCACGTCGTAGAGATCGCCCCTGAAGCAGGCAATCCCTGCCCTTTCGCAGAATTCGGCGATCGGTTCATCGCTGGGATCCGTGGTGGTTGCCACCATTATCGCATCCACCAGCTTTGCGCGGCTGGCGCGAGCCAGAACGCGAGCCAGCATTGGCTGGCTGCCAACCATGCGCAGCACTTTGCCTGGCAGGCGCGAGGAGCTCATGCGGGCTTGGATGATCGCAACAGTCTTCGGTTCGCTCACGATTCTCCGTCAGGGTGTCGGCTGGACGGCGTCGATCTGGATGGACCCTACGCTGAGCTCATAGTCGTCCATTTCGGCAGCAAGATTGGCTGGTGTGGTGATATACAGTGTTATCCAAAGGTAATCAGCTTCCTTGAACAGGTAAGCTACCCAGGCAGACGAATCCTTGGAATAGCTCATTCGGGTTATCTCACGACCTCCAAGTCTGATCGAGTCGCTGTCCACCAGGGCAGAATCGCCACCAAGGACTTGCTCAAGCCCCAGGGTGATCATGCTGACTGGCAACTTGGAAAAAGTCTTGTTGCGCAGGATGATCAAGCGGGTGGGATAGATTGCGGCGTTATCGCCATCGTAGCCATACCATCCGATATTGCCTTCGATGCTGTCTACCAGACCTGAAAGTGGTCCGGATTCACCTCCCACAAAATCTTTGATGGTGGCAATGATCGTCGGCAAAGCACTGTCGATATCTTCAGCGACATAAGAATTTGGCAACATGATCTGCATGCCGGTGCCGTAGTAGAGTTGCATATTAGACTCGGGGGTGGGCGTTGGGGGAATGGGGGTGTCTTTTTTGCCTAAGGAAGGCAGACTGCAAGCCATGGTCAGAATTGTCAGGACCAGGAGAATTAGTGGGATTCTGGTTTTCATTGAGATCCTCCTTTTGAAGAGCTCAGGGCTTGTTCCCAACAGCGGAACAGCAATTGTTTATTTCGCCGCCAGTCAGCGCGCTTTTCGGCAAGCTTGCGCGCACGCTTTCCGACTGAGCTTAAATTGAACGAGGGGGTTTGAAGGAGCAACTCCGCCAGGGCGTGATGATCTCCATCGGGGAACAACCAGCCGGTTTGTCCTTCAGCAATCCACTCGACGTTGGCAGGGATATTAGATGCGATGGAAGGCAGACCACAAGCCATGGCTTCCATCAGGGAGACTGAAGAGCCATCCACATGGCTCGGTGTGACGTAGATGTCAGCCGCTCCATAGAACGTGATCAGGTCCTGGTTGGGTACGCGACCGCCCAGCAAGACCTTGTCGGTCACCTCTCCTTCTTCCAGGATGGAGAGCAATTCTTCACGCTGGCTGCCGTCTCCGAGCAGGATCAGGCGCAAGCTGTCATCCTTTTGGGCTGCTTCAACGAAGGCTCTGAGCAAGACATCCACGCCGTAGTTGGGTTCCCAACTGCGCAGGCAAAGCAGCACGCGTTTGTCGCCCCAGCCATGCCGTTCGCGCCAGACCGTGCCGCGGACGCGGGCAGCAGCCGGCGTGAAGTGAGCCAGGTCAACCCCCCAGGGGAAGAGGCAAATTTTCTCGGAGTCAAAGCCTAGGTGTACTGCCTGTGCGGCGGAGCAGTGGGCATCTGTGATCAGGCGCACGGAATGCCCGAGGGCGAAGCGTGCTTTTTCGGCAAAATCCGGACTCACCAGCACGTCGTGCATCAGGTCAAAACCCCAACTCATGCTCAACAGCGGTGTGAAGCCGGTTCTTGCGACCAGGAACGCCAGGTCCTGCAAGGGTCCGGCATGCACCAGGTCGGGTTGAACCGCCTTGAGCACGTCGCCAAGCTCCTTGGTGAGGCGGGGAATGTCGTTTTCAGTCAGCTGGTTTTTGGTGCCGCTCCACTCAAGGGCTGTAATACCGCTGGGCGTGGGGTATTCCCCGGGGTTGAGGCGCAGCACGAAACCCTCATGCCCGCTTTCAGCCAGGGCTGTCAAAAACCGTTGATCGTGCACAGAATCGGCACGCGTGAAGTACAAAATGCGCATCAGATCCTATCCAAGCTGCGTCCAGCGCAGTTCCTGCCCGGAGGGGATGTCCTGGCGGGCGATGTGCCCCACAACCAGTTCGATATCATAAGGCATAATCGCGCCGGGTGTGGCAGGGCGTAAAACGTCGATCATCTCACGCGTCAGCGTCTGGCCAGCTTTGATATCCTGCGCGGCACGCAGGCAGCGGCGCTGCACCACGACCGTATCATGCTCGTTTTCCGCAATGGTCTTGTTGGCCGAGCCCATGGCGCGTTCCAGTTGGCGGGTGGCATTAACCATCTCGGCCCAACTGGTCGGGTTCATGGCAAAGGCATGGTCGGGACCTTCGCGGTGGTTGTCATCGGTGAAGTGTTTCTCAACCACGCGCGCGCCAAGAGCCACGGCTCCGAGAACGGTTGCATGCCCGTGGGTATGGTCGCTGAGCCCCAGGATGAGGTCCGGCCACATCTGGCGGTAAACCTTGAGGACGTTGAGGTGGATGTTGTCGAAGTTGCCATCAGCGGCAGTGTAGTTGGTGTTGCACTGCATCAGCACCAGCTGTGGGTTAACCGCCAGGATAGCGTCAACCGCCCGCTGCACGTCGCCAATGGTGGAGGCACCCGTGGCGAGCAGGACGGGTTTGCCCTTGTGCGCCATGTGCAAACAGGCTTCAATCCAGGTGATGTCACCTGAGCCAATTTTGTAAGCCGGCACAAAGGGGTCAAGCATGTCGACGGCGTCAAAGTCGTAGGGGGATGAAAAGTAAGTGATGCCTACTTTGTCGCATTCTTCTTTGAGGATCGGGGTCCAGTCGAAAGGCACCGAGGCTTCGTCATAGACCTGGGTGACAGATTTTTTCCATTTTGCCTGGTGCGAGACCTGCGCGTTCATATGGCTGAAGCCATAATCCGAGACGATTTCAGGCCCGCGGAAGTTCTGGAACTTGGCGGCATCCGCGCCGGATTCGGCAGCGAGATGAATGAGGTGCAGAGCGCGCTCAAGGCTGCCGTCGTGATTGGCGGCGATGTCGGCGATGAACCAGGTGGGGTGATTGTCTCCAATCAGGGTGTTACCAATTTTGAGTTCCATTTGTCCTCCGATTAGTAGTTGAGTGAAAGCAATTTTTGGCGCAGACCAGAATCGAGGTCGGCGTGCAAGGCGCGTAAGCCTTCGGCCTGGTTGGGTAAGGGTTTGCCAAGGGCAGCCTGGAGTTTGTTGGTGTTCATGCTCAGGTTGAGCGAACGGCGGGTGAGCAGGTCGGAGTTGAGGGCGGAAATTGGGTTGATCAAGTTTTCGTCCAATCCGAGTTCGTGCGCCAGGCGCACGCCAAAATCATACTTGCTCAGGCTTTCGGGCGAATAGACGTGATAGATGCCGCTCAGGCGTTTTTCGAGCATTTCCAAAAGTGCTTCCGCCAGGTGCCCGGCGTAGAGCGGCGAGAAAAACATATCGGTAAAGCCGGTCACCGGCTTGCCCGCTGTAAGGTTGTTGTAGAAAAATTCAGCCAGGCTGCGCGTGCCGGTCAGAGACCAGCCGTGGAAAACTACGCGGGCAATGGCAGCCTCGGGGTTTGCTTCCGCCACGGCTTGTTCGCCAGCCAGCTTGCTTTTGGCATAAGTGTTCTGCGGGTTGGGGGCGTCGGTTTCGGTGTAATTTCCCTTGGTTCCATCAAACACGGCGTCAGTGGAAAGTTGGATCATCGGTACGTTGGCACTCCGGGCCATCAGCGCCAGTTCTCCGGCAGCTTCAGAGTTGACGCGAAACGCGTGCTCGGGATGCTTTTCAGCCGCGTCCACGTTTGCCTGCGCGGCACAGTTGATCAGCGCGTCCGGTTGGGCGGCTTCGAAGGCCTGCGCCAGGTCTTGAGGGTTGCTGAAGTCAACAGCGTGGGTGGTAAAAGGCGCGTCAACCAGGAGGCGGGAGTTCGTCCAGCCTAGAACCTCATAGCCCCTTTTCAGGGCAAGGAGAGCAAGGTTTGCGCCCAGCATTCCGCTGGCGCCGGTGACAAGCAGGCCGGTCATTATTTCTTCACTTCCCCGGTCAGTTCTGCTTCGATCGGTTTGATAATGGCGTTGATGCCATCCACATCCAACCACTCGGTGTTGTTGGCGCTGGTGTAGGTGAAACCTTCGGGAAGGGCACGCCCTTTTTCGGTCCAGGCGTGACCAAACCAGAGCGGTTCGCCAGCTGGCTGGACCACGTACATGTCATCCAACTCCACCGTGGTGCGGGCTTCATCTTCGGAGATCAGCGATTCGTGCAATTTCTCACCCGGGCGGATGCCAATGATGCGGATTTCCGCTTCCGGGGCTATCGCCCTGGCAAGATCCGTCATTTTCATGCTGGGGATCTTCGGCACAAAGAGTTCACCGCCCTGCATCTGTTCGATACAGCGGATCACAAAGCGCGCGCCCTGCTCCAGCGAGATCCAGAAGCGGGTCATGCGGTCATCTGTGATGGTCAAAACGCCCGTTGGGCGCTGTTTGAGGAACAGGGGCACGACCGATCCTCGCGAGCCTACCACGTTGCCGTAGCGCGTGCAGGAGATGCGCGTGTTGCGTCCGCCGGCGTAGGCGTTGCTCTGGACCATCAACTTCTCGGCGGCAAGCTTGGTGGCGCCGTAAAGGTTGACCGGATTGACGGCTTTGTCGGTGGAAAGCGCCATCACCTTGCTGACATTGTTCTCAATTGCCGCCTCAATCACGTTGCTGGAACCGAGAATGTTGGTCTTGATGGCTTCCATAGGGTTGTACTCGCAGGCAGGCACCTGCTTTAGCGCGGCGGTGTGCACCACAATGTCCACGCCGTAAAAGGCGCGCGAAAGCCGCTCGCGGTCACGCACATCGCCAATAAAATAGCGGATTGACGGGTGGTCGAAGCCGCCGGTGGTGCGCATTTCGTGCTGTTTTAACTCATCCCGGCTGAAAACGATGATTTTTGAGGGATGATATTCGTTCAGCATCAGGCGAATAAATTTCTTTCCAAAAGATCCGGTGCCGCCGGTTACCAGGACAACTTTATTCTGCCAATCCATAATTTCTCCTTCGCGCCAGGCGCGTTTTACTTTTTAATGATGATCAGCGGATACTGACCTTTTTCGCCAAAGGTATGTGGGAACCATTCCTCAAGCCGATACAGCAATTGAAGCCAGAAACGCCCGCCCCACTCGGGTTGGATCACTGAACGTAAGAATTTTACCGATACACTGCGCCAAACGCGAATCTCGTAGGGGAGTTGATCCTTCATAACACTGTGGAACCATTTCGCGCTGGTTTTGAGCACATAAGTGCCCGCAGGGAGTTTTGCGCCTTTCCCATTTTGCCCGTTTGGCTGCACATCCGGAGGCATCTTTGGGGCCTCCTTGCCCGTCCAGCGGCGCAGGCGGTTGGCAATGCGCATAAAGAAGTTCATCGCTTTCCCCAGCGGAACTTCCGCCCAGCCGTCCACGGTCACCATGTTGCGACCAGGCTTGAGGGTGCGATGCAGCCCTTTGTAAACGCCAACCTTTTCCTCAATCGGCACGTGGTGGATGGTGTGCAATGACACGATGCCGTCAAAGGTATCGTCTTTAAAGGGCAGGTTGGCGATATCGGCATTGACGTAGATACCCTTATCGCCCAGGCGCTTGCGAGCTTCCTGCAAGGCGACGACCGAAAGGTCCATGCAGACCCGGTAGCGGTAATCCTGCGAATAGGTCAGGTATTCGTCATATTGCACCGGACCTGAGCCGGCGTCCAGCAGGAAGTCTCCCGTTGGCGCGAGATGGCGTTTGACGCGCATGTGGCAGCGGTGAATATACTCGGATGAAACCGGGCGCAGGTCTTCGTAGCGGGCGTTTTGGTAGACGTCGCCTTCCAGCTGCCAGCCGATCTGGTCATAGAACTGACCGATTTCTTTTTTGACGGAATCAGGACTCATTGGTGAGTCTCCTCTTGTTGGGAAAGTGAAGGCAATCTTGCCAGTCCGCGGGCTGCCCAGTCCAGCGGCTCGCCCAGCAAGTAGCCAAAGGTCTGAGCGTAGAGCCGCTGACCTTCGGGCGAGAGCACAAAACGCATCGGGCGGGCTTCAAAGTCCTCATGCAGCCACAGCAAATGCCAGGGGAAGGGCAGCGAGAACTCAAAGAAGAATAGGTAAGCATAAAGCCAGGCTTGTTCCACCTGTTTCTGGCTCAGGCGCATGGCGTTGGGGTCAGCTGCGAGCTTGGAGAGGATGTTTTCGTAATCCTGCCAGCTGGCGGGATCGAACGTGAAGCCTTTTTCGGCGTAGTGGGTCTTGCCGGTGACCACCACGGGCAGTCCGGTCATCGCCGTTTCCAAGCCGACGGTGGTGGTGTAGACAATGCCAAAGTCAGCCGTCTCCACCAGGTCGTAGGTGTTGGTCTCGTCGCCAGGGCGCACCAGGTGGATGTGCTCGGGCAGCCTGGGGAAGTTCTTTTCAATCACGTCCACCATCGAGGTGCCGTGGGTTTTGAGCTCACCGGGATGGACGCGGATCACCAGCTGGACTTCCGGGTGACCCAGAAACCAGCGAATGGTGCCGACGATCATCTCAGCCATGGTGCCCGAGATGCGCTGGCGCCCGAGCGTGAGGCTGTCGCCAAGCACATTGGTTGCCAGCAGTGCCACGGGGCGTTCGTCCAGCCCCAGGGCATGGCGCACTTCTGAGCCTCCGCGGGCAGCGGTTTGCTGCCATTGGCGGGCGAAGTCCCCCCACAGTTTGGCGTTTTTACGCGCAAAGGTGAGGTCTCCGACTGCATTACGCGCAGCTTCGGGGAGCGGTTGCCCGCCCAGGCCCTGCCAGAGCTCATCGGTATGGTGGCTCATGATCTCGTCGTCCTGCGCCAGCCAGATGCGTTCGCGTTGGTCGGCGAATTCAAATGTGACCGTGCGGATGCCGAGCATGCGGGCGATTTGATAGGCTACACCCATTTCCAGAATCGTACCGTTGGGCAGAACCAAGACGTCCGGTTGAGTTGCCGCCAGCCAATCATGGAGCGCCATGGCTGCCTGGGTGTTGCGCTGCAGACGGAGCTTGTAGAGCTTGCTTTTGGTGTCAGTTTCTTCCACCTGCAGCGTGTACTGGGTGTCGTAGTCCGAGACCTGCCGCACGATCTCATATAACTCAGGAGGATAGTCTGATAACTTCACTTTTTCATCTGAATTGTTGAGATAGGAGGAGAAATCCAACAGGGGCACAATACCCATCACGTCGCCCGCTGGTAAAAGAACTTGTTGGCTGTAGAGATGCTGCATGCGCAGGTCAAAATCGGAAATGGGTTTATCCCACTCGGCGTAGGGCAAATAAGCCAGTTCCACCTGGTGCCCCTGCCCGGCAAGCGCCAGCGCCACCAGGCCCGCCTGCTCAATCCAGTAGTGCAGCGTGGCGAAAATACAAACCCTTTCTGGCGGGTCAGCTTTCAGCCCAAATTGTTTTACTTCAGCCACAGCTTGCGGCAGCACTTCCTGCAGTCCGGCAAGCTCATAATGGGCGTTCCAGGGCTTTTTGGAGCCCTCGTAGATCCAATAGGCTTCAGCCGCAAAAGGCAGTTTTCCGAGCAGATTTTTCAGGAGCTTTTTCATTACGCGCGGCCTTTCTGCTCAATTTCCCAACCGAGCACGGGACGAACAGGACCCGGACGGGGCTCAGGCCAGTGGGTGCCCGGGGCGCCGGAAGCGTCCACGGAGAACGAAAGCGCCTGGTCATCCTGGAAGTAGCGCCGGATTCCGTAAGAGCTGGCATTGACTCCCAACAGGAAGCGCCCTTCGTTGAGCGTGTCAGGTGGGATGGTGCAGCGGCTGGTGTAAACGCCCTTTGGACGGGCGGTGTATTCCTTAAAAAGTTCCTCTGAGTCGATATCGAAACTGGTGAAAACGGGCTCACCGCGGGTGGTGAAGAGATAATATCCGACGCGCAAACCAGTGACATCCTCAGTGAGTTCATAATCGATCTCGATGCGGATCGGTTCGACGCTACGCACGGAGTCTGAGACCTGACCGGATTTGTCAAGGATGCGGATTGCCAGCGGTCGGAATGGCGCGCTGGATGCCGGTACCTCGTCCTCCTCCCAGAAGCGTTCGCCCAGCTTGGAAAGACCGCGGTTGAGGTAGAAATCCACCGCTTCCGAGGATGGCGCCTGCAGGAGCACCTTGCCCTTGTCGAGCACGATCGAGTCCTGGGTAAGGCGCAAAATTGCCGACATGTTGTGACTGACGAACAGGACCGTGCGCCCGGAATTGGCAACATCGCCCATCTTTCCGAGGCACTTGCGCTGGAAGTCGGCATCGCCAACAGCCAGCACTTCATCCACCACCAGAATCTCAGGCTCCAGGTGGGCAGCCACGGCGAAAGCCAGGCGCAGGTACATGCCAGATGAGTAGCGTTTGACGGGCGTGTCGATGAACTTTTCAACTTCCGAAAAAGCCACGATTTCGTCGAAACGGGCTTCGATTTCTTTTTTATGCATGCCGAGAATGGCACCGTTGAGGAAAATGTTCTCTCGCCCGGTCAGCTCCGGGTGAAAACCGGTGCCCACCTCCAGCAGCGAGCCAACGCGACCGCGCAGTTCACCATAGCCTTCGGTTGGGTCGGTCACGCGTGAGAGCACTTTGAGCAAGGTGCTCTTGCCGGCGCCGTTGCGCCCGATGATGCCCAGGGCTTGCCCGCGTTTGACCTCAAAATTGACGTCCCGCAGAGCCCAGATGTGATCCGCGTCATTCGATTGATGCCGTTTGCCGCGCAGAGTGCTGCCAATGCGTGCCGCCTGGGCGGTGATCAGGTCGCGCAGGGTGTCGGTGCGCTGCTGGGCAGCGCCGATCTTATAACGCTTGCCAATGCCGCGAACCAAAATGGATAAGTCGCTGTCCATCATTACACCACATCCGCAAAAGTTTTTTCCATGCGCCGGAAAAAGAACAGGCCTGAAACGAGTAAAAGCAAAACCGCCAGGCTGGAAATGAGTAAAGTCATATCCGGCGGAGAGCCGCCGAAGAACGCCCACCTGAAGCCCTGCACTACCCCCACCATCGGGTTGAGGCTGTAGATATAACGGAAGGTGCCTTCGGGGATGGTGTTGATGGGGTAGACAATTGGCGTAGCGTACATCCAGATCTGGATCAGGAATGGCACCATCTGCTGCACGTCGCGATACTGCACGTTGAGCGCCGAGAGCCACAAGCCTACCGCCAGAGCCGCCAAAACCGTCAGCAGGGTCAGCGGGATAACCCACAGAACGTTCCAGGTCAGGGGGATGCCATAGATCGCCATGGTGATGAAGAGCAACATCAGCGAAATCACAAAGTCCACCAGGGCTGCCAGCACCGAGCTGAACGGGATGATCACCCGCGGAAAGTAAACCTTGGTGAGCAGGTTGGCATTGCCCACCAGGCTGATGCTGCTTTTCTGCAATGAAAGCTGGAAGAGATGCCAGGGGAGTAAGGCCGAAAGCGCAAACACCGGGTAGGGCAGACCGTCCGACTCAACCTTGAGCAACACGCCGAATACAAGCGTCATGATGGCGGTGGTGAGCACAGGCTGCAGCACCGACCAGGCAATGCCGAGCACAGCCTGCTTGTAGCGCACTTTGATGTCGCGCCAGGTTAAAAAGTAAATCAGCTCGCGGTAATGCCAGAGCTCTTTCAGGTCGATCCCCAGCCAGCCTTTGGCAGGTTTGAGGGTCACCACCTGGGCAGCGTTCAGATTAGCCTCTGCCATTGGCCCTCTCGTTGGCATACCAGGCGATGGTGCGCTTGAGACCTTCTTCAAAGTCAGTTTTAGCTTCAAAGCCGAAAGCCTCACGGGCGCGGGTGGTGTCGAGTTTGCGGCGGGGCTGACCGTTGGGTTTGGTCGTGTCCCAGCGGATTGTGCCGTTGAAACCAGTCAGACGCGCGATGGTTTCGGTCAGGTCTTTAATCGAGATCTCAAAACTCGAGCCGATATTGACCGGTTCGGAAATGTTGTAACTTTCGGTTGCGAGGGTGATTCCTTCAGCCGCGTCTTCCACGTAGATGAATTCCCGGGTTGGGCTGCCATCACCCCAGGCAACGATCTCATCCGCGCCCTGTTCTTTGGCTTCAAGGTACTTGCGGATCAGGGCTGGAATGACGTGCGAACTGGCAGGATTGAAGTTGTCGCCCGGACCGTAGAGGTTGACAGGCAGCAGGAAGATCGAGTTGTAGCCGTACTGCTCGCGGTATGCCTGCGACTGCACCAACAACATCTTTTTTGCCAGCCCGTAGGGGGCGTTGGTTTCTTCGGGGTAGCCGTTCCAGAGATCTTCCTCTTTAAAAGGAATGGGGGTGAACTTGGGATAGGCGCAGATGGTGCCGATCGCCACGAATTTTTCGACGCCTTTCAGCCAGGCTTGGTGGATGAGCTGCACGCCCATCATCAGGTTGTCGTAGAAGAATTCGCCGGGCTTTTCGCGGTTGGCGCCGATGCCGCCGACCTTGGCTGCCAGGTGGATGATGATATCCGGTTTGGCAGTGTCGATCATGCGGATGATGTCGGCTTCGCGCACCAGGTCGTATTCCGGATATTGCGGCACAAAGATCTCACGCGCGCCGTGCTCTTTGAGCCTGCGGATGAGGTGCGTGCCCAAAAAGCCGGCTCCGCCGGTGACACAAATACGTTTAGTGGCAAGGTCAAGAGCCTTTTCCATGTTCGCCTCCAGAGTAGGTTGGATGTGAGGGTGTGGAGTCAGGCACACCTTCAGGTAATATCAGTGCAAGTTTAATGCCCTCGATAGTGATCTTTGGGGCATTTTTTGACTGGGTCAACAAAACGCCCTGTTCGAGGCAAGTCAGGCTGATCACCTCGGCGATCTCGCCTTCACCGAGGATGTGAACCTCATTGTAGCCGGCGGCTTTGAGCTGCTCAAGGCAGCGGTTGCTGCGCTCGCGCACGCGGCGGTAGAGGTCGAAAGAGGTCTTGATGTAGTCGACGGTCAGGTTGGCACGCAGGGCGATGCCTTCGGGGGTGATAATGTAGCGCAGCTTTTTGCGCTGGGCGCGCTTGACTTTGACGTAGCCCTTGGAGATCAGGCGCTTGAGGTGCCAGTTGATCGTGCCCACGGCTACGCCGAGCTCATCCGCCAGAGTCACCTGGGAGATATCGGGGTTGGCTTCGATGTGGGTGAGCATCTCCAACGCGCGCGTGTTTTCTTGTTCAGTCAGTTGTGTTTCCATATAATTCAGAAATTGAATTATAAACGGATTGGTGAGGATGTCAAATGGGTATAATAGGGATTAACAATGCCCCAATGATAACCGGGGCTTCTATTTTGTTTCACCCTAAGGGTTTCATGGCGCGGGTTCGGCTACCGGCTGAGCAAGCGCTTGCAGATCCTCAAGTGGGATGGCGCAGATCATGCCCTGGGCGTCCAGCGTTCCAAAATCTCTGACCAGGCCAAAGATCAACTGATCGTCTCTGACCTGGGGGAATTGGGGCATAAGTTCCTGACCTTCTGTGCTGAGAGTGATCTTGTGACCGTCATCCAGCGACATCAAAAATACGGTCGGGAAGGCGCTGGTCGGCTCAGATGGATCTATCCACACCAGGTATTTTTTGTTCAGATCAAAATTGCACGGCTGCTCGCCCTGGACCAGCAAAGGCCACGAAAGCCCGCTTTCGAAATCAAAGACCTTAAAGATCTCAGGCAGTTGATTTGGACCCTGCTCAGACCAGGCTGCAAGCGGCCAGTCCATCAGCGGATGTGAGCCTGAAATCTCCATCAAATCCTCAATCTGTTTGCTCTCAAAGCTGTAGAACAAAATAGGATAAACCTCGTCTGATGTTTTGCCGTTGACGCTTTGGCTGATCATCAGGTACTTTTCGGAAGCTGCCAGCTGGTTGTAGATCAGGTCGGATTCCAAATTCAGCAGGATTTCTTGAGTACCTTCAGCCAGATTAAAGGCAAGGATGTTGGAAAGCTGCCTGGAGCTGTCCTCGGTCACAGTGTGGGTCAGGAAGTAGAGCATATCTCCCTGAAGTTCCATGTCGAGATAGACAATATTCTCGTTGGCTTCAATGTTGTCGACCAGGCGCACGTGCTCATTCGTTTCCAGGTTCAGCACTTCCACACGCCAGCCCTGTACGTGCATGGGGTGGTCAAATATCAACATCACCAGCCACTGCTCATTGACTCGCAGTGCCTCAATAAATTTTCCGTCTTCAGCCAAGGATTCAGCGATTATGCCTCCGCTTGTTTCATCTGGTAGATAACGCCAGACACTGCGCGAGTCGCCGCTTTGCACACTGTAGTAGGCACCAGAGTTGTATACAAGGCTGCTAAAACGACCGGAACTTCCAGGTTGGCAATAATCATCGCTCAGTTTATCAGACCACTCCAGGATGGCATCCTGAGGCGCAGCCTCAAATGTGGGCAATAATTCAAGGCTTGGTTCGGGGGCGATTGGAGATGGATCTTTAGCCGTCGGAAATGCTGGCACGCGGACGGACAGCCCGCTGCAGGAGGAAAGCAGCAAAATAATCACAACAGCCAGTAGGATGGTTGTTTGCCAGGGGTAGCGTTTCATGTCAACTCCTTTCTTGCCCTGTGTTGACGTGACAGGGTGCAGTCAAAGAGAACAACCTAATTGTAACCAATATTTAAGATGACGCGAAATGATTGGGAGAATGTAGAGTCACTGAGGCTCTTTATAGTGGAATAAGAGGCAAATCGTCACGTTCGCAAGCTCCCTCGTGATGACGGGAAAGTGAGGGATCTACTCTCCAACAATTAGATTCTTCGCAAAGAAGGCTCAGAATGACAGGAAATGTCGGCTTGAAAACTGCATACTCTTCGACCACAATGAGCCGACCCACAGCTGATTAACACGCCCACATGCAGATCGCCTGCTGGAGACCTGGCGGTCAGACCCCGTGATCAGTCGGGAGACCGGCACGATCGGGAGTGAGACTCATTTCGACCTACGGCGGATTCACACATTTACAGGCAGATCGCCATGATCGCAAGCTCCCTCGCGATAACGGAATGATCAGGGGGTTTCGACGTCTTTTGCCCAGGCGCGATTTGCGATGTACCAATCCACCAGGCGTTTCAGCCCTTCATCCAACGGCACCTGGGGCTCCCAGCCAAGTTCACGGCGGGCTTTGCTGACGTCCGCCACGTTTTCGAACACATCCGCCGGATGGGAGGGGATATAGGTGATGTTCCCTCTTTTGCCCAGAAGCGCTTCGAGTTTGTGCAAAAGCTGGTTGATGGTGATCACCTCGTGACCTCCGAGGTTGAAAACATCAAAGCCGACCGGCTTAAGCGCCAGCAGCGTGCCGCGGGCGATGTCGTCCACGTAGGTAAATCCGCGCGATTGTTCGCCATCGCCGGTAATCGTGACGGACTTTCCCTCAGCGATCCATTGGCAGAAGCGGAACATGACCATGTCTGGTCTGCCGGCAGGACCGTAAACCGTGAAGTAGCGCAAAACGCTGACATCGAGGCCGTAGAGGTGGTGATAGGAGTAGGCAAAAGCCTCAGCGCCTTTTTTGCTGGCGGCATAGGGCGCAAGGGGATGCTCGGTGGGGGCGGTCTCGGCGTGTGGCGGTTTGCCTTCGTTGCCATACAGGCTGGAGGTGGACGCCAGGATGAACTTGGGCACGCCTTGGTGGCGGGCATACTCGAGCATATTCAGGTTGCCGAGGGTGTTAGTGTTGAGATAGCTCCAGGGGTCGGTGGTGCTGGCGCGCACGCCAGCAATGGCCGCCAGGTTGATGACCGCATCTGCCGTTGGCACCATGGCAGCCAGCCTGGCAATAAAATCACGGTTGGTGATGTCATCGCGAATGAAGTGAAAATTCTCCTGGGGCAAAAGCGCCTGCAGGCGGTGTTCCTTCACTCGGACGTCATATACATGGTTGAGGTTGTCAATCCCATAGACGGTATGTCCCTGGCGTAGCATTTCTGTGGCAACAACCGAGCCGATGAAGCCTGCCGCGCCGGTGACGACGTAAACACTCATTACAGCTTGATCACTTTCAGGTCGTTTTTCGCTATATCTTTCATGGCATTACGGGCATCAAAGATCAGCTGCGACTTCTCGAGAATCAGTTTGTAGTCAAATTTCTCATGGTTTGTAATAATGGCTACCAAATCAGACTTCTCGAGGAAGGTTGAAAGCTCTTTTTCTGAATACATCTGAACGCCTTCAATCTCAATCTCAGGGACGTAAGGATCATAGTAGGCGACGACGGCACCTTTCTCACGCAGGAGGTGGATGATATCGAGGGCGGGTGATTCGCGCATATCGTTGATGTTGGGCTTATAGGAAACGCCCAGTATCAGAATCTTGCTCCCGTTGAGCGGTTTTTTATAGCGGTTCAGGGCATCCTGAATGCGGGTGACCACGTATCGCGGCATGCTGGTGTTGATCTCTGAAGCAAGTTCAATGAAGCGCGCGGTGTAGTTGAGGGTTTTCATCTTCCAGGAAAGATATAGTGGGTCCACCGGGATGCAGTGCCCACCCAGACCGGGTCCGGGGGTGAACTTCATGAAGCCGAATGGCTTGGTGGCGGCGGCGTCAATCACCTCCCACACGTCCACGTCCAAGCGCTCACACATCTGCGCCAGCTCGTTGACCATCGAAATATTGATCATTCGGAAGGTGTTCTCGAGCAGTTTTGCCATTTCTGCCACTTCAGTGGTGGAAACGGGCACAACTTTTTCAAGCGCCTGCTGGTACCACGCCACGGCAACATCCGTGCAAGCCTGGGTGATGCCGCCAACGACCTTGGGAGTGTTATAGGTGGTGAAATCCGTGCGCCCGGGGTCAACGCGTTCAGGAGAGAAAGCCAGGAAGAAGTCCGTGCCCACCTTGAGGTCGGTATTGGCGGTTAGTTTCGGCAGAACAAATTCGCGGGTTGTTCCGGGATAGGTGCTGGATTCGAGCACGATGATCATGCTGCGGTGCAGGTAAGGGGCGATGTCTTCGCTGGCTTGAGCGATAAAGGACATATCAGGATCGCCGGTTTTACGCAGCGGCGTCGGCACGCAGATGGAGACAGCGTCAATCTCGCTGAGGGTTGCATATTCGGTTGTGGCACGGATGCGACCATTATCGATATGCTTGCGCAACTGCGCGTTGCTGATATCAGAAATGTAACTTTCACCGCGGTTGATCATGTCCACTTTTTCCTGGATGGGATCAATGCCCGTCACGCTGAAGCCGGCGTTAGCGAAAGTCACAGCCAGTGGTAACCCCACATAGCCCAAACCTATCACGGCAATATTTGCACGTTTTTTCTGAATATCCTGAATCAATTCATCTTTGACCATCAATTCCTTACCTTTCATTTAAAACAGACTTAACTGTTCGGGGAGATCAGGCTTTTCTTGCTTTTTTACTGATTTTGTCTCAGGGACGAAGGCTTCCAAGTTGGGTTGGATAGCCGCTTCAACTTTGGGCTGGACAACAGTCGCTTCTTTACCCAGCAGTTGAGGTAATTTCTTGAAATCCTCAACCAAAGTGGGTCTTAATGCGGGTTGATGAAGCGCTGCTGCGGGGTGGTACATCGTCACGACCAACCGCTTGCCAACTTTATGAGCTTTACCATGGATCTGGCTGATCTTGCCATTTTCGATGAACTTCGCCATCGAAAACCTTCCCAGGGTGACGATCACCTTGGGATCAAGCAGGGCGATTTGTTCGTCAAGGTAATGCGCGCAGGCAGCGAGCTCTTCGGGCATGGGGTCGCGATTGCTTGGCGGACGGCATTTGACCACATTGGTGATGAAGACGTCTTCACGTTTTAAATCCGCGGCAGCCAGTAATTCATCAAGAAACGCGCCAGCCTGCCCCACAAAGGGTTTGCCTTGCTGGTTTTCGTGATAACCGGGTCCCTCGCCAATGAACATGATATCCACCGAAGAAGGTCCCTCTCCGGGCACAGCGTTTTTGCGCCCCTTGGCAAGCGGGCACTTCTGGCAGTGGAGGATTTCATCCCGTATGGCATTTATTCGCTTTGTTTCAGACATAATAGTTTCCAGTGACAGATTCTACCTCAGGAGCAGGCAATTAAGACGAAAATGCTTATATCAAATTTCTTAGATATTCCCCGTCCAGTGGGTCAAGATCCAACAAGAGAGCGTCCTCTTGCCCGGCAGGGTAATAATTGGGTCTCAAGCCGACAGCCTTGAAACCAAAGCCATAATAAAGGTGGAGAGCCTCATTGTTGCCTGAGCGTACCTCCAGCAAAGACTTCACCGCACCCCGGTCAGCCGCTTGCAGCAGACCTTCCGCCAGCAGCCGGCGCCCAATGCCGCGGTGGCGGTAGTCTGGGTGGACGGCGATGGTGGCAATATGCGCTTCATCCACAATCAGCCAGATAACCAGAGCCCCCACGATGTTCTGCCCATCCATCGCGCCCGGGTCTTCAGCGACCAGGCACAGACTATAGTCGTTTGCTTTTAGTTCGTATTCAAAAGATCCCTTTGGCCAGGGATCCGAAAAGGAGAGCTGGTCGAGAGCCGCAACTTGCGGAATATCATCCGAATGCATGCTCCGCAGCCTGATATGGCTGGCATCAACATGCGGGCTCATAGATCGGGAACATTGCTCAGCGTATGAACATAAATTGGCGCAAGGCTGGCGGCATCATCAGCATGACCTGCTTGTATCTTAGCCCAGGCAAGCTCTGCCAATACGGCTGGACGGCGCAGGCAAAGGCTGGGGGCTGCCAGGCGGGCGGTTTTCCACTTGCGCCCCAGGATCTGGCGCTGCTCGGCGTCCATATCCCCCACCACGTAGGTTGGAGATTTGATGGTGGCAGCCATTGCGCGAATATCGTTCACGGCGATGTCGGTAAGAGCTTGCCAGGAGCCCTGTTTGTATTGATAGCGCACATAGGCGTAGCGCCCGCGACCAACCTCAAGGAAGGCTAACATCGGTCGGCGCAAGCCGGGTTGAGCCGCGGCGAGGATTTCGAGCGAGGGAATACCTGCCACGGGCAAATTCTGCCCCAGGGCGATGCCCTTGGCCGCACTGAGCCCGATTCTCAAACCAGTAAAAGACCCCGGACCAAGCGCCACACCCACACCCGTCAGACTGCTGGCCTTGATTTGGGTTTTGGTGAGCATTTCTTTGATGGCAGGGATCAACTCAACAGTGTGATAGTTTTTGCTGCGCCAAATTTGTTCGGCAAGCACGTTGGTGCCATTAAATAGGGCGATGCCAATCCATTCGGTGGAAGTGTCAATTGCCAGTAACATAATTAGCCTCCAAACAAAGCTTGCTGCAACTTTTTGAGAATGGATTCGTAGCGGCGTCCATGCGGGGTCAGGATCAGATGGCGCTGATCTTCATTGATCCAGTCCATCTGGATCCACAGGTTTTCTTTGGGAAGGCTGGACTTCATGCGTTCTGCCCACTCCATCACCAACACCCCACCTGCGAGCACGCGGTCCAGGTCGAGAATGGCGCTGTCGAGGGGATTATCGGGCTGCAGGCGGTATGCGTCGCAATGGAAAAGCGTATTGCCGCCCGGACGGGCATATTCATTGACGATGACGTAGGTTGGGCTGGTAACCTTGCTGGGCGAGCCCCACCCCTGGGCGATGCCCTGGACCAGAGTGGTCTTGCCGGAACCCAGGTCGCCCTCGAGGCAGACGATATCACCCGCTTGAAGTAAGCTGCCGAGGCGAATGCCAACCCGCCGTGTTTGCTCGGGACTATGCGAAAAGACTTCAAAAGCATGCGGTAAAAGTATTGGCATCTTAACAAAAGATTATACCTTAGCATTGATCGAAAATTTGAGAAATCATGATTTTCGTATGCGTTTCACGAGTCAACAGACTTGATAACATCCGAGCACGTCATCGCGAGCGAAGCGCGGCGATCTGCCTGTTATTGATTCTCATACTTATAGATCTCACTTGTAGGGCGAGCTTGGAAGCACTGCGCACTTTATCTTGGGGATATCTTGGAGTGCTTCCAATCCGCCATCACACAATTGGTTAATTGAAAAATCTACCCGTGCCACTTGGATCACCCATGTCGGCGGATTGAGGGCACGATACATTCGTCCATAACAAGGTCCACGGTGCCCTCAATCACGCCCTACGGCCACTTTGTCACGCCCTACGGGTACTTTGTCACGCCCTACGAAAAACTAGGTATGCGAAGCGTGCGATCTGCCTTCTAGATTTTTTGTTGGAGACCTGCGGTCAATTACCATGCGCGGCGTGGACGCCGGCACGATCGGTTGCTTCGCTCCCTCGCGATGACGACGATATATGCGGACTATGACGGAGCGGTGATTTGATTGTAATTAATTGCGGAGTGTTAATTTGATTGTCAGGAGGTGCTTTCGTTCGAATCAACTTTTGGAGTGTGCTTTTTCAGACGGCGGTTCAATTCGCGCCGGCTCAGCATCACGCGGCGCTTGCATGTCAGGCAAACCAGCCCAATATCCGCCCCAAGCCGCACCACTTCCCACTCGAAGCCACCGCATGGGTGCTCCTTGCGCAATGTCACCTTATCTCCAAGTTGTATATCAGACAGCATAACGGGATTATAACACTCGCATGTTATAATCCCGCCATCGCAGAAGGGTAACCCATTCAAGACCCTGGAGCATAAATGAGTTTTGACCCACCTATCATCATAGCCAGAGTTATTACGCTGATAATTGCGTTTACCTTGCACGAATACGCGCATGCCTGGACGGCTACCCGCTTTGGCGACTATACCGCCATGGACGCAGGTCGCCTGACGCTCAACCCGCTCAGCCACCTGGACCCCTTTGGCACGCTGATGCTGATCGTTGCTGGCTTTGGCTGGGCTAAACCTGTGCCGATCAACCCTGCAGCCATCCGCCGCAATAACCCTGCGGGCGTTATGTGGGTATCCCTGGCGGGTCCGCTGAGCAATTTGCTGCTGGCGCTTGCAGCTGCGATCCCTCTGCGCTTCAGTTTGGTGGATATTGGCCAACCCTCAGGCGCCATATTTCCATCCCTCGGATATTTTCTGCTGATATTTGTCTTGGTAAACATCACGCTTTTCCTGTTTAACTTGCTGCCGTTGGCGCCATTGGACGGCGAAAAGGTGCTTTCATACTTTTTACCCCGGTCGTGGCAGCCAGTTCTTGCTGGCATACGTCGCTACAGCCCCTATATTCTGCTTTTCTTAGTGTTTATCGGACCGCGTTTAGGCTTTGACCTGATCGGAAAGCTTGTGCACGAACCCGTCATGGCAATCGCGCGCTTCCTGATCAACCGGTAGACGCACCATGCCCTACTATTGCTACATGCTCGAGTGCGCCAATGGCAGGTACTATACGGGCTGGAGCACGGATCCCTTCAGGCGTCTAAAGCAGCATAATGCCGGCTTGGGGGCAAAATACACTCGCATGAACGGTCCCTCCAAACTGGTGTATGTCGAAGAAATGCCCGACCACAGCACGGCACTTAAACGGGAAATACACATCAAACGATTGAAACATCCCAAAAAAGAGGCTTTGGTTTCTGACACTTCACGCAACATATTGCCTGAATTACTGGCAAATCTGCACAACCAAACCGTAAACCCAAACAGTTTTGTGATCCAATCTCCGGCGAGGGTCAACCTGCTGGGAGAGCACGTGGATTACAACGATGGCGTGGTCCTGCCAGTGGCAATCGACCGCTACGTGACACTACGGGTGGACGTTTTAAATGAACCGGTGGTGCGCCTGCAGGCTGCTGATCTTAAAGCGGAAGTTGTTTTTTCTCTGAAAGACTTACCAGAAAAAATGGACCTCAGTGGTCAGCCATTACCCGGTTTTGCGCTGTATCCCGCCGGAGTAGCCTGGGCACTGCAGCAAGCGGGTCTTCCGATGAGAGGGTTGGCGGTCCGATACAGCTCCGAAATCCCCATTGGCGCAGGCCTTAGCTCTTCAGCTGCGGTGCAAGTTGGCTTCGCACTTGCCTGGCAGACAGCTGGCGAGTGGGATATCCCGAAAATGGAGCTGGTAAAGCTTTGCCAGAAAGCTGAAAACGAATATGTAGGGGTCAAATCCGGGCTGATGGATCAATTTGCCTGCGCGTTCGGAGTGGCGGGGCACGCAATGGCATTGGACACACGCAGTCTTGCCTGGCAGACCCTTTCGCTGCCAAAGGATGTTGCCATCGTGATTACCGATAGCGGCGTTCGGCGCAGCCTGGCTTCCTCAACTTACAATAGTCTGCGAGCAGATTGCCAGGAAGCTGTCGAGCGCCTGCGAGTCTGGTGCAGCAGCCTGAATTCGCTGCGGGATGTGACTCCTGAGTTCCTGCAAGCCCACCTGGCTGAGTTGCCTGCGCGGGTTGCGAATCGGGCTTTGCACGTTGTGGGGGAGATGGCGCGCGTAGAACAAGCCATTGGCTGCATCTCAGAAGGCGATAGCGTCGGTTTTGGCAAGCTGATGCTTGCCACCCACGCTTCCCTGCGCGATTTGTATGGCGTCAGCTGTCCTGAACTGGACTTGCTGGTGGACCTGGCTGGCAGCCATCCGGCGTGCTATGGCGCCAGGCTGACAGGCGCAGGTTTTGGCGGCTGCACGGTCAACCTTGTGGCTCGGGATGGGCTGGAAGACTTTGTAAGCTGGTTAAGAGCGGCTGTATTGGAAAAAAGCGGGCGCGAAACACCAATCGAAATCTGCCATGCAGTAGACGGCGCGCATCTTGTTGTTTGAACTGATTATTGGATGCGGCGTGAACTGATCACCAGCAAGACTACCCCAAAAATCACCAATCCCAACACCCCTAATGCCAAAAACTTGGCGTCACTGCTCATGATGCGATTGAATACGCCCGGGTCTTCCATGGGCGTTGGCTCCGGCGTGAGCTCTGCCAGGACCAGGGCAAGCGTAGCGGTGGGGGTTTGGGTGGGTTCAGGAGCAAGCATCAGGGCTGGTGTTTCGGGCGTACTGGTGGGTTGACCAAGGTTAATTTCGCCGCCTTCACGGATGATCAGCATGTCCCCTGGCAGGATGAGCGATTCTTCAGTCAGATTGTTTTTTGTGAGCAGCTCGTTTAATGTAATGCCGTACATCTCTGCGATAGTGATCAGGAATTGCCCGTCGAGCACCGTGTGGCGAATACCGCCATCCAAGCCCGGCGTGGCAGTCTGGGAGTAAAGTTCCACCGGCAGGGTGGATAAGGCGGTGGGCTGCTGCTGCACCTCGGGTGTGGCTTCCTGCAAAAGGTTACTGGCAAAAACGGGGCTGAGAAAGCAAAGAAGCAGGCTGCAGCTAAGAACGGCCGGCAGGATGTGCTTGAGAGTGATTTTGTTCATGAATATTTTTACGACTTTTTCTGACTTCTTGCCCCATTATATTCCAGCTTTCAATTATTGTTGTTTGTTTGGGATTTGTGCCTGTGTTTAGCGCATGCTTCGAGATCTGGCGAGGGAACCAAATCGTGATCCCAGCGTCTGTTAACAGGTACAAAACCTGCAGCCTCAGGTTGCTTAACCTTAACTGCCTAAACTATAATCTGGGATGATCATGACAGAAGACACCACTCCAATTCCGGTAGCACCCGCGCCTGCAATGCCCGCCAGGCGGGCAAACATGAACAGACAAATTGGTTTTGTTCTGATATTTGGCATTCTCCTGGCGCTGGCAGCAATTTTTGCGATCATGTTTGGCTTTGAAGCCAAACACGAAAACGCCATTTTCCCCGGCGTGTCAGTAAACGGCACTGACCTTTCCGGTCTCACGATTGGTCAGGCTGTTGTCAAACTTAACACAAGCCTTACGTATCCCAAACAAGGGCAGATCTTTTTTACCGATGGGGACTCCCGCTGGGCATTCAATCCCGGTCAGCTGGGTTACACCTTTGAACCGATCAGCGCCGTTGAGCAAGCTTACCAGGTGGGTCGGGGGCAGGGATTGTTGGCAGACCTTAGCAGTCAGTTTTTTGCCATGAAGTCGGGCGTAAACATCGATCCGAGCGTAGTCTACGACCATCGCGAAGCGCACGCAATCTTGCAGGAGATCGCCAGGCAGATTGACAAGCCGATGATTGAAGCTGCAATCACGCTGGAAGGTACGGAAGTGAAAGTTAGTGAAGGTCAGGTTGGGCGCAAGGTCGACATCCCAGCCACGTTAAAAAAGCTTGAGCCCTTCTTTCTGACCCAAACCAGCGGCACGATTCCTCTGGTTATTGAAGAAACCGCCCCTGTCATCATGGAGGTAAAGGCTACCGCTGACCTTGCCAGGAGCATTCTCAGCCAGGATTTCACCATCCAACCTGCCGATCCAAACGCTGGCGCAGGACCATGGGTGATCAAAGCCAAGGATCTTGCCAGCCTGCTTCAACTCGAACGAATTTACGATGCTGGCACAGCCGGTTACCAACTCAGCCTCAATCGCCAGTCTCTGCTCAATTATCTCAGCAGCATTGCCCCCTCCTTACGCGTTGAACCCGTGAATGCGCGCATGTATTTCGACGACGAACGCAGGGAAATCGAGGTCATTCAGAATGCCGTTATTGGTAAAGGTCTTGACCTTGAGCAAAGCGTTGACCAGATCATCCAGCAGCTTCAATCAGGGCAGCACGAGGCTACTTTGGTCATGCAGGATGTTGACCCGGCTGTCAGAGATGACTCAACAGCTGCCAGCCTGGGGATCACTGAACTTGTTTACGAGGGGCATTCTTACTTCTATGGTTCGACCGCGGATCGCCTCCAAAACATTCGCACAGCCGCAGCCAGCTTCCACGGCGTTATGGTTGCGCCGGGCGAAGTTTTCTCGATGGCAAAATATCTGACCGACATCAGCCTTGAAAACGGTTATGCCGAAGCCATTATCATTGTTGGCGATCAATCCGTTCGGGGAGTCGGCGGCGGTGTCTGCCAGGTGAGCACTACGCTCTTCCGGACGGCGTTCTTTGCCGGCTTCCCGATTGTGGAGCGTTACCCGCACGCCTATCGCGTCAGCTATTACGAGCAGAATGCCAACGGCTGGGTGGACACAAATTTGGCGGGATTGGACGCAACTGTTTATGTGCCTGTTGTGGACTTCAAGTTTCGCAACGATACGCCTTACTGGATTCTGATGGAGACCTACGCCACCGACTACTCGCTCACCTGGAAGTTTTATTCCACCAGCGATGGACGCAGCGTAGATTGGAGCACTACGGGCGTCACCAACGTCACGCCGCCTCCCGAACCGGTCTATCGCGAGGATCCCACCCTGCCAACCGGCGAAATCAAGCAGGTGGACTGGGCAGTTAATGGCGCGAGTGTTTCGGTGCAGCGGAACGTCTACAAAGACGGGGCGCTTTATTTCACCGACTATGTTCATACCACCTACGTTCCCTGGCCCGATGGGTATAATTATGGTCCGGGAACGGATATAGGTGAGCATCAAGATTAGGCGAGCCAAAGCTGCCCTATGGTAAAATTTATCCGCCGTCGGAAGCATGTTCCGAAGGCATATGATGGAGGCTGATGTGATCAGTAAAGAATTGTTCGACAAACTGGCTTGTCCGGTTTGCGTAAAAGAGAATGCCGGTACCCTGGAAATGTATGGCGACTATTGGCTGATCTGCCAGGATTGCGGTCGAAAGTACCCTATTTGGGATGGTATTTTGATCATGCGCATCGATGAAGGCGATAAGTGGCGCGATACCAAGAAGGAAGACCTGCCAGTGCCTCCTCCCATGCCGGGATAAGCGGAGCCTCGCCAAAATAAAGGACTTATGAAAAATACTGATAAGAAACGGTGGGAACTTCCCCGCGGGAAGTCCCTGGTTGTGTTAATCACATTAGTGGTTTTAGGCTTGGTTGGAGGATATTTCCTCTTCCGCTTTACCAGTGATTTTGTTGCCAGGGCAACCATCTTCAATCCCGGCGGCGCACCAATCACGGACGATCCCACTGCTGACCCGGATCTCACGCTTGAGCCCGGGATCACCTTAACCCCGGAAGCTCCGCCGCTCGACACGTTTATCATGCCCGAAGCCTGGGATGGCAAAACCCGGGTTAACCTTTTGGTGATGGGCATCGACGCCCGCAGCCCCGACGCTGCCAACCCACTGACCGACACCATGATCCTTTTCACGCTCGATCCGGTCAACAACACTGCCGGCATGCTCTCCATTCCGCGCGACCTGTGGGTAAAGATCCCCGGCTCGAATTACGGCAAGATCAACACCGCATACAGCATTGGCGAAAGTTTCCAGCTGCCTGGCGGCGGTCCGGCGCTGGCGGCAAAGACCGTTGAGAACTTGCTCGGTGTTCCGGTTCATTATTATGCCCAGATTGATTTCGAGGCTTTTGTTAGCTTCATCGATCAGATTGACGGCGTCAAGATCACCTCCACAGAGAGAGTTCAGCTAAACATCGTTGACACAAAATTCTCACAATGGCTGGAACCGGGCACCTATACGCTCCCGGGCGATCTGGCGCTGGCGTACGTGCGCTACCGCGAGCCAACTGGCGGCGATATTTCCCGCTCACAGCGGCAGCAGCAGGTTATCCTGGCGATTCGCGACCGCATCCTGGAATTTGATATGCTGCCCAAGCTTATCCAGCGCTCGCCAGAACTCTATGCCAGCCTCTCCCAGGGCATCCGCACCAACCTGGATCTGGACCAGGTGATGCGGCTTGGAATAAAAGTGCTCAATGACATCCCGCGCGATCAGATTGTGCATACTGCCATCGGCTGGCAGGACGTGTCATCTGGCACTTCCCCGGACGGATTGGCAATTTTACGACCGATCCCTGATCGCATTCGCGAACTGCGCGATAGCGTTTTTGGAGGGGGTGGGGCGATTGACGTGCAGGACCCTGACACGCTATTGAACGTTTTGGCGGAAGAAGGTGCGACGGTCTCAATTATGAATGGCTCGAGCACAGAAGGCTTGGCTGAGAGAACTTCAGAATACCTCAAGAGCCAGGGCATAAACGTGGTTGAACAGGGCAATGCCGCCTATAGCGCCTACTCCACCGTCACTTTTTATGGTGCCAAGCCCTACACCCTGCATCATCTGGTTGAATTCCTGGCTGTGACTGAACCCTACCGGATCTTCTATGCCTATGACCCCAACGCTCCCACCCACATTGTGGTGGTACTGGGAGATGATTTTGCCGCGAACAATACCCTCCCCTAAAGAATGAAGATTTAATCAGAGGCTGTCCAAGAAAAGGGCAGCCTTTTTTTGTTGCGCGAAATCTCGTTTGGGCGGTCAAATAGCCGTTAGTTGCAGATTGATTTTGCGGACTTATAAAATCAAGCAAGGTTTCTTGTTGCAGCAAATTCAACCAGTTTTTGAGAAAGATACTCCAGTTGCTTGGGGCTGGTGTATTGGTCGATTGCCAGGGTGAGGATATTTCTGGTCATTTCCACCGCAAGCGCGTTGCCGTTCAGACGGGGGTCAACGAGCAGGTCTTCCCAATGGATGGTCAGACCAATCCCATTCTCACCTAAATACTCATTCAATTCGTCTCGTAAACCATTCCTGACATAGACTGGCAAACCCAGGGGCATATTGTCTGGCTGCAGGGCAGGAAAGATGGGGGAGATTAGCTGATTTCTGGAAATTAAGCTCAAGAGACTGGTGTAGTTTTGGCGACGAACCTGTTTGATGGCTGCCCAATCGAGATGTTCGATCTGTTGGCGTTCCTGCTCATCCCCTAAAACCACTCCATCACGCGCGTAATACGACTCCGCCCGTGAGAATAATTCCTCAAGCGTCTCACGGTCGCCGATATCTTCAAATAAGTATGCTTTTAACTGGCTGCGGTATTGACGAATCAGCGGCAGACGATGGTTTTCTCTGCCGGTGTAGGCTGCCAGGTAAGGCTCGAGCTCGTGGCTGCTTTTCAGGTAGCCGCCATCAAATGGGCAGAGTTTGCGCATGCTGTTGAAAGCGAAATCACCGATGGTCTGAGTCAAAAATCCCGCCTGGGCATTATCCTCGATCACGATTCTTCCAGCCTGTCGCAGCCCGGACAGGTAATTTTGAATATCAGGGCTGGGGGAGAAGCCAAAGTAGTTGATGAAGTAGACCGCCTGCTTGTCGTGGAGCTGGCGTTCGAGATCAGTGGTGTCGATCGTGAAAGATGGGGAAATGTTGTAGTAATCGCAGCTTAAACCGCATGATTCAATTGTGTCAACAATGGTTGGGCAAAGGTAAGCCGGTAAAAGCACGCGGCGGATGCCGCGGTCGCGCAGGTAATCGCAGATGACGGTCAGGCAGGCTTTCCCGCCGTTCAGGAAGATTGTGCCCTCGGACGGGAAGCTTGATAGGTCAGTTTTCCACTGGTCGTCGTAGTAAAACTCACCCCCAACGAATAAAAAGCTTTCTGATTCCATGCTGTCTACTCACAACCCGTGCTGTTTGGCACGTTTTTGCTATGTCGAAAAAGAGAACAAAAAGAGGCTGTCATTTTGGTGGACAGCCTCTTTCTTTATCTTGCAGCTACTTTTTTGCGATGAAGCCCTTAATGAGCCCAACAATCGCGGTCAGAGCACCGCCGCCAACGCCGCCACCCAGCAGGCTGCCCAATATCGCAGCGATGTCGGTGCCGCCAGTGGAGGCGCCCAAAAGACCTGCCAACTGCCCGCCGCCAAAACCGCCGATAAGACCGATGATGGTGTTGCCGATTGGACCGAGGTCGAGATTCTTGAGCAGTTTGGCGATGAGATTACCGCCGGCTGCTCCGCCAGCTAACTGCAAAATGAGGGGTAATAAATTGTCCATGATTCTCCTTTTTCATTTGAACGAATGATAGTTGGATTATACAACCATTTACAACCCCCGTTTTTTCAATAGTTTTGCTCCAAAGTGGCATTATTTTGCCTGGTTGATTTCATCCACGAGCCCCAAAATCTCCTCGTTGCTGGGGATATCGCTCATGCTGTGTCCATAATGAACAAAGCGCGCGATGCCTTCCTTGTCGATCAGCACCTGG
Source organism: uncultured Anaerolineaceae bacterium (assembly GCA_964584065.1). GTDB lineage: Bacteria > Chloroflexota > Anaerolineae > Anaerolineales > Anaerolineaceae > Mesolinea. The sequence continues at coordinate 19,915 of CAZOYK010000001.1, read as the reverse complement.
GCGGGCATGCGCCCCAGTTTGAAGAGGTTCACCTCCTGGCCGTAGAGCTTCAATACGCTGGCTTTAGGGTCAGGCAGCCCAATGAAAGGCAGGTTTTCTTTTTGCCAATAGTCTGAAAAGCCCTGGGCATCTTCAGGACCAACAACTACAACGGCAACATCGCGGGATACAAATTCTGTGTGGTCATGACGCAACTGCGCCATATGCTTTTGGCAGAATGGTCAGGCAAAGGTGCGGTTGAACACCAACAAAACGATTTTTTGACCTTTCAGGTCAGACAGGGTGAAGTCCTTCCCGGAAAAATCGGGGAGGGTGAAATTGGGTGCGGGTTGGTTGAGTGATACGCGGGGCATAGTATTTCCCTTTCTAATTATGAGGTTTATTACGTACAGGGCAATGATATCAGAGCGTTAAGAATTAATGCGCAAACACACCAGCAGCATCAACCGCCAAATCAGATTTCACCAAATCCCGGGAAACAGGCGGTAGTGAACCTTGTTTGCGTATTCACTGTAACCTGATAGGTTTTCTTGCAGGAAGCGATCTTCAAGACTGGTGCGCAGGACGAAGAAAGAGCCAAAAATGACCACAGGCACGAAAGCCCATAAAGAGTCGAGCAGCAAGGGCATGCCAAGGCTGGCGATCAGGCTGCCGAGGTAGCCCGGGTGCCGCACCCAAGCGTATGGTCCAGTGGATACGACGGTCTGACCCCGTTCTGGTTGCAGGCGGACAGTGCCAGAAAAAAAGGCGTTCTCAACAAAGGCAAAAGAGCCGAAAACATAGCCGGTCAGGATCAGCGCGAGGCCAAGCAATTCCAATCCGAAAGCAAGGTCAGGAGACCAATCAAACAGCTCATCCAATCCAGCAGCCAGCAGGACGAAAACGCTGCCAAATGCCATGATTGGGGAGAGCCACTTATCCCAGGATTGGGTATTACCCTGGGTTGCGTAGTCTGCGCGCTCCTTGAGGATGTCCGGGGTCTTTTTGGCGGCGATGGCACGGCTGACGATGAAGCTCAGAATGAATAGCAGCCCCATCACCCAGGCTTGCCACCAGTCCCACCTCCCAGAAATGATCATCGGAAGCAGGGGAAATAAAACCATCACCAAGAGCAGCATGACTGCGATACGAACAATCGATGTTTTCTTCTCAGATTCCATACTTACCTCACATAGGGTTCATAGAGCGTAAATTCACACAAATTTGCAGGAATGCAGAATGTCATGGTCAATTATATCCTTCAATAACGCAAAAAGGCCTTGTATTAACGCGTCTTCTATTAGGGCGACTTGAGCAGTCTCTCTTACGATTGAGATCTTTTTATAGTTCAAAGAACCAATCTATGGTATTAATTAAATGATTAACGGTTTTTCTTTAAATAGAGGAGGAGTTGTGAATAAGAAATCGGTTTTCATGATATTTTCGTGTATTCTCATTATCGTTCTAATGGCCCATGCATGTGCCCCTACATCAACCCCCGTAACACAAGTTGCACCCAAACTAAGTGATTTCCCAGTGCATAAAAAGGCAACAGTTATTCCAATCAGTCCGTCTGACGTAGAAAGGTTGGTGGTGGACAATTTTGGATACGAGTTTACCCTTTATAAGAACAGCCTGGACTTGAGAATGAGTGATGAAGAGTATGCAGCAATATACTCTGATTTGGAAGAACAGCTCATTAATGAGGGCTGGCGGAATGAGTCCTCTGTGCCTGTTGAAATATGGGGAAAAGATACCCAACTCTACTTTTTATCAATCGAAAGCCTTTCGAGCGGCAAAATCGATCAATATCGACGCTCGTACGGCATAAAAGACCTTGAACCAGGTCAGAACCTCATCCTTACTTACGTCCTCGACACAAACGAAATTCTTCCTAATCCAACTGAAACCGCCAGGGCAGAAGAATTAAACCGGGAAGGGACTGAAGTTGCAGTATCTGAGACAAACGAAGCGTATCAGTACATGCAGCAGAAGACGCAAGAAGCCTACGAAAGTATGCAACTAAAGACACAACAAGCCCTCCAATACATGCAGCAGGCAACCAATGAAGCGCTGGAACTTCAACAGCAGAGCACACAAATGGCGGAGAGTGCTACCCAAACAGCTTACACAAGCACACAACAGGCAATTACCCAGGCAACCCAGACTGCGCTTGAAGAGCAGAGACAGCAGGAAGCCATACAGGCAACATCGATGGCGTTGAGACCGATCCTGGAAGAATTAAGTACACAATTTGAAGAATCAGCGGGTCTTCCTCTGAATATGCGCGTTGAGCGTGCAGACCCCACCCGCTGGGACCTCACCGATAAACCGGGCTGGCTGCACATTTCCGGACGTTACCAGGAATTTGATGACGAAAATTACATCCCAAAGAATATCTTCATCTATCCACTGACTCACACAAACATCTCCATCATCACACGTGTAGACGGCGATATGTACCGTGAAGGCCAGAATGTAGGCATGGGTCTTACGCCTAACTCCTATGAAACGAATGGTTATACGATTAAATTAGGAATAACCCTTGAAAGCGATAGCGGTCGTTCTGTGTATGCCTGGGCTTGTTTTGATGATAGTTGCCCTTATGATTACTATTATGAGGCAATTTTTTCTGATCAAATCCGTTTTTCAGGTCCGGTTTACTTGCGGCTTGATATGGCAGGTTTGAAATACACCTTTTATTATTCAGAAAATGGCGTCGATTGGATCTACCTGGGAAAAACCGAAGGGTACGCAGCTGGTGATAAACTCTTTTTGAGTGCAGGCGGGGGGAGTTCTCGGTATAAGGACGATGAGTTTGATGCTTACTATGATTTCATCCGTTTCGAACCATTGATCACCCCATGAAGCCTGGGAATCATTCGCAATAGGTTAAGAAAGTCAGACTTAAAAAACCGGATGGCACTGATTGTGCTCTCCGGTTTTTTGATTAATCATTCATAAAAGACAAGATGACAACAGACACCAGTAGAAAGAACCACTCAGTGGGTCTAATCAAACCCTCAAGCCGGCTTTCGAGCGAGAATTCCAAGCAGCCCGGCGAAACTATTGCCACTGCCGCTGATCGAGCCCAGAATTGTTGCTTCAACAAATCCACAATCAACCAGCAGGGAGCGATATTCTTGGTCGGTATAAGCTTGCATACTGGATGAATGGAATGTCACTTCAGCGGAATTGACATCCAAGATGTAATAACGTTGGATCGCCACCCTGGCTTCTTCAGCCCAGATATTCTCCTGTAAGTACAGGTATGGTTCATCCCCAAACAAACCACTTTCCGCAGCATGCCAGGAACGTGACTGATTACCCAATTCCCGCACTTTCTCGAAGGTGTGGGGTTCAAGCAAAAGGTAACCACCCGCCTTCAAAGCAGCGAATGATTTCTGCAGGATTACTCTCGCGTCTTCTGGTCGGAACACGTTGAATTCTCCAAAAATGGACATAACAAGGTCATATCCACTGCCATACTCAGCTGATCGAATGTCTGCCTCGAAATACTGGCAGCGCAAATTACGGGCAATGGCCTGCTCTTTGGCATAGGCAATGGAGGCAGGCGAAAAGTCAATGCCTGTGCAAGTGTGACCCAAGCCAGCTAAGCGGGCAGTGTAGAGCCCGGGTCCACATCCCAGGTCGAGGATGCGCGAAGGGAGCCCTTTGAGCACAGCCTGGTGGATCCAATCCACCTGCGCGTCGATGGTTTCTGAGCGGCGGCTGGCGGCATCGTGCGCCTGGGATAGATGTTCATTCAGCATCCGTTTGCTGAAGGTCGGGTCATTCCAGGGAATTTTCTCCCCTTCAAACCAGGGTTGAGGGTTGGGCTGGCGATGGATGATGTCGATCAATTTCATGAAGCTTTATTCCTGATACTGTCTTGCCATTCTTTATGAAAAAAGAACGCATCTTTTTTAGGACTGCCGACTGACTCTTTTATTTTATTCCGTACTGATAATTTGCGAAATGACAATCAGCATGTCGGTTCTTTAAAGCCGGAATTAGACCGCTTATTTTGAAGTTAGGATTGTGATGATCACCGCCGCGAGGAATACCATGAAAAAAACCACATATCATCCACCCTAAGGTGGTGGAGTAATTTTTGGGTTCGATCTGGTCATTTCGATCCATTGCTCGAATGAGCGGGAAGAGACGCCAAAAGAACGAGGCGATCGAGAGGACCATTGCAGCGCCGGTAAAGATCAGGGTATGTTCGCGCGCGGTTAGAAGGATCACGATCAACAGCAGGATGACGATTAACTTGGTGCCTGCAACCCAGTTGACCAGGTATTTCACAAAATTATGCAGTTCGGGGTCTTGTTTTGATTTTTCCCAGGCTTTGAACACACCCACGCTGTTGGCATATCTTGAGTCCGGGAAAAAATAGAGCATGATGACATTCGAAGCCTCCATCATCAGAAAGCCAATCGTCACTATCGTTAATGCGTTCACGCTTATATCAAGCTCCTGTTTGCCCCATTGTTGGGTTGGGCATCCTGCATTTACGGTTTGGCAGTGGTTACAAGATCCTTATTCTATGTAGATCCCCGGTTATTTACCCCGGGATTTCTTTGCGTCTTTTAAAATCTTTTGTGTCGCATACCAGCCCGTCATCATCGCGATGGGCACGCCCGCGGGGGAATACGCCCACTGCCCTGCCTGGAGAATCCCGGGGATCGGTGTCAGAACGGATTTTGGAAGGTTCGTTAATTTGTTGACGACCGGCACATCCGACTCAAATGACCAGCCGGTTATGGCCCCTTCCGAACTCCCGGCCACCTGTTTGATCGTCAGCGGTGTTGAAGAGAACTTGAAAAGGATATCCTCAGCTAAGCCCGGGTAGACGGTTTCAGAGAAATTGCTGAGGATACGCTTCTCGAGGGTTTCTTTGAATTCGTCATACCAGCCGGCTTGCTCAATCTTCTCAACCACGTCGTAGTCCAGCAGGCAGCTGATCATCAGGCCGGTTTTGCCTTCCGGCGCCATGGTGGCGTCGCGCAGGGCAGGGATGGAGACTTCATAGGTATTTAGATCGCAGTATTGTTCCAGCCAGGCGAATACCTCAGCCTTGGATTTTGCGTTAAAGTCCCTGACGAGGGCTTCTCTTTCGAGGCGGGTGGTTTGGCCCAAACCTTGCCTGGAGGGGGTATAGAACATGTGCTCCCCACCTCTGGACTGGAAGTAGGACATTGGGCGATCTGCCGCAAGGAAGTAAATAAAGACGGATTCAGCGCCTCTTGCCGCCAGAATGCGCTCGGTTTCTGCTTTCACGTTCGCGGTGATTTCCGCATCCAACCCCTCAGGATTGAGATTGCGATAGAGGGTTTTGAGGTCTGCCGCCCAGATCAGGTCATCGTAAGCATAACTTTCGCCTGACGAGTCGGTCACCGTCTTTTCGGATGGGTTGACCGAGACAATCTGGGTGTTCAGCCTGATTTCGCCACCCTTTTCCAATATTCTGTTTTTCAGCAGATCAACCACCGCGGCTGTGCCACCCTTGGGGTAGAAATAGTCCATGTAAACATGAAAATAACCCAAGGCGAAATAGGTGGGAGTCTTCCTGAAGAAGTGCTGGAGAATGATGTCGGCTAAAGATTGATTTTTGGTCAGGCGCGCCATGAAAACTTCCATGGGCATCTTGAATTTGTTGAACTGCCTGAGCGCGTTGAGGAACTTGAAGGTCCAGGGAAGTAATTTTTTGATCAGGAATTTTTTATCGGCCATCAGGTTGGTGGTGAGGTTGGGATTATCAAATTCGTACAAAACCTTGGTATATTCCGATAGTCGATAGAGAATTGGGATGATCTTTTCGATATCATCGACGCTCTCAGGGTAGAGGCTGATTAGCATCTTTTTATATTCTTGTAAAGAATCGATTGAATTGAATCGAACGATATGGTCTTCAACACCGATCGAGATTTTGTTTTCGAGGACCTCCCAATCGATCTTCAGGTCTTTCAGGATCGGTTTCATGATGCCGGAATTTACAAAAGCCCGCGGACCTGAATCGAAGGAAAACCCGTTTGACTGGAAGGTCCGCAGCAAGCCGCCGCACTTATCATTCTTATCCAGGATCAAAACGTCATAGTTTTCCCTCAAGAGATAAGCGGCGGCTGTGAGCCCTGCCATACCTGCTCCAACAATCACGACTTTTGATTTTTCTTCTGTCATTTCACTCCACCTAACTTGCAGCTGAGTGTCCAAAGTTCTTCGGCGGCATCCTTATCCCACGCCGGGGGAGCTGGCTCTTCTTCGGTTGTGAGATTGAAAAATTTACCCGAAACCTTCTCCAGGCTTTTGGAAACGCCCAAAAAATAGAGCGCTTCAGCGGCAATGTTGGCAGACTGCGCTGAGCGATCAATAAAGATCCGCTTGAAAAACTTGTAGATGGGACCGTTGTTTTGCCCGCTGTTCGTCTTGACGTTGCCCGGGTGCATAGCGTTTACCGTTGCCCCTGACCCAAGGAATGCCTCGTTGAGCTTGATCATCGAGAGTAACTGCGCCAACTTCGCGGCGCCGTAAGCTTTCAGCCCCGAATAGGCGTGCTTTTCCCAGGTAAGATCATCCAGGTGCAGACCCCAGGCGGCGAACCGGTGGGCTTCAGAGTTGACGAACAGGATGCGTCCGCTTTTCTGCTTGATGAATTTTTCCTTGAGGTAATGATTCAAAATGAATGTGCTCAGGTAGTTCGTTTGGAAGCTTGCTTCCAGGTTATCCGCTGTGATGATCTTCTTTGTGTTATAGACACCCGCGTTGTGGATCAGCACGTCAATGTCCCTCTCAAGTGCGGCCAGTTTCTTTCCCACGGAATGGACTTCAGCAAGCCGTGAGAGATCCGCAATCCAATAGGTGCAACTGGTGCCATACTGGCTTTGAATCGCATCACACGTCTCTTTTGACTTTTGTTCATTCCGATTGATGCAGAGCAGTTCAGCGCCGTGAGAGGCGTATTTTTTTGCGGCCGCATAACCAATGCCTGAGGTCGCCCCGGTAATTATGACCAATTGGTCATTAAAATCGTCCGTGCAGATTTCCGGGCTTGACTTAAGGTTGCGCAGCATGGCATTGATGTTGGACCATTGATATTCTTTAAAATACTTTTGCAAATCAGCCTCACGCAAAGAAAAATCTCACCATTTAATATATCATTCAATCCAATGAATCGTGATGAAAAACATGCTTCAAAAACAGGCAATGTGACTGTCACACCAGAAAGCATGGATTTCCCCGAAATTATACCCAAACTTCATTCGCGGTAGAAACTTGAAGTCATTACACATATCCTCCCTATTCTTTTTTTGTGGAGCGACAACCTGATCTCTCAAGCCCGCGGCCAGGCTAAGGCAATGGAAACAAGCAAGGCGATCGCGATAGCATAATAATAAAACCAGGGCTTCATACTTCTGTGTAGCAGAAAGATGCTGACAGCTGTGATAACAACTGTGACCGCGATCGCCCACGCTGGCGTTTGATAGAGGGTGATCATCGCGGTCGAAAAAAGGATCCCCATTGGACCGACAAGGAGGGTGGATTTGGCGAGATCAGAGAGTTTGGCGCGAAGCACAACCAAATATAGAGCCATAAGCACCAAAGCAAAAACTCTGCGAACGATGAAGGGCGGCATGGAGGAGAGGTTGATGAAAGCAACCAGGTATCTCGCGAGATGATTGGTCAGTAAGAAGAGCAAATAGCAAATCCCAAGCGCCAGCAATCCGCCGAATGTAATGTCAGCAATGGCAGCAAGGTGGCGCGGAAACCTTCTTTTTTAATGTCAGAGGGCCTTTTCCGGCTATTCTATGGTATTTATTGAGAGTTGGACTGGCGCTGTCAGGATCACGACCCTTTGAGTCGGAGTAAAAATTGAAATTCGTGTCAACTATCATTTTTCTTTCTTAATCTAACTATTGTCTCTTAATGTTTTTCTACTCATGTATGTAACAAGAAAAATTATACGCCCCAAAACAAAAAACCGCCCTCCAGACTTGGAAGGCGGTTTGGATTTGCTTCAATAGAGGGACTATCCCTGCATTACCGGGCGGAACTTGTAGCCATAGACGATCATGCCGCGGTCGGAGCCATAGTTGCGGATTTTGCGCGTGACCATCTCCACCGGCATGCCGATGCGCTCAGGCTCAGCGGCAAGTTCGGTCAGCTGGTTTTGTGATTCCCTAATTCACAACAATTTTTTGGCAAGCCATATATCTTTTAGGATGCTTTGAATATTTTCCGGGTTCCTTACATTGACGTTTCAAACAAGCCGTTGTTCGAGCCAGCGAACACGGAAATATGCAACAACTTTATCTGTAAGCCAATAGGTTTAAAAAATCAAAAGCGAATGATTACTCATCCTCCCTGTAGAAATGCCAGGTTTAGTCCTTCAAGGTACTCATTTTAAGGAGTACATATAGCGGGCAGAAGCCAAGGACGGATGTTATCAGCAGGATTGCGCCGAGCACCACCAGGATAATGCCAAACGTGCCTGTGACGACTCCACCAAAATAAAGATAGGCAAACAGGACGGCGATGATGGCACGGATAATGCGGTCAAGATTGGACATATTGCGTTTCATAGGAAGACCTCTTTTTGGATTGATTTGGAATAATGCAATCATAATAAGCGATTAAGGCCAAGCAGCTTTTGTCAAAGTCAAATAACTGCCAGTGAATTCAGACTGCCAAAACCCACAATTTTTAATGCGCCTCTCCCCACGGGTGTCCAGTCGCGTTGAGAAAGGTCTTCCGGGAAGCCGCTGATCACCTCCGACAAAGACATCCTAACCAGCTGGGATGCGCAGAAAGAATGTTTTGGCGATGTCCTCGCGCTCCAAGAGAGAATCTTGGCGTCCCAAGATTGGCAAAGCACCTTACAAGCGGGTCACTTGTTCCTGTTTTAGCGTGAAGCAGCACTTCCCCCATAATGAAATTACTGAGAAACAAATACTGCGTGAATCAAAAGTACCCTCCAAAATGGAAGGCACTCTGGTTATCAAGTGTTCGTTTAACCCTGCATCACCGGGCGGAATTTATAGCCATAGACGATCATGCCGTGGTCGGAGCTGTCTTTGTGCTCAGATTGCTACTCCATAGGAATAAGGTGATTTTCAATTCGTTTATTTCGTGAATTGTTGAATCCACCCCCCCTGTTTGATATAGAAGACCCTGGTTGATATCAGAATTTGTTGGACGAGTTCTAATGCCATCAAATGGCAAAAATAGTTAACCATCGTGGCCTCAACTGTATGATCATCAAACAGGAAAAAGGAGATGTGTTCCGATAAAACTTGAATGTGATAGGAACATGACTTCAATTTGTCTCTCAGATTGACGATCTTGCGAGGAATATGGTCAGGAAATCATGATGAGTTAGCAATGGTTAAAAGAAAACCTCTCCCTTTTTTACCAAACAGATTCCGTCCTGGTGTCTTTTGAAGGGAGAGGTAAATCACAGCCAACTGTCCTACTTCAGGACTAACGGGAGAAAGGCATAGAGGAAGTTGTAGTTGAGTGGGAAGTACTCCACTCCAGCATAAGGCGGAGCGTCAGATCCACTATGACCGCCAATTACCCATAAACCTGGCAGTCCGTCAGCCTGGTTGGAAGAATCGAGGGGGACATAGACACCCGCATGGTCGCGTCTGAACTCCTGCAAATCGGGAAAACTCACATCGTAAGTGTGGGTCAGGGTATCATACGTCCAACCATCACCGGTTTCATTCGGCCAATCGCCGCCGCCAACAAAAACGATCTTATCAGTCAGCCTGTCGATACCGTCTGCTGAATCAAAGCCAAATGCCCGACCTTCGCCCATCGGTGAAGGCAAGTCCGGTACGGCAGCATCATTCCAGGTGCCTGCACCTTCAGGATCTGCCATCACTTCCGCTCGCGTTTGTGCCAACAAACCTCCTGGATCACTGATCGTACCGCCAAAAGCATAGATCTTGCCAGCTACTTCTGCCGCATAAATATAGCTGCGTGCCAGGCTAAGGTTGCCGAGCTGGGTAAAGGATTTGGTTATAGGATTGTAACGGTCAGTGCGGGCGAGATCATACGGGGCTGCATAGGAGTTGAATCCACCGAAAATATAAACGCGGTTGTTGTAAACAACCTGAGCCCCAGGCACATAGCCAGTGTAAGCGGCTGGTAAATTTGCCACCACAGAGGCAGTGTTAGCAAGGGGATCGTAACATTGGACAGCGAGAGTGTTAGAACCCCCTGCTTCACGTCCACCAAAGGTACACAGCAAATCTTTGCTGCCGTCATTGATCAAATTGGTCGTGAAATTTGAGATTGGGATGGGCATATCAGCCCCCGTGTCTATGCAAGCACCCGTCGATGGGTTATAGGCATAAATATTTCCATCCGTATCAATTCCTGAACGCCCACCTAAAACGTATACCAAGCCTGTGCGTGGGAAATATTCAGCATCAAAACGAGTCAGATCAAAGCAGGCGTCTGATTTGGCAACCCAATGTCCCCATTCAAGCATACTGCCGAGAATCTCAGCCCGATCCAGGACAAAACCTACCCATTCAAAGGGCCAGGCGAGGAAGACTGTGCGGAAGTGTCCTCCGTCAAAAGCACTGCTGTTGGTCACACCTGAGGTCCAAAATTTGAAAGGCGCTGAATTTTCGGGTGTGGGGTAAACGTAATCGGTGTAAGGTCCTTCATAGCCGACTCCTGGCCAATAAGCCGCCCAGGTATCCGGGCGCACCAAGGTATATGGTCCCAACTCGACTCCAATCGGACTGTCAGGAGTACCTACGGGATCTAATTCAGTAACATCTTCATCATATGAGGAAATCCCCAGATAGTCTCTCATGAAGGGTGTAACGGTGCCAGCTGAATAAATATAATCCAGCGAAGAAAGGATTAGCACACCGCCAGCTTCAAGATACCCAGCAAGAGCTAACTCGTCACTGGGTAAGACTGTCTCCTCCCAGGCATAACCGGTGAACCAGATGACGGCATCATAAGGAAGCATGTCTGCTGTCGTGGGAGAACCCTGGGTGACCGTATCCCAAACTGCGTAAGAGTACCCCAATATATCCAGGGCAGTGGTGTAGTAAGGACGTCCACCATCATTTGGCACTGTCTCATCAAAATCCCAATCATCATCCACCAAAAGAATGTGTTTATTTGAGACGCCAAAATTATCCATCCGGGCAATAGCGTTATAACCCAGAATGCCTATGCCGCTACCTTCCGGTGGAGGTGCCCCGGTGCAGGTATAGGTTTGCGTGGGCTGTGTGCTCCCATCCACGTTGGAGAAAACGAGCGTAACCGTATCTCCCACACGCCTGGCGCTCATATGAGCGCTCATAAAAGGGGATGTGAGTTCAAAGAAATTCAAACCAAAACCGATTCCACCGCTACCAGTGTAACAGGCGGCGTGGGTGAATTTTCCTTCGAAAGGAGCTTGTTGCTGCACTTTAATAAAAAGATTGTTGACGCCCGCACCATAGTTCAGCAGCAGCCCAGCATACTGCAGGCTTGTGCCTGAGACTGCCACATCCATTTCTGCCATGTTACCATCGGTAGATACACCGTTGAAGGTAGCCCGACCCGGTAAAGATACTCCACCACACACAGCTGAATTACTGGCAATATTACAATAACCATTATGCACCGTCCAGCCCGCACCTATGGCACCATCTATGCGGTTAAAATCATCATACACAAACCTACCCGAGTTAATTTCAAAAGATAGCGGATCGCTTTCCAACATGGGTTGGGCTTGCTCAGGCGGCAGCCCTAAGGCTTCATCCACAGCCGGCGCAGGCGTGACAGCGCTAGAAGCGGCTGCCTGTTGTTCAAAGTGACTTAGGTCAATTGTACGCAAAGGATCATTCTCTCCGGCTGTAGCGGTTTGACTTACTACCGGCTTGCCAGGCGCTACAAGCAGCAAACTCAACAACACAATTATCAGAAATGTTTTCTTTATCATTTTTGGACGCTCCTTTCAAGAGGTGATAAACAGGTAGTCAAGCGCATGCCATGAATCAAGCAATGCGCATTGAGCCAAAATAATGATTCCAAACGATAGTGATCAAGCGCAACGACCACTTATCGCATTGAAAATTATTCGATTAGGCTGGCATAATGTTTAATGAGTGCGTGATAGTTCTTAGGTGTTGATAAATGGCTACTATCTTTATGAGCAAAAAAGCCGGATAATTAATTAACAGTATACGAAAAAAGAATCCAAAATTCAATGCCCATCAAACCAGTTAGTGCAGTTTTATCTTAGAATAACCATCGATAAACATATGAACCTGGTGACTCAAAACGGGCATTAGTGATACCCATGGCAGCTCGATGTTTATTTATCAGGTAAAGGGAACCTTCAGATTTACCAAACCAAAAACTGCCCTCCAGACTTGGAAGGCGGTTTGGATTTGCTTCAATAGAGGGACTATCCCTGCATCACCGGGCGGAATTTGTAGCCATAGACGATCATGCCGCGGTCGGAGCTGTCGTTGCGGATCTTGCGCGTGACCATCTCAACCGGCATGCCGATGCGCACGGGCTCAGCGCCGAGATCGGTCAGTTGGGCGGTCACAACCGGATCCTCATTCAATTTGACCATGGCAATGGTGTAGGGAGCTTGCTCTTCAAAGCCAGCAGGAGCATTGCTGTGGCTGGTGAAGGACCAGACCTGACCCTGACCGCTGAAGGTGAAGGGTGTTTTAGCTTCGCCACCGCATTCAGGGCAGACATCGCGGGGTGGATCCAATCACATCCAGTTAATTCCTTGCAATTCCATTATCCGAAAACGGAATTTCCGGCAAGCAATAACATAGACACCTCTGGGTGTTCGAAACGGAGCGGTACAGCATCCAGATGTGGGGCAATGTATTTAACAATTTTTTCCCACTTGCATAATTGACTTATATATAGGATAATAGACGCAAAGCGTCAATTATCCTATATGAAAACAAAAATCATTTCCTCTCTTGAATCTTTTCCATACTTCACTATTGAAGCGGTAAAACAGCTTCTTGGTGATGAATCTGTTGCGACCGGCACGATCCAAACTGCGCTCTACCGCTGGATGAAAGCTGAACAAATTATCCAGCTTAAAAGAGGCGTCTACATGACACGACGTTTTTTCGAACTGCACCGCGCGGACGCCGATTTTGCACCCATGGTCAGCGCGATTTTGATCCCCCAGTCCTATCTATCCCTGGAATATATACTGCAGCGAAGCGCAATTCTCACCGAAATTACGTACCCGGTTACTGCGGTCACGATCAAACAGACCCGTGTTTTCGAAAACAAACTGGGGACTTTTACATACCGCAATATCAAAGCGGAACTCTATCAGGGTTTTCTGTTTTCCGAATACATGGGTATTCCAATATCCCAGGCAACGTTGGCAAAGGCACTTTTTGATTTTCTCTATTTACGCCCCTGGAAGGGCAGTCGACGTTTGGCTGGCAATAACCTGGCAGAAGATCTGCGTCTTAACCTTGAGGATTTCTCAGAAAGTGACCAGGTTGAATTTGAAACCTTCGTGGAGATCAGCAACAGCAAAAAGATGGAGCAGATATTGAAAAACCTGAGGAAAACCGTATGGCGACATTAATTCAATTGATGCAAAACGTTCTGTCACAAAAAGACCCTTTGCTGCCCAATGAAACCAAGCGGGTGATCCTTAAGGAATTTCTACAGGCGTATACCCTTGATTTTCTCTACAATCACCCGGTCTACCGCAAGCTCAATTTTTATGGTGGCACCTGTTTGCATGTGATCTACGGCCTGAACCGTCTTTCGGAAGATATTGACCTGGATAACAGCAATGGGATTGATTTGAGCAATCTCGAAAATGATCTGCTGATTTTCTACCGTTCCAATATCGGATATGACGATATGACCGCCAAAACCCAGATTGGGGAGTGGGGCGTCCGGCGAACTACCTTGAAGTTTCCGATCCTCTATACTTTGGGGTTGACCTCGCATGCCAACGAACCGCTGCACCTAAAAGTGGAGGTCAGCCAGCACAAGCAAATTTCTATCATACGCAAAACGCCGGTGCTACTTTTTGGCAGAAGTTTTGTGGCGGCGCATTTTTCGCTGGAAACGATGATGGCCGGGAAGATGCTGGCCTGCCTGGAGCGCAATTTTCAGAAGGGTGAAGGGGTTGCGATCAAAGGCCGCGATTTTTATGATTTATTATGGTTCATGCAGCAGAAAATCAGACCATTGGAGCAAAAGCTGGCTAAGGATGGTCACCAACCTTATACGGTTCACTCCGCGATTGAATTACTGGGCGAAAAGATTGCTGAAATGAGGTTATCAGACCTTGCAGAAGATTTGCTACCTTTATTCGAACAGCGGTCTTTCATCGAAGCCTGGCTGGAAGGGTTCAAGGAAAATTTCTTGGAATATGCAAAGAATTACGTGGAAACAGGGTAAATACCTCATTCCGCCCAATCTTTCGCAATTCCTTCCGCCTGCTCCAACTTAGTCCGGGTCGCTTTTTCTAATGTGATGGGGGGATAGCTGTATTTGCGTAAATTCCGCTTGACCAAGACCAAAGGTGGCACGAACAATACAAAAACCGCCCTCCAGACTTGGAAGGCGGTTTGGATTTGCTTCAATAGAGGGACTATCCCTGCATCACCGGGCGGAATTTGTAGCCATAGACGATCATGCCGCGGTCGGAGCTGTCGTTGCGGATCTTGCGCGTGACCATCTCAACCGGCATGCCGATGCGCACGGGCTCAGCGCCGAGATCGGTCAGTTGGGCGGTCACAACCGGACCCTCATTCAATTTGACCATGGCAATGGTGTAGGGAGCTTGTTCTTCAAAGCCAGCAGGAGCGTTGCTGTAGCTGGTGAAGGAATAAACCTCACCCTGACCGCTGAAGGTGAAGGGTGTTTTGGCTTCGCCGCCGCATTCAGGGCAGACATCGCGGGGTGGAAAAATCTTGGCATCGCAGTGGGGGCAGACTTCGCCCTGCAGTGCGTATCGTTGTTTCTTCAAACGCCAGTGGCGTGGAACTTCCATGTTTGACTCCTTAAGTTAAGCTTACGGGTTTCAGTTTAGCCAAATTAAACTATCAGGAACTCTCAAAAAGGCCGAAAAGGGAGCCAATTTGACTCTTTTCTGTCCTGAATGAAGGTTTTATGGGAAAACCAGATCGTCTCTCCTGAATTTGACACAAACACCGCGATTGAGGTGTGGCGTGCTATAATCCATGCTTGCAGGAGACACATATGAACGAACGCGTAATCTTTCCCTTCACAGCAGTAGTCGGCCAGGAGCGGATGCTCCGCTCGCTGATCCTGAACGCCGTCGATCCCCGCATTGGAGGCGTGCTGATTCGCGGCGAACGCGGCACGGCCAAGTCCACCGCGGCGAGAGCCCTGGCGGCTTTGTTGCCGCCTATGCGGGTAGTCAGCGACTGCCGCTTTGGTTGTGACCCTGCCAAGCCCACCACCTGGTGCACGGAATGCCGTGAGCGCTTTGTGGCGGGTGAGGATCCGATGCCTACGGAAATCCGCGAAACGCCTTTCATCAACCTGCCAGTTTCAGCCACTGAAGACCGCGTGGTTGGCACGCTCGACATCGAACGGGCTATTCAAAAAGGAGAGCGCCATTTTGAGCCCGGTGTGCTGGCAGCCGCCAACCGCGGTCTGCTCTACATCGACGAAGTCAACCTGCTGGATGATCACGTGGTGGATATCCTGCTCGACTCGGCGGCAATGGGCGTGAACATGGTGGAACGGGAAGGCATCTCCTTCAGCCATCCAGCGCGTTTCATTCTGGTTGGCACGATGAACCCTGAGGAGGGCGACCTGCGTCCCCAGCTTTTGGATCGGTTTGCGTTTTCGGTTGAGATCCGCGGCATCCTGGATAAGGCCCAGCGTGTGGAGATCATGCGCCGCAATATCGCTTTTGAGGCTGATCCGGAGGCTTTTCGCGAGGTCTGGCTGCCAAAGGAGCTGGAACTCTCAGAGCAAATTGAGATGGCGCGCGAATTGGTGGATGAGGTGCGCTACACCCAGCGCGACCTGCTGATCATTGCCGACCTGACCTCCGAGATGGAAGTGGACGGGCATCGGTCGGACCTGGTGATCCTCAAAGCTGCCCGAGCCCAAGCTGCCTTCGAAGGGCGCACGCGCATCACGCCGCGGGATATTGCCATGGCTGCTGAGCTGGCACTGCCGCACAGAGTTAAGGCAGGTCCGTTCCGCAAGAGTGCAGTTGGGGTGCAGGCGCTTGAGGCGAAGCTGGCTGACTTGAAAATGCAAACCACGATCGTCGGCGGCGAAGAGGAAGAAAAACCCGACACAGCCGAAGAATCTAAAAAAAAACTGACGGACCCCCGGAACCCGACTCCTTAGACAACAAGGGAGACGACGATGAGCTCCCCGTTGTTGGGGAGGGGCAGCAGCAGATCTTCACTGAGATAAACGCCCAATGGTGGGAGGGCGGCAAGGTGGTGAAGCCTGGCGAAACTTTTGAGCCGCGCCAACTGGACACTCCCCTGGACGAAATGGTCCGCAAGCAGGGCGGCAGACGCTCCCAAACCCGATCAAAAACCAAGCGTGGACGCTACATCCAGGCGCAAGCCGCGCCTGATGACACCTCCGATGTGGCGTTCGACGCCACCATCCGCGCAGCCGCACCGTTCCAGAGCCAGCGTGAAAGCTTGCGTGCCGAACGTGACGTGGCATTTGCGGTGCGATCAGCAGATTTTCAGAAAAAAGTTCGGGTCAGGAAGACCGCCAATCTGATCCTGTTCCTTGTGGATGGCTCGTGGTCGATGGCGGTCTCGGAGCGCATGCAGGCTACCAAGGGGGCGATTTTATCCCTGGTGACGGACGCCTACCAGCGCCGCGATCGCGTGGGATTGGTCGTTTTCCAGAAGGACCGCGCCACGCTGGTGCTCGCGCCAACCAACTCGGTATTGCTGGCTCAGCGCGCGCTTGAAAACATTCCGGTTGGCGGCAAGACGCCGCTCTCAGCAGGGCTGCAGATGGCCTACGAAGTCATCAAGCGCGAAAAGATCCTGCACCCGGACGTGCAACCACTGCTGATCGTTCTGACGGATGGCGCGGGGAATGTGCCACTTGCCCCCGGGCGACCAGTGGCGGAAGAAATCGCGGAACTGGCTGGCATGTTTGCCAACGAAAAGATCCACAGCGTGGTGATCAACATGGAGCAGAAAGTCTTCGATAGTGGCCTGGCGCAGGACCTGGCAGACAAGATGGAAGCGGTTTGTTATACAGTTGAAGATCTGAAAGGCGAAACTTTGCTCGAGACCGTTCAGCGCGAAATTTTTGCCCCAAGCGCACCCACTTACCGGGAATTGGGGTAGTTTTAATTTAGGTCCATTAATTATGTGCGTCGTATTTGATAAAGCGAATGAGCAACGGAGTATGATGCTCACATCAAAATATACCTATTATTTATCCTGATTTCTCCATGTCATTTTTCCGTTGACCTGCCTAAATGGGTAAAACAGAAATGTTATAATCATCGATCATGAAGCGTACAACTCTCGGTGAATTCCCTTTTTATCCAGTCATTTTCGCCATTTTCCCAGTTCTTGCAGCCTTGGGCGTCAATATTCGGGAAGTTTATTTCAAGGCAGGTCTCAGATCGCTTCTTATTGCAGCAGGCATTGGCATCATTCTTTTTCTAACATTCTGGCTGATAACACGCAAAACCCCTCTGGCAGGTTTGCTTAGCCTCTGGTCTATTATTTTCTTTTTTAGCTATGGCTATGTTTTTAAAGAGAATTCTGGTTTGATTGTGTGGGGGTTGATTTGGCTGGTTGGCTGTGTGCTCATGATCAAACTTGTTAAAGTCGACGGAAGGCTCTCACTGGTACTAAACTTGGTTGCCTTGTTTTTGCTCATCACCCCACTTTTTCAAATCATCTCTTTTGGCCTTAATCAACAAAAAGCCAATCAAGAAGCACAACAAATGCTTTCCACTCAGCAGCTCACTCTCCCGGAAACACCACCTGATGTTTATTTAATTGTGCTGGATTCCCATTTGCGCTCCGATGTACTTTTGGAAACATTTGACCTCGACAATTCTGCCTTCACTAATGAGCTGGAAGCTATGGGCTTTAATGTGCTTGACTGCGCCATGAGTAATTACGCCTATACACCTTTATCAATGTCATCCATGTTAAATATGGACTACATATCAACTTTAGCCCCCGAGCTTCAGCCCCCAAAAACAGATCGGACTCTGTTATTTGAACTGATCAAACAGAGCAGTCTACGGCGAAGCCTTGAGGAAATCGGATACAGTACATATAACCTCGTGTCCTATCAGCCATTGGCCTGGGAGGATGCCAGTCACTACATAGCTACAGACGCTGACAGCATATCAAATTTCAGCCAGGCAGTAATTGTTAATAGTTTTGAAAGTATGGTCAGTGAAACCACTGTGGCCAAACCATTACTACAAATCATGGCTAAGCATGTCCAATCAGACAGTTTTGTGCCGCTTGATTATCTTTATGCTGATGACGTACGACAACAGCTGTTTATTCAGGAAAAACTCAATGAAATTATCCCTGATAGAGGGCCGAAATTTGTTTTCACGCACATTAATATTCCACATGCTCCGTATGTTTTTAATGCTGATGGGAGCTTGATCGAAAATCCACCTCCACTCCCTTGGGTAACACCGCTTCCCTGGGAGGATTATTTAAGCTATTACTCCAACCACGTTCAATATGTCGACAACGCGATTATGCCGATCATAAAGAATATTTTGAAATCTTCAGACAATCCGCCTGTCATTGTCATCGTAGGGGATCATGGAGCTGATAGTGCCAATCGTCTGGGTATATTAAGCGCTTACTATCTTCCTGATGAGTTGGCTGCCAACATACCAGAAGACACCTCATTAGTGAACAGTTTCAGACATATATTCAACCTTGTTTTCAGCGCGGATTTACCGATACTTGAAAATAAATCTTACCTTTCAACGCAACCACAGCCTTACGAATTTACAGAATATCCTGAAACCATGCCGAAGTGCACAAATTAATTAAGCGGGCACAAGAATCCACAAACTTAGTAAAAAAACTGGGATAAAGGCAGACGATCTTGATTGTAGTTAGGACCTCAGTTATAAAATGTTGAAATTGATTCAAACAAATCAAGACGAATCAAAAATAAATTCCTAATTACCGGAAAGTGATGTTGTTTTAGCTTTGGAAAATTATTCTGATTTCTTGTCAGCAACAACAATTGCATCCGGAAAGAACTGGCGGATGGTGCCGGCGACCCAGCCCTGCAGGGTCTGAGTGGAAAGCTCGCACTCCGAACAGGCGCCGCCGAGGCGCACTTTGACGATATCGCCCTCAACGCTGACCAATTCTACTGAGCCATGGTGAAATTGCTCGATGTAAGCGCTGATCTGCTCGATCAGGGCGCGAATGTGTTCTTCGCGTGAATAATTGGGGGCAACGTGTTCAGTCATGGTGAGCTCCTTAAGGCTGATGAATGAATTTTATCATGCTTCAACCAAGCACTTGCTTATCAAAAAACTGCATTGGGCGAGACAAAGTTCCCGCAGTCTGTCGTAGGGCGTGATTGGAAGGGCGTAGGGTGGATTGGCGTCACTAAGCATTTACACTACGGATACCTCACTATAGCCAACCCACCAAGATACAAGGACCAGGCGAGTCTTTCATGTTACAGCGTAGGGCGTAGCTAAGTGCCAATAGCATGTCGTAGGGCGTGGTTGGAAGTACCACACAACTCATGATGCAGAGACCTTGATGTGCTTCCAATCCGCCTACATACCCTCAACAACTCAAGAAAAATTGCCACCCGGAACTAAGTCAAAGGCGGATTGAGGGCACGATATATTCGTCCTTATCACCGTTCAGAGTGCCCTCAATCTCGCCCTTGTATATTAAGTCTCAGAAAAGCATGATAATTGAAT